>NZ_CP085839.1:946093-1261457 GCF_020715565.1 Nocardioides sp. Kera G14 | reverse complement strand
ATCATCTGCCGGTGACCTTCCGCATGGACCGGCTCGACCTGCAGTGGTGGGCCAACGACGACTGCCGGTTGCTGCACCGGTGGCACCTCGGCTCGACCGGCTCCGGCGCGTGAGCGGGCTGCTCGTCGCCGGCACCACGTCGGACGCCGGCAAGTCGGTCGTCACGACCCGTCTCTGTCGCGCCTTCGCCCGTCGGGGCGTGCGGGTGGCGCCGTACAAGGCACAGAACATGTCCACCAACTCGGTGGTGTGCGCCGACCTGGTCGAGGCTCACCTCGACGTCGACGTCCTGCTCACGCTTGCCCGGGAGGGAGTCCGATGAAGGCTGCCCGTGTCTTGGTCACCGGCGGTGTCCGCTCGGGGAAGTCCCGCCATGCCGAATCCCTCCTGCCCGCTGACGCACCGGTGACCTATGTCGCCGCAGGCCCGTCACCCGAGGACGAGAGCGATGCCGACTGGGCCACGCGTGTCCGCGAGCACCGTGACGCACGCCCGGAGCACTGGACGACGCTCGAGACCCGCGACCTCGCAGGCTCGCTGTCGTCAGCCGGGCCCGTGATCGTCGACTGCCTCGGCACCTGGCTCACCGCGTTGCTCGACGAGGACGAGTTGTGGGACGCCCCGGCTGACGTCGCCACCTCCACCGTCCTGGCCGAGGTCTCGCGCGCTGTCGCCGCCCTGGACGCACGGTCGGAGATGACGGTGCTGGTGACCAACGAGGTGGGACTCGGCATCGTGCCGACGTACCGATCGGGACGGCTCTTCCGTGACCTGCTGGGACTGGTCAACCAGCGCGTCGCCGAGCACTGCGACGAGGTGCATCTCGTCGTTGCCGGTCGCGTGCTCGTGCTCTGAGCGCGACACGCCGACGACACGCGGGCCACAACATCTGGTCCCACGTCTGGGATCCGATCCCACATATGGTGCTCCTGCAGCTGAACCAGGGAATCCGGTGAGAGTCCGGGACTGCCCCGCAACGGTGAGCGCGCTCCCCCGCAAGGGAGGCGTGCGAGTCCGATACCTGACAGTGCACCGCGCCCGTCGGGCGTGGTGGTCCGAGGCCTCGAGGGTGGGCTGACGCCAGGCGCCACCTCGCGGTGGCCGTCCCGTCGTCTCCTCTCGAGCAACTCCGAGGGGAGCACCTGTGGAAATCCGCAAACGCAACGGCGACAGCGAGCCCGTTGACGTCACCAAGATCGCCGTCGTCGCCGACACTCTTCAACTCCGGGACGCGGCACTCACAGATGTCCTCGTGCTACCTCGTCGACTCCCCGCGCGACGAGCTCGACTCGATCTACAGCCGGTATGCGCAGATCGCCAAGCTGTCGAAGTTCGCCGGCGGCATCGGCATCTCGTTCTCCCGCGTCCGGGGCCGTGGTGCGCTGATCCGCGGCACCAACGGCGCCTCCAACGGCATCGTGCCGTTCCTCAACACGCTCGACGCATCGGTCGCGGCGGTCAACCAGGGCGGCCGACGCAAGGGGGCCGCGTGTGTGTACCTGGAGTCGTGGCACCCGGACATCGAGGAGTTCCTCGAGCTGCGGGAGAACACGGGTGAGGACGCCCGGCGTACGCACAACCTCAACCTCGCCAACTGGATCCCCGACGAGTTCATGCGCCGCGTGGAGGCGGACGGGGACTGGTCGCTGATCGACCCCGACGTCGCCCCGGAGCTCGTGGACCTGTGGGGGCCGGCGTTCGACGTCCGCTACCGCGCGGTGGAGGCCGCCGGGCAGGTGGTGCGTACGATGAGGGCGCGCGACCTCTACGCGAAGATGATGCGCACGCTCGCCCAGACGGGCAACGGGTGGATGACCTTCAAGGACGCGTCCAACCGCACCTGCAACCAGACGAGTGACGAGCATGTCGGGCCGGGCCATCCGACCGTCCACCTCTCCAACCTGTGCACCGAGATCATCGAGGTCTCGTCGGACTCGGAGACGGCCGTCTGCAACCTGGGGTCGATCAACCTTGCGCAGCATGTGACGAGCGGCGAGCTCGACTGGGAGAAGCTGCGCGACACCGTACGGACGGCGGTGCCGTTCCTCGACCGGGTGATCGACATCAACTACTACCCGTCGGCGGAGTCGGCTGCGTCCAACCCACGCTGGCGTCCCATCGGACTGGGGCTGATGGGCCTGCAGGACGTCTTCTTCGCCCTCGGGCTGTCGTTCGACTCGGCTGAGGCGCTCGAGCTCTCCACCAGGATCCAGGAGGAGATCTACCTGACGGCGCTGGAGGTCTCGGCGTCGCTGGCCGTCCAGCACGGTCCGCATCCCGCGTACGCCGACACCCGGGCGGCGAAGGGGCAGCTGCAGCCGGACCTCTGGGACACGACTCCGACGCAGACCGCCCGGTGGTCCGCTCTTCGCGACAAGGTGGCCGAGACGGGGCTGCGCAACTCGCTGCTGCTGGCGATCGCGCCCACCGCCACGATCGCCTCCATCGCCGGTTGCTACGAGTGCATCGAGCCGCAGGTCTCCAACCTGTTCAAGCGCGAGACGCTGTCGGGTGAGTTCCTCCAGATCAACACGACGCTGGTGCGCGAGCTCAAGACGCGCGGCCTCTGGACCGCGGACGTGCGCGAGCAGATCAAGCGTGCCGAGGGCTCCATCCAGGGCATCTCCGCCATTCCGGAGGACCTCCGGCTGCTCTACCGCACCGCCTGGGAGCTGCCGCAGAAGGCGCTGATCGATCTCGCGGCCGCGCGGTCGCCGTACCTCGACCAGAGCCAGTCGCTCAACCTCTTCATGGCCGGCCCGACCATCGGGAAGCTCTCCTCGATGTACCGCTACGCGTGGCAGCAGGGGCTCAAGACGACGTACTACCTGCGCTCGCGACCTGCGACGCGGATCCAGCAGGCGACCGTGTCGGTCACGGCGGCTGAGGCCGTGGCCTGCTCCCTGGAGAACCCCGAGCACTGTGAGGCCTGCGAATGAACCTTCTCGACCCCGGCATGGACCTCACGCTGCGTCCGATGCGCTACCCGCACTTCTTCGACCGCTTCAAGGACGCGATCAAGAACACCTGGACGGTCGAGGAGATCGACCTGCATACCGATCTCAAGGATCTCGCCAGGATGTCGCCGGCGGAGCGACATCTGATCTCCCGCCTCGTGGCCTTCTTCGCGACCGGCGACACGATCGTGGCGAACAACCTCGTGCTCAACCTCTACCAGCACGTCAACTCCCCCGAAGGCCGCCTCTACCTCTCCCGGCAGCTCTTCGAGGAGGCGGTGCACGTGCAGTTCTACCTGAACCTGCTCGACACCTACGTCCCGGACGAGACCGAGCGGTTCGAGGCCTTCGCCGCCGTGGAGAACATCCCGTCGATCAAGCACAAGGCGGACTTCTGCTTCAAGTGGATCGACTCCCTCGGCGACCTCCACCGGCTGGAGACCAGGGAGGACCGGCGGGCGTTCCTGCTCAACCTGATCTGCTTCGCCGCGGTCATCGAGGGGCTCTTCTTCTACGGAGCCTTCGCCTATGTCTACTTCCTACGATCGCGGGGGCTGCTCAACGGGCTTGCCTCGGGCACCAACTGGGTCTTCCGTGATGAGTCGATGCACATGGCGTTCGCCTTCGACGTGGTCGACACGGCTCGTGCGGAGGAGCCGGAGCTGTGGGATGACGAGCTGACCGCGCAGGTCCGGGAGATGCTGAGGGAGGGCGTCGACGCGGAGGCGCAGTTCGCCGAGGACCTGCTGGGTCGTGGCGTCGCCGGGCTGTCGACGGCCGACATGCGCTCCTACCTGGAGTTCGTCGCCGACCGTCGCATGGAGCGGCTCGGTCTGCCGATCATCTACGGCTCGGCCAACCCGCTGGCCTTCATGGAGCTGCAGGACGTGCAGGAGCTCTCGAACTTCTTCGAGCGCAAGGTCTCGGCCTACCAGGTCGGCGTGACCGGCACGGTGGGCTTCGACGAGGAGTTCTAGGCGTACGCCGGGCGGCCGCTGTTCCGTGGCCGCCCGGCTCACGCCAGGACGACGAGGATCGTGGCGAGCGCCAGTTCGACGGCCGCCCCGAAAACATCTCCCGTCACGCCGCCGAAGCGCCGCATGGCGCGGGCACAGAGGACGAGGACCACCACCAGGGCAAGGGCTGCGGCGAGGGCGCCGCGCCAGAACGCGATCCCGGCCCACTCGCTGGCGGTGGCGAGGGCGACTGCGCCGGCGAGCGACAGGAGGGCCACCGTCTCACGCGGCACCGTCTCGGTGAACGTGCGGCCGAGTCCGTCGGGACGAGCCGCCACGAAGCCTCGAGCGCAACAGGTCGCGAGCGCGAGCCGTGAGACACAGAGCGCCACACCGACGAGCACGGCGACGTGGAGAGCGGCCGCCCGCTCGAGGCGCGCGGCGAAGAGGGAGCACTGCTGGCCACCGCAGCCAATCACCGCGTCCCACGGCGCGCCTCGGACCAACCCGTCGATCGCTGCCACCTGGAGCCCCACCACGAGCACGATCGCGACGACCCCCGCAGGCCCGGACGTGCCAGTCTTCATCACGGCCAGCGATCGCTCTCGATCGAACGAGGCAGCCATCCCGTCGACGACATCGGAGAGCCCGTCGAGGTGGAAGGCGCGGTTGCCCAGCACGACCGCCCCGATCGCCAACAGAGCAATGACGAGCGACGGCAGGTCGAGCCAGATCCCGCCGAAGACGATCGCCCCCGCCGACGCCGCCAGGGGCAGGACCGCCAGCGGCGCAAGCATCATCGCCCACATGGCTCGCCGGCGGTCGACCGTCGCGGGCGGCCTCACAGGGAGGGCAGTCAGCGTCCCGACGGCCAGTCGCCACGCGTCCCGCAGCATGCTCACCGCCGAACTCGGTCACTGCGAGTCACCTGGTGGCGCTGAGCCACCGAGGTTCCGCTGGTCCCTGTGGTCACGCGTCCGGCATCAGGTCGGCGAGCAGCGCGACGTCCCGCAACAGGGCGGCGGCCGAGCGCACGACCGGCACGGCCGCGACCGCGCCGGAGCCTTCGCCGAGCCGCAGGCCGAGGTCGAGCAGCGGCTCAAGACCGAGCTTCGACAGCGCCAGCGACTGGGCGGGCTCGGTCGAACGGTGACCGGCGGCGAACCACGCGGCCGCACCCGGCGCGAAGCGGTCGGCGGTCAGCGCACACGCGACTGACATCAGGCCGTCCAGCAGCACGGGGACACCGTGGGAGGCGGCATACAGCAGGAAGCCGGTGGTGGCGGCCAGGTCCGCCGAGCCGACCGCCTGCAGGGTCTCCAGCGGGGAGTCCAGGCGATCGCCCGCGCGACGCAGCGCCGCATCGACCACGTCGATCTTGTGCAGGAGCCCGGCCTCGTCGATGCCGGTGCCGCGGCCGACGACCTCCGACGCCGGCAGGCCCAGAGCCGCAGCGACCATCGCCGCCGCGGGCGTGGTGTTGCCGATGCCCATGTCACCGCTGATCAGCAGCTGTGCGCCGGCGGCGATCTCCTCGGCGGCGACGGCAGCACCCGCGTCCAGCGCGGCCTGCGTCTGCTCGGCGGTGAGCGCGTCCTCGAGGTGGAGCGCACCCGACGAGCGCCGGACCTTGTGCGCCTGCAGGGGCTCGCGCACCTCGGCCGGCAGATCCTCGAAGTCCTCATCGACACCCAGGTCCAGCACGCGCACTGCGACGCCGTGCGCACCGGCCAGCGCCGTCACGCCGGACTTCGCGGCGAGGAAGGTCCGCACCATCGCGCCCGTGATCGCAGGCGGGAAGGCCGAGACGCCGTGCGCCGCGACACCGTGGTCGCCGGCGAAGATCACGAGGCGTACGTCGTCGACCGGCGCAGGCGGGCACACCCCCTGCGTCGCCGCGACCCACACGCCCAGCTCGCCGAGTCGGCCCAGCGCACCCGGCGGCGTGGCCAGCCCCGCGAGCCGCTCAGCGGCCGCGGCTCGGACGGTCTCGGACGGCGGTGTGATCTCTCGGGGAGTCATGCGGCGGAGTCTAGGGTGACGGGATGACCGTGCTCATCACCGCCGCCGAGCTCGCCGAGGCCCTCGCCTCCCCCACCCCGCCGGTCGTGCTCGACGTCCGCTGGAAGCTGGGCGGCCCGCCGGGACACGGCGACTACCTCACCGGCCACATCCCCGGTGCGGTGTACGTGCCGCTGGAGTGGGAGCTCGCGACACAGGGGAAGCCCGAGGATGGCCGTCACCCGCTGCCCAGCGTCGAGACCCTGCAGGAGGCAGCCCGCCGATGGGGCGTGGACGACGGCGATCTCGTGGTGGCCTACGACGCGAACGGTTGCCTGGCTGCCGCGCGCCTGTGGTGGCTGCTCCGTTGGGCCGGGGTCGCCGACGTACGACTCCTCGACGGCGGCCTCGACGCCTGGACCACCGAGGGCTACGAGCTCACGACCGACGACGTCACTCCCGCGGTCGGTGATGTCACGTTGACGCCGGGCCACCTTCCCGTGCTGCCCTTGGACGAGGTCGAGCGCTACGACGGCGTGCTGCTCGATGCCCGCGCGCCGGAGCGGTACCGCGGCGAGAGCGAGCCGATCGACCCCAAGGCCGGTCACATCCCCGGCGCGCTCAACGCCCCCACCGGTGCCAACCTCACGGCCGACGGCCACTTCCTCCCCGCCGACGTGCTCAAGGCCCACTTCGGGACACTGGGCGTCGACGGCCGGCGCCCCGTGGCTGCCTACTGCGGCTCGGGGGTCACGGCTGCCCACGAGGTCGCGGCGCTCGCGATCGCGGGGATCGAGGCGTCGCTCTACCCCGGCTCGTGGAGCCAGTGGAGCAACCTCGACCGCCCGGTCGCCACCGAGTGACGCAGTCAGTGGATCGGCAGTGTGACCGTCCTGGTCGCCTCGTCGAAGTCGTTGACCCGCACGGTCACCGCCAAGGTCCAGTCCCCCACCACCGGCACGCTGACCAGGCCGGTGCTGTGACCGACGTCAACGTGCTGCAGGGTGACCGGCAGCGGCCCGACGTCGCGGCTCGGCAGGGTGACCGTGGCGGTCAGCTCGACCGGGTCGGCCGGCTGGCCGTCCTTGTCGAAGACGTAGAGGTGCAGCTCCATCTGGCGTGAGGCCGCCGGCACGGCAGAGACCTGCACGGTGTCGCCCTCGATCGTCAGGTTCTTCGCCACGGTCGGGCGGTAGGCCGTCGCCGCCGGCTCGGTCGCGACCAGCCCCGATGTCACACCCAGCACGGCGACCAGCGCGACCACCTCGAGGAGCACCGTCCGGCCGAGTGCGGACCGGGTCGTCGACGTACGCAGGGAGCGGCGGGAGGCGTAGGCGATCGCCACGATGACGACGACGAGGCCGACCTTCACGGAGAGCAGGTGGCCGTACGTCGTGTCCGCCAGCGCTCCGAGCGAGCGGACCTGCCGCCAGGCCTGGAAGAGGCCGGTCACGACGAGCACGCCCACGGACACGAGGGCCACGAGCGAGAAGCGACGTAGGACCTCCCGGGCGTCGGGCTGGCGCCAGACGCGGTCGACCACCAGCTGGGCGAGGCCGCCGAGCCAGACCATCATCGAGAGGGCGTGCAGCGTCCAGCTCGGCACCGAGATCGGCCGCGCGTCACCTGCGGCGGCGTGGCCGGCCAGGGCGAAGGTCAGGGCCACCAGGACCGCGAAGATCCCACACACCGCGCCCCATTCGGCGATGCGAAGGCGGTCCTTCGCGAGGACCAGGACGGCCAGGATCACGGCGATGAGGACACGGGTCAGCTCCGCGCGGCCGTACGTCGTCCCGAGCACCTCCTGGAGCAGCGCCCCGTTCGAGATCGAGCTGAGACCGAGGCCTGCGTCGAGCGGTCCCTTGAGTGCGATGTCGACGATCCCGGCCACCAGCACACCGGCCGCTCCACCCAGCGCGAGTCGCCGTCCGGCCCGCGACGGGCCGCCACCGAGCAGCCAGAAGGCGATACCGCCGACGAGCAGCGCCCCGCCGGCATAGCCGACGAACCGCGAGACTCCGAGCGCCACCTTGAAGCCCCTGCTGCCGACCGCCTTCGGGGCGGTCGGGGCCGCCGAGGCGTGCCCGACGGAGTACGTGTACGCACCCGAGACCGGATGGGAGTCGGCCGACACGACCCGCCACGAGACGAGGTAGGTACCGCTCGCCGACGCGTCGAGCGAGACGCTGACGTGGGGGCCGTCGGCCTTGACGTCGCCGTTGTCGGCACGCGATCCGTCGGGCGCGAAGACCCGCAGCGCACCAGGCGGTGGCGTGACGGACTCGCTGAAGGTCAGCTCGACCGTCGTCGGCGCGGTCGTCAGCACCGCATTGGGTGCGGGAGTGCTGGAGTCGAGGATCGCATGCGCCGAGGCGGCGCTGGGGATCATCACCACGGCACCCGCGATGAGGGTCCCGAGGCCGATGCGGATCGGCCGTGCGGCGGGCCGTACAAGGGAGACACGCGCAAGGCCACCGCTGCGCGGCACGAGCCGGGGGACGCCGTACGTCGGCGGGCGCCAGCTCCGCGTCGTGCGGGCCGGGGGCTCGGGGCGCTCGCGGGCGATCAGCCAGAGCATCACCAGGCCGACGAGGAGGTCGACGTGGGGCAGCTCGTCGACCGCCGCGATCCGGCCCTTGACGACGTCGAAGGTGGCGGTCGCCATGAGCAGTGCAGCCGCGGTGCCGACGACCGGGACATAACCGCCTGCGAGGTGCGGCCGAAGCGCCGCGACCACCAGCGCGAGCGAGATGGCGATGGCGAAGGAGAGCGACTCGTGGGTCGCATGCGCCTCGGTCGTGCCGTGGAGGATCAGCTCGAGCAGCGCATTGCCGAGCTCGGCCCCACCCATGAGGCCGACGGCCCAACGGAGGATGTACAGGCGTGACTCACGGCGACGTCGAAGGCGAGTCACCACGGCCGGCGCCAGGTCCGGAACGGCCGACGGGGCGGCCGCCGGGGCGGCTGTCAGTGCCGTCAGCGCGGCCAGTCGTGCTTCGAACGCTCGGCAGTCCGCGCAGCCGCCGACATGCTCGTGGACCACCGCCGGATCGACGTCGACGGCCTCCCCATCGGCCCAGGCCGACAGGGCTTCACGCGCTACAGAACACTCCACGGTGAACAGGTCGGGCCGAGCACAATTTCAGTTCCCGCCGGGAACCAGAATCCTCGAGCGCCTGACTGTTGGGGCATGAAGCTCACCCGACCGCTGGCTGCTGCCGGCGTCCTCAGCACTGTCGGCTCGCTCCTCTTCCTGGGCGCGCCGGCCTTCGCCCACGTCACCGTCAACCCCGGCACCGCACCGCAGGGCGGCTACACCAAGCTCACCTTCCGCGCCCCCGACGAGTCCGACACCGCCTCGACCACGAAGATTGAGGTGCAGTTCCCGTCGGACCACCCGATCGCGTCGGTGCGTACAAGGCCCGTCCCCGGCTGGACCGCGAAGACGACGACGACCAAGCCCACCACTCCGCTCTCGGACGACGACGGCCCGATCACCGAGATCGTCTCCACCGTCACCTGGACGGCCGACTCCGCCAAGGACGCGATCCAGCCGGGTCAGTTCCAGGAGTTCGACGTCTCGGTCGGCCCGCTCCCCACGGACGCGGACCAGATCGAGTTCAAGGCGCTGCAGACCTACAGCGACGGCTCGATCGTCCGCTGGATCGAGGAAGCCGGCGCCGACGGCACCGAGCCGGAGCACCCCGCGCCGGTGCTGACCCTGACCCCGGCGAGCGCCGATGACGCGTCCGCTACAGCTCCTGCCACGGCGAGCGGTGCGAGCAGCGCTGATCACGCCGATGACAGTGACGACTCGAAGGCGCCCCTGATCCTCTCGATCATCGCGCTCGTCGTCGCCGCCGGAGCAGCCGGGGCGAGCGTGCTGCGACGTCGGGCATGACCCGTCGCCGCTCAGAGCGCGAGGTCGAGCCCGTCCTCCGGCGCCAGCCGGTCGATCAGGTCCTCGCGGGCGCGGGCGACGCGGGAACGGATCGTGCCGATCGGGCAGCCGACGACCGCGGCGGCGTCGACGTACGAGAAGCCGAGGACCTGCGTGAGGACGAACGCCTCGCGTCGGTCGACGTCGAGCCCCTCCAACAGCACCTGCAGGGTGACGGCGTCCTGATGGTCGGGTGCGACCTCGGCACGGGCGACGACCGGCTCACGGCGACGTCGCTGCCGGGCGGCGATGTCATCGGCCGCCACCCGTCGCACGATCGTGAACAACCAGGGGCGCACGGGAGCGTCCCCACGGAAGGACTTCAGCGAATGCAGCACCCTGAGGAAGCAGTCCTGCGCGAGATCGTCGGCGCGGTCGAGGTCACCGAGGTGGGCGCAGAGACGCCAGACGTCGGCCTGCGCGGCGCGGACGAACGCCTCCACGGCCCACGGATCACGGCCGTCGCGGGCGGCGAGCGCAAGGCGCGTCAGCTCATCCCCCGGGTCCGCCACGCCAGCGACCGTAGCAGGGTCGGCGCGCTCGTCCTCCTGGTGGCGACTGTGATGTGGGGCATCGCGCTGCCGGCGTACGGCGCCACCTTCACCGGCTATCAGACCAAGGTGACGGCCGTGACTCCCGACGTCCCGGGGGTGACGGTGAAGGCGACACTCAACGGCGAGGGCATCACCGTGACGAACACCAGCGACGAACCGGTGATCATCGAGGGCTACCAGAGCGAGCCCTACGCGAAGATCACCAAGGACGGGGTCTGGCAGAACGACCTCTCCCCCGCGGTGTACCTCAACAAGGAGCAGACCATCGGCTCGATTCCCTCGACCGCCAGTGCGACGGGAACCCCCACGTGGACCGAACTCTCGACCAACCACCGGTTCCAGTGGCATGACCACCGCATCCACTGGATGGGTTCGGTCGAGCCGCCAGTCGTGGCGAAGGACCCGAACAAGCCGCACATGATCAAGACGTGGACGATCCCGATCCAGGTCGGGACCACGAAGGGCGCGATCACGGGCACCCTCTCCTACGTGCCCGGCAGTCACTGGGGCAAGTACCTGCCCTACGCCGCGATCGGGCTGGGCGTCGTGATCGTGGTCGCCGTGCAGATCCTCGTGGTGCGGCGCCGGCGACCCGGCGCCGCTACGCCAGCGTGAAGCTGACGCGGCGCCGGAGGACGTCGGCCTCGGCCAGCCTGACGGTGACCGGGTCCCCCAACGGCAGCGCGGTCGTCCCCACGACCGCAGCCTCCACTGCGGGATCCTGGATCGACACCGTGCCGTGTGTCGGCTCCTTGTCACTGACCTCGACGACGACGCCGTCGAAACTCTCCCCCACGCGGGGCGCGAGCATGCCCGCCTCGACGAGGTCGAGGATGGCGCGCTCATAGCCGCTGCTGCGACGGGCCGCGGCCTGCATGATCGCGGGCAGCTCGTCCATCGTCGCGAGAACCCAGTCGGGAACAGGGGTTCCGGCGCAGAGCGCCACGCAGATCTCGCCCGCGTAGCGGTCGATCAACCGGCGCAGGGGCGCGGTCACGTGCGCGTAGGGCGAGGCGAGCGCCGCGTGCTCGGTGAGCTCCGGGAGCGTGCCGTTGAACGCGGCGTAGGCGCTGCCCCGCAGCAGTCGGGTGGAGGCGAGGATCATCGCCGCCTCGTGGCCGTCGCCGGGATCCAGACTGCGGATGAAGTCCGCCGGCGACTGGCTCTCGGGCCAATCCACGTTGAGCGCCTTGGCCGTTCGTCGGAGCCGGGCGACGTCGCGGGGATCGGCCGGCGGCAGGGTGCGGAGCAGCCCGACCTTGTGGTCGAGCATGATCCGTGCGGCACCGAAGCCGGTGAGGAGAGAGAGCTGGGCGTTCCAGTCCTCGACGGGCAGCAGGCTGCGGAAGCGGGTGCGCCACTGGTCGCCCTTGACCTCGATCTCCTGGTCGGGCAGCGGCAGGCTGATGCCGCCGCGCTTGACCTCGAGTGCCAGGCGGAGCTCGCCGATCTCCTTCAGCAGTCTCAGCGAGTCCCCGTATCTCTCGTCGAAGGCGGCAGGATCATCACTGTCGAACATCTGCTGCACACCGACGTAGTCGAGCTTCGCCACCGACTTCACGCGCACCCGCCGCACGCCGGTCGAGAGGATCTCACCGGTCTCGTCGAGCGTCGAGGTCCACAGCAGGGCCGGCCGGACCTGGCCGGGCAGCAGGCTCGCGGCGCCCTCCGAGAGCGCGGTCGGGTGCAGCGGGATCTTCGAGTCCGCGCCGTAGAGCGACTCACCGCGCTGGTGTGACTCGACGTCGATCGCCCCGTCCGGCGCGACGAACGCGTGCACGTCGGCGATGGCGTACTGGACGACGTACCCCGTGTCGCTCCTCTCCAGGTGGAGCGCTTGGTCGAGGTCCATCGAATCGGCGGGGTCGATCGTCACGAACGGGATCTGCGTCTGGTCCTCGTCCGGCAGCACGAGTACGTCGGCCGCCACCCGGACAGCCTCCGCCTCGACCTCGGGCGGGAAGTCAGGCGTCACGTGGAGCTCGCCCTGGATCTGCGCGATCCCCTCCCTCAGCGCCGAGGGTGGGCTGACCCGGATGACCTGTCCGCTGGGCATGCAGGCACCATATCCACCGTGTTGATGCTCCTCCCGCCCAGCGAGGGCAAGGCTGCTCCGAAGCGCGGCGCCGCCCTGGACCTGGCGACGTTGTCGCTCCCTGTGCTCACGCCGGCGCGCGAAGCGGTGATCGAGGCGCTGGTCGAGCTCTGCGCATACGACGAGCCGGCGGTGATGGAACTGCTCGCGGTGCCGAAGTCCCAACCGGAGCTGGTCTCCCTCAACGCGAAGCTCCGCACCTCGCCGGCCGCGCGAGCCTCGTCGATCTACACCGGCGTCGTCTACGACGCGCTCTCCTACGACTCCCTGTCGAGCGCGGCCAAGCGTCGTGCCACAGGCCGCGTGATGGTGACGTCGTCGGTCTTCGGCCTGGTGGGCCTGGCCGATCGGATCCCCTCCTACCGACTGTCGGGCGACGCCACGCTTCCCGGGCTCGGCGGGGTGCAGGCGCACTGGCGCAAGCACCTCGAGCCGGCCGTGCTCGAGGCACTCGGCGGCGGCCTGCTCATCGACCTCCGCTCCGGGACCTATGCCTCCTTCTGGAAGCCCACCGCCGTCGCCGCGAAGACCGCGACTGTCCGGGTGCTCCACGAGATCAACGGCCAGCGCAAGGTCGTGAGCCACTTCAACAAGGCCACCAAGGGCCGCCTCGTCCGCACCCTGCTCGAGGAGAACGCCACACCGCGCACGCCTGCAGCCCTGACCGAGGCGTTGCAGGACCTCGGCTGGACCGTTGAGCGGGGTGAGCCGGGCAAAGCCGGCACCCAGCTCGACGTGATCGTCAGCGAGCTCTGACCGTCACCAGAGTCCGGCTTCGCTCCCGAAGCGCTCGGGAGGCAACGCGTTGTAGAGCCGCAGCGACGCACGGTCATCAGCGTAGAAACTGACCACCGAGACGGCAGCCGGGGCGAGCTCCATCCGGAACACGGCCTCCAACGGCGCACCCAGAGCATGGGCGACGATCGTCTTGATCGGGGTGACATGGCTCGCGACGACCACCGTCCGCCCGGCGTACGCCGACCGCAACCGTTCCAGCGCAGCCAGGACCCGTGATTCGACGTCCCGGAAGGATTCGCCACCACGCGGCGCCCGCTCGAGCGCGCCGAGCCAGGCCTTCATCTCGTCGCCGTGCTGCGCCGAGACCTCGGCGAAGGTGAGACCGTCCCAGTGGCCGAACTCCATCTCCGCCAAGCCCGGCTCGAGCTCCAGCGGCAGGCCGAGGGTCGAGGCGAGGATCTCGCCCGTCTCGTGCGTGCGCTGGACCGGTGAGGCGATGACCGCAGCGGCCTCGCGCAGCAACGGCTTGATCCAGGCCGCGGTCAACGAGACCTGCTCACGGCCCTCCTCGGCCAGGGGCGGGTTGTCTCCGCCGAGCCCGCCGGAGAAGCGCTTGGCCTGGGTGTGCGGGGTGACGCCGTGGCGCACGAGCACCAGTGTCGTCGCATCGCCGGAGGACCAGGAGCCGCGGGCGATCGGAGGAGCAGGATCCTCGATCTCCTCGATCAGCGACTCGTCGCCGACGGGCTCGCTCACAGCCCCGACTCGGCCGTCCGCACCAGGATCCGGCCGCACTCCTCACACCGGACGACCTCATCGCTCGGCAGGCCGCGGATTCGGGAGAGCTCGGCCGCGTCGAGGGTGATGCCGCAGCCGGTGCACTGACGAGCGCGCAGCTCGGCGGCGCCGCCGCCCTTGGACTCGCGGATCCGCTCGTAGAGCGCCAGCAGGTCCTCAGGCATCCCGTCTGTCGCGAACGGCCGCTCGGCGAGCACGTCGGCCAACTGCTGGTGCAGCTCGGCCTCTCGTCCGTCACGGCTCGCGGCGAGGGCCGCCAGCCTGTCGTCGTACGTCGACAGCAGCTCCTCCAGGTCGGAGAGCACAGACTGCGCCGCCTCGAGCTGCTCCATGACCTCGAGCTCCTCGTCCTCGAGGACGCTGATCCGACGGTCGAGGTTCTGCAGCTCGTGGGTCATCGCCGAGAGCGCCTTCGGGTCGCCGATGCTGCCGGCATCCATCCGCTCCTGGTCGCGGCGGCGACGGGCGCGGACGGCCTCGACGTCGGCCTCGGCCTTCGTCTGCGCGGCGCTGAGGTCGGCGACCCGGATCCGCACGTCGCGGGCCTTCGTCTCCACCTCGAGCCGCTCCGCCTGCACCTCGGCGATCTCCGCGAGCTCTGGGATCCGCGCGGCGGCGGTCCGCAGCTGCAGTGCCTTGGAGTCGAGCTCCTGGAGGTCGAGCAGCTTGAGTTGGGCGAAGGGGTCGCTCTTCACAGATGGGTCCTCAGGATCGAGCTCAGATTCGGAATGTCCACGGGTCGGTCACCAGAGTGCTGACCCGGGTCTCCACCCTAATGGCCTCGGCGAGTCTGGCTGCTGTCGCCGGCAGCCACAGCCACTCCGCCGCGGAGTGGGCGACGTCGATCAGCGCCCCCGTCCCGCGCTCGAGGAACTCCTGCGCCGGGTGGTGCCGCAGGTCGGAGGTGACGTAGACGTCGGCCGCGTCCAGCACCGGGTCGCCGAGCAGGAAGTCGCCGGCGCCACCGCAGAGCGCCACAGTCTCGATCCTCCGTGACGGATCTCCGGCGACCCGCACACCATGAGCGGTCTGCGGCAGTACGCCCGCAACGGTCTCGGCGAACTCCTGCAGAGTCGTGGGGGCGACGGTGCCGATCCGGCCGATGCCCGTGACGCCGTCCTCCTTCACTGAGGCCAGCGGTCGCTGCTCGGCCAGCCCGAGAGCCGACGCCATCGCCGCACTCACCCCGTCCACCGCACGGTCGGCGTTGGTGTGCGCGGTCAGGAGAGCGCATCCGGCACGGTTGAGGGTGGTGAGGGTGCGGCCCTTCGGCGTCGTGGCAGCAATCGTCGTCGTACCGCGGAGGTAGAGCGGATGGTGCACGACCAGCAGGTCGGCATCCCACTCCGCCGCCTCCTGCGCGACCTCCAGGGTCGGGTCGACCGCGAACATGACGCGCTCGACGCGGTCCTCCGGTGCCCCGGACACGAGCCCGACCGCATCCCACTCCTCGGCCGTCTCCGG
The DNA here is from genome assembly GCF_020715565.1 of Nocardioides sp. Kera G14. Taxonomy (NCBI): domain Bacteria; kingdom Bacillati; phylum Actinomycetota; class Actinomycetes; order Propionibacteriales; family Nocardioidaceae; genus Nocardioides; species Nocardioides sp. Kera G14. The sequence continues at coordinate 1,245,954 of NZ_CP085839.1, read as the reverse complement.
CGGGAACCACGAGTGGATCAGGTCGACGATCTCGGCGAGGGCGGGCACACGAACAGGTTAGTGGGGATCGACTTCGGTGAATCTGTTGCGTTCGATTGCTCGAACAGATAGGATCGGCGCATATCGCAAGCTGTAGACGCCGGATCCACCGAGAACATCCTCGGCCCCTCCGTCGGCATGCCCGTCGACAGCCCCCTCGAACTCATCGCCATCAACAAGAACATGGCGAACATGGCCGAGATCTCCGCCCTCCTCCACACCATCGACTGGGCGAAACAGCACCAGACCACCGACCCGGCGCAGGCAGCCCGCGGTGACCGGATCAACGACATCCCCCTCGCCGGCGACGGCACACCCCTCCTCCACGAAGACGCCGTCATGGAGTTCGCCACCACCACCGGCATGAGCGACCACCAAGCCCGCTCCTGGATCGGCGACGCGCTCGAACTCCACCACCGCCTCCCGAAGCTCTTCTTCCGCCTCTTCGACGAACAACTCCCCGTCTGGAAAGCCCGCCTGGTCGCCCAAGCCAGCCGCGTGCTCACCTCGGAAGGCGCGGCTTGGCTCAACAAAGAACTGCACATGCGGTTCGAGAAGATCGGCCCGACCGCACTGAAGCGGTTCATCGCCCACGCCATCGACCGCTACGACCCCGACGAAGCCGCCCGCCGAGCCGACGGCAACGACCTCGAAGCAGCACTCCAGAAGGGCGCCGCGGAACTGAAAGAGCAAGGCTCCGAAGAATCACTCGACGTCCGCAGGTCCCAAGCCCTCGGCCTCATCGCCCGCCACTACCTCACCGGCGGACAGGCAGACACGGCCCCGAACGGCACAGCGACCGCGTCACGGATCGTGAACCTCTACGTCCACGCCAACAACGAAGGACAGTTCACCACCGAAGGCGCCACCGGCCTCACCACCCTGACCCAGGTCCGCGAATGGTGCCAGGCCTCCAACACCAAAGTCATCACCCGGCCCGTCCTCGACCTCAACCGCAACCTCACCCGCAACGGCTACGTCCCCTCCGCCGACATGCGAGAACAAGCCGTCCTGATCGACAAGACCTGCGTCGCACCCCATTGCGAACGAGACGCCCGCGACACCGACCTCGACCACATCGACGAGTACGACCACGACCATCCCGGCCGTGGCGGACCCACCGCCAGCGACAACCTCGGCTGCCTGTGCCGGTACCACCACCGGATGAAGACCTTCACCGACTGGACCTACACCAAGCTCGAACCCGGCTACCCCCTCTGGCGCTCCCCAGACGGCCGGTACTACCTCCGCACCCCCAACGGCACGGTCAAGCTCAGTTGACCTGCCGCTCGCGACCCTCCCAGTAGGGCTGGCGCAGCTTGAACTTCTGCAGCTTGCCGGTGGCGGTACGGGCGAGCTCGTCGCGGAACTCGATGACGGTCGGGGTCTTGTAGCCCGCGAGCCGCTCCTTGCAGAACGCCTTCAGCTCGGCCTCGGTCGCGGTCGCCTCAGGCGCCAGCACCACGAGGGCGAGGATCGTCTCGCCCCACTTCTCATCGGGGACACCGATCACGGCGACCTCCTGCACGGCAGGGTGTGAGAAGAGGGCGTCCTCCACCTCGATCGAGGAGACGTTCTCACCGCCGGTGATGATGACGTCCTTCTTGCGGTCGCTGATCGCGAGGTAGCCGTCCTCGCCGATGCTGCCGCCGTCACCGGTGTGGAACCACCCGCCCTCCAAGGCCTTCTGGGTCTCCTCCGGCTTGTTCCAGTATCCCTTCAGCACCTGGTTGCCCTGCGCGAGCACCTCGCCCTCCGGGTCGAGCGAGAGCCGAACACCCAGTGCCGGCACGCCCTGGCGGGCCAGCCTGGAGGCGCGCTCCAGCACCGGAAGGTCGTCCCACTCCTCGCGGGTGCGGTTGACCGTGAGGACGGGTGAGGTCTCGGTGAGGCCGTAGATCTGGATGAACTCCCAGCCCAGTTCCTCCTCCAGCCGGGCGACGGTGCGCGTCGGCGGCGGAGCACCCGCGACCACCATCCGCACGCGATCACGCCCCGGGATCGGGCCGTCCCACTCCTTGGCAGCGTCGAGCACCGCCGCAACGACGGCGGGAGCGCCGCACAGATAGGTGACGCCGTACTCGTCGATGCGCCGGAGGATCTCGGCACCGTCGACCTTGCGCAGCACGATCTGCTTGACGCCCAGGCCGGCACCGATGAACGGCATGCCCCACCCGTTCGCGTGGAAGGTCGGAAGGGTGTGGAGGTAGACGTCGCGGTCAGTGACCCCGACGTGGAGGCCGAAGATGGTCGCGTTGATCCACAGGTTGCGATGGGTGAGCTCGACGCCCTTGGGGCGCGCGGTCGTGCCCGAGGTGTAGTTGATCGTCGCGGTGGCGTTCTCGTCCTCGTCCCACTCTCTCGGCACAGCGCCCGGTGCGGCGAAGATCGCGTCGTCGTCGCCGAGGACGTAGCGGTGCTCGGCGGTGATGTCGGCCAGGGAGACGTCCAGCTCGGGGTCGATGAGGAGCAGGCGCGCGCCCGAGTCCTCGACGATGTAGCGGACCTCGTCGGGTCGGAGCCGGAAGTTGATCGGCACCAGCACCCGGCCGGTCGCCGCCACGCCGAAGAAGGCGACGAGGAGTCGCGCGGAGTTGTGGCTGACGATCGCCACCCGCTCGCCTACGCCGATGCCGAGCTCGTCGAGCCGGGCCGCCATCCGTCGGGCGAGGTCGCCCACCTCGCGCCAGGTCAGGCCGTTGCCGCCGAGCGGCGCCGCCGGTTGGCTGGGCTCGTCCACGATGCCGACGCGGTCGCCGTACGCCGTCACGGCACGGTCCAGGAACGTCGAGAGTGTGAGCGGGACCTGCATGGACGACCTCCGTCGGCTGGGTGAGACGCGCGTCACCTCACAGTAGGTCAGCCGAGCCGCTTCTCGTAGAAGTGCGTCGGGTACGGGTTGTCGTTGTACCGCTCGATCCGCGTCCAGCCGGTCTTCTCGTACATCGCGATGGCCTCGGGCAGCGCCTCGTTCGTGTCCAGGCGCGCGGTCGCGAAGCCGAGCTCCGCGCAATTGCGCTCGAGCTCCGCCATCATCCGACGGCCGAGACCGAGCCCGCGTGCGTCGGGGCTCACCCAGACCCGCTTGATCTCGGCGTACGGCGGCGTCTCACCCGAGAACGTGCGCACTCCCCCGCCGGCCAGCAGCTCGCCGTCCCGCACGGCGATCAGCCACACCCCGTCGGGCGGCCGCAGCGTGGCGTCGTCCGCCTCGCTGTGCGGGCCGGGATCGAAGCCGTTCGGGAAGCGGGCGTCGATCTCCGCGTAGTAGCGGTCCATCGCCTCCCGCGCCCGGGGATCTGCCGGATCGACAGCAACGATCTCGGCAGCGGGCACGGGAGGCACGGATCAGCTCACTTGTGCAGGTCGAAGCGGTCGTTCTCCATGACCTTCACCCACGCGGCGACGAAGTCCTTGACGAACTTCTCCTTGGCATCCTCGGAGGCGTAGACCTCGGCGAGGGCGCGCAGGATGGAGTTCGAGCCGAAGATGAGGTCGGCCGGGGTGGCCGTCCACTTCAGTCCGCTGCCGTCGTGGATCTCGTAGACGTTCTCCTCGCTGGCCGAGGCCTTCCACGTCATGCCCGGCGTGAGCAGGTTGGCGAAGAAATCGTTGGTCAGCACGCCCGGCTTGTCGGTGAGGACACCGTGGCTGGTGCCGCCGACGTTGGTGCCCAGCGCCCGCATACCGCCGACGAGGACGGTCATCTCGGGGGCCGTGAGGCCGAGCATGTAGGAGCGCTCCACGAGCAGCGTCTCGACTGGCAGCTTCTCGCCCGGCCGGACGTAGCTGCGGAAGCCGTCGGCGCGCGGCTCGAGGTAGCCGAACGACTCGACGTCGGTCTCCTCCTGGCTGGCGTCGGTGCGGCCCGGGTGGAACGGGACAGCGACGTCGACGCCGGCGTCCTTGGCGGCCTTCTCGACCGCGGCGACGCCGCCGAGGACGATCAGGTCGGCCAGGGAGATCTTCTTCGTGTCGGTGTCGAAGCCGGCCTTGATCTCCTCCAGCTTGGCGATGACCTCACCGGCGCCCGCGTTGACCTCCCAGCTCTTCTGCGGCTCGAGGCGGAGGCGGGCGCCGTTGGCGCCGCCACGCTTGTCGGTGTGGCGGTAGCTCGCGGCGGAGGCCCACGCGGTGGTGGCCAGCTGGGCGACGGTGAGGCCGGAGCCGAGGAGGGTCTCCTTGAGGGATGCGACGTCGGCGTCGTTGACGAGCTCGTGGTCCACGGCCGGCACGGGGTCCTGCCACAGCTGCGGCTCGGGCACCCACGGGCCGAGGTAACGGTCGACCGGTCCCATGTCGCGGTGGAGCAGCTTGTACCAGGCCTTGGCGAAGGCCAGTGCGAATTCGTTGGGGTTCTCGAGGAAGCGCTTGGAGATCTCGCCGTAGATCGGGTCGAACCGCAGCGCGAGGTCGGAGGTCAGCATGGTCGGCTTGCGCTTGGGCGAGTCGGCGGTCGGGCCGGGGATGATGTCCTCGGCGTCCTTGGCGACCCACTGCTTCGCGCCGGCCGGGCTCTCGGTGAGCTCCCACTCGTAGCCGAAGAGGATCTTGAAGAAGTCGTTGCTCCAGCGGGTGGGCGTGGTGGTCCAGGTGACCTCGAGGCCGGACGTGATCGTGTCCGCGCCCTTGCCGGTGCCGAAGCTGTTGTTCCAACCCAGGCCCTGCATCTCGAGCGGGGCGGCCTCGGGCTCCGGGCCGACGGACTCGGCCGGGCCGGCACCGTGGGTCTTGCCGAACGTGTGACCACCGGCGATGAGGGCGACGGTCTCCTCGTCGTTCATCGCCATCCGCTTGAACGTCTCGCGGATGTCGCGGGCCGACGCGAGCGGGTCGGGGTTGCCGTTGGGGCCTTCGGGGTTGACGTAGATGAGACCCATCTGGACTGCGCCGAGCGGGTCGGCGAGCTGGCGGTCGTTCTCCTCGGAGCTGCTGTAGCGCTCGTCGCCGAGCCAGGTGTCCTCCGGACCCCAGAAGATCTCCTCGGGCTCCCAGACGTCCTCACGGCCGAAGCCGAAGCCGAAGGTCTGGAAGCCCATGTCCTCGAGCGCGACGTTGCCGGCGAAGACGAGCAGGTCGGCCCACGAGATCTTCTGGCCGTACTTCTGCTTGACCGGCCAGAGCAGGCGGCGCGCCTTGTCGAGGCTGACGTTGTCCGGCCAGCTGTTGAGCGGCGCGAAGCGCTGTGCGCCCTCGCCACCGCCGCCGCGGCCGTCGTGGACGCGGTAGGTGCCGGCGGAGTGCCAGCTCATCCGGATGAAGAGGCCGCCGTAGTGGCCGAAGTCGGCCGGCCACCAGTCCTTGGAGTCGGTCAGCACCGCGACGACGTCGCGACGGAGGGCCGCCAGGTCGAGCTTCTTGAACTCCTCGGCGTAGTCGAAGTCGGCGCCGAGCGGGTTCGCCTGCGGGCTGTGGGCGTGGAGGACCGAGAGGTCCAGCGAGTTGGGCCACCAGTCCTTCAACGTGTGCGGACGACCGCCGGTCTTGGGCTCCGGCGACGGGATGCCGGGGTTCTCGCTCTCGCTGCCGCCGCTGCCGGCCGCGCTGTCGTGCATGACGGGGCAGCCGCCCTCGGCCTTGCGGTCGATGCCCTGGGGGCTCTCGTTCTCGGACATGTGCTTCCTTCCAGAGGGGTTTTTCAGGAATGGGTGCTGCAGGCGGGGCAGGTGCCCCAGTAGATGACCTCGGCCTCGTCGATCACGAAGCCGTGATCGTTGGAGGCGGTCAGACAGGGGGTGTGGCCGCCACCGACGACGACAGCGCAGTCAACATCGCCGATCGCGCCGCAGGAGCGGCAGACGACGTGGTGGTGGTTGTCACCGACGCGCGACTCGTAACGGGCCACGTGGCCGAGTGGCTGGATCTTCCGGATCAGGCCGGCGTCGGTGAGCGCCCGCAGGACGTCGTACACGGCCTGGTGGGAGACGTCGGGGAGCTCCTCGCGGACCGCCGCGATGACGGTGTCGGTCTCCGCATGCGGATGGGCATGTACGGCGGCCAGGACCGCCACGCGCGGGCGGGTGACACGCAGGTCCACCCCACGCAGCAGCTCCTCACCGTTCGCGACCACGTCCGATACTCAACTCCCTTATCTGGAGTGAGTCAAGAAAACACGCGGGAGCCTGCCCTACGTTGTCCCGGTGAGGATCTGGTCGGTGCACCCCGCCCACCTCGACCGCCAGGCGCTGATCGCCTGCTGGCGCGAGACGCTCCTGGCGCAGGCGGTGCTCGCGGGACGCACGAAGGGTTACACGCGACACCCGCAGCTCCTCCGGTTCCGGGCGGCACCCCACGGCGAGGCACTCATCGGCGCCTATCTCACCGGGCTGGCCGACGAGGCCGATCGGCGTGGCTACCGCTTCGACCGGTCCCGGATCCTCATCCCGAGACCGCCCGAGCCCGTACTCTCCGTCACCGACGGCCAGATCGGCTACGAGTGGGAGCACCTACTCGCCAAGCTGGCGCGTCGCAGCCCTGAGGAGTGGCAGCGGTGGCACGGCACGCTCCCCCGCCCACATCCGCTCTTCCAGGTCGTCCCCGGTCCGATCGCCGACTGGGAGCGTCCTGAATGGCCCTCGGTCCGGCGGGGTACCGGGCCAGCATGACGAAGTTCGGATACACCCTCATGACCGAACAGTCGGGCCCGCGAGAGCTGGTGCGTTACGCCGTCGCCGCCGAGGAGGCGGGCTTCGACTTCGAGGTCTCCAGCGACCACTACTCCCCGTGGCTCACCGAGCAGGGCCACGCGCCCTACGCATGGACGGTGCTCGGGGCCGTCGCACAGGCGACCGAGCGCGTCGGGCTGATGACCTACGTGACCTGCCCGACGATCCGCTACCACCCTGCCGTCGTGGCGCAGAAGTCTGCGACGCTCCAGATCCTCGCCGAGGGCCGCTTCACCCTCGGACTGGGCAGCGGCGAGAGCCTGAACGAGCATGTCGTCGGCGAGGGCTGGCCTGCCATCCAGGACCGGCAGGAGATGCTGCGGGAGGCCGTGGACATCATCCGCTCGCTGCACACCGGTGAGCTGGTCGACTACCGCGGCGAGTACTTCCAGGTCGACTCCGCGCGCGTCTGGGATCTGCCCGACGAGGGCGTCGAGATCGGCCTCGCCGTCGCCGGCAACCGAGCCGTCGAGCAGTTCGCACCCCTCGGTGACCACCTCATCGGGGTCGAGCCCGACGCCGACCTCATCTCCGGGTGGAACAAGGTCGAGGGCGCCAAACAGGTCGGCAGCGAAGCCCGCGCGATCGGCCAGATCCCGATCTGCTGGGGTCCCGACAAGGAGGCAGCGGTCGCGAAGGCGCACGAGCAGTTCCGGTGGTTCGGTGGCGGCTGGGCGGTCAACGCCGACCTGCCCACGCCGGCCGGCTTCGCAGGAGCGACCCAATTCGTACGAGCGGAGGACGTCGCGGGCTCGATCCCGTGCGGACCGGATCTGGACGCGATCGTGGAGTCGGTGTCGGCGTACTGGAAGGCCGGGTTCACCGACATCGCCCTCGTGCAGATCGGTGACGAGGATCAGGACCGGTTCCTCGCCGAGGCCGCCGGCCCGCTGCTGGAGAAGCTCCGCGCGGCGGCCCCCGCATGACCGAAGCAAAGGGTGCCGTCCTCTTCGACGTCGACGGCACCCTCGTCGACTCGACGTACCACCACGCCGTTGCCTGGCACCGCGCCTTCACCCGCATCATCGAGGCTCCGCCGATGTGGCGGCTGCACCGCAGCATCGGGATGGGCGGCGACCGTCTCGTGGGTGAGGTGGCCGGCGAGGAGACCGAGACCCAGTACGGCGACGATCTCCGTGCCGCGTGGCGCGAGGAGTACACGCAGCTCCGCAAGGAGGTCCAGCCCCTGCGGGGTGCCGCGGACCTGGTCCGCGCTGTCCGCTCCCAAGGACTGAGGGTGGCGCTGGCCTCCTCCGGTGATCCCCAGTTCTCCCAGGAGGCTGTCGACCTGCTCGGCATCGGCGACGACATCGAGCTCCTGCTCACCAGCGACGACGTCGACAGCTCGAAGCCCGCGCCGGACCTGATCCAGGAGACCCTGAGCCGTCTCGACGGTGTCGACGCCGCGGTCTTCGTCGGCGACACCGTCTACGACGTGGAAGCTGCCGCGCGTGCCGGCCTGGGCTGCCTGACCCTCCGCTCCGGCGGCTTCAGCACCGCCGAGCTCCTCGACGCCGGCGCCCGCCGCGTCGACGACCTCCCGGCAGACCTGATCGACCTGGACTGGAGCAACGAGCTCACGCGGTGGGCGTAGAGGGACTCGAACCCCCGACATCTGCCTTGTAAGGGCAGCGCTCTAACCAACTGAGCTATACGCCCCGGAACGGCGGCGGACAGCCTAGCCGAAATTGAATGTTCCCCTGGAGTCTCGGGTCTCCAGGGGAACGAGTAGAACAGTAGAAGTCCGGACCTCGGTTCGTGCGAGAACCGCGAAAATTGCCCGTTCCGGTCCAGACCATCGGGCCGTTCGACCCACCCGGGCCTACTCGGCGGCGAGCTGCAGCTGGCGCAGGTGCTCGTCGAGATCGCGGCCGTCGGGGTTGGCGTTGTGCACCGACCACCGCACCGTGCCGGCCTTGTCGATGACGTACGACGACCGGCGGGCCATCCCCTTGCGCTCGTCGAACACGTCGTAGGCCTGAGCCACCTCCCCGTGCGGCCAGAAGTCGCTCAACAGAGGGAAGTTCAGCCCGTCGGAGTCGGCGAAGGCGCGCAGCGCGTAGACCGGGTCGGTCGAGACCGCGAGCACCTCGGTGTCGAAGCTCATGAACTCGTCGAGCCGGTCACGCAGGCCCGCCATCTCACCGGTGCAGACGCCGGAGAAGGCCGCCGGATAGAAGAGCACCGCGACCGCCTTGGTGCCGGCGTACGACGACAGCGTCACGTCCTGACCGAACTGGTCCCGCAACGTGAAGTCGGGAGCCGGTCCGCCGAGTGCAATGCCAGTCACGGGGTCCAGTCTCGCAGCTCGCGCTTGAGCACCTTGCCGGTGGCATTGCGCGGCAGCTCCTCGAGCACGTGGATCTCGCGCGGGATCTTGTAACGGGCGAGGTTGGCGCGGACCCAGTCCTTCAGCTCGTCCTCCTCGACCGGCGAGGTGACGACCACGAAGGCGCGCAGCCGCTGGCCGAAGTGCTCGTCGTCGACGCCGATGGCCGCAGCGTCCGTGACCGCGGGGTGGCGCGTGAGGCAGTCCTCGACCTCCTTGGGGAAGACGTTCTCCCCACCGGAGACGATCATCTCGTCGTCACGTCCCTCGACGTAGAGGCGTCCGTCGGAGTCGAAGCGACCGATGTCGCCGGTGGACATGAGTCCGTCCACGATCTCCTTGTGGCCGCCGCCGGTGTAGCCCTCGAAGAGGAAGCCGTTGGCGACGAAGATCCGGCCCGACTCCCCCGTCGGCAGCTCCTCGCCCACGGGCGACAGGATGCGGACGGTCGTGCCCCACGGCGGCTTGCCGGCCGAGGTCGGCGCGGTGCGCAGGTCCTCCGGTGTCGCGATCGAGGCGTAGGCGACCTCGGTCGAGCCGTAGACGTTGTAGAGGTTGTCGCCGCATGCGTCCATCCATGCGAGTGCCAGGTCGCCGGGCAGGGCCGAGCCGGACGAAGCCACGACCCGCAGCCACGACAGGTTGTACTTCCGCCGGGTCTCCTCGGGCAGCGCGAGGATGCGCTGGAGCATCACCGGGATCACCACGAAACCCTGACAGCGGTGGGAGGACAGTGCGACCAGCGCGTCCTCCGGCTCGAACCTCCTGCGCAGCACGAGCGTCGTGCCCAGCAGCATGGCCAACAGCAGGTGGGCCAGGCCCCAGGTGTGGAACATCGGCGCGGCGACGTACGTGCGCCACCCGGCGTGGAAGGGCATCCGCGAGAGCAGGGAGATCGCGGCGTCGAAGCCGGCCTCGTTGCGGGGCGCGCCCTTCGGCGTGCCGGTGGTACCGGAGGTCAGGATGATGATCCGCCCGTGCCGCCCCGGAGCCCGTACGTCGTCACCCGACGTTGCGGCGATGAGGGACTCGACCGTGTCGGCCTCGACGGCCGTGTCCGTCCACGCGACGACCCGGCGCTCGACGTCCGCGTCGGCCAACAGGCCGGTGAACTCCTCGTCGTGGATGACGACGCTCGGCTTCTCGCGACCGAGCACCTCGACGAGCTGCGGGCCGGCGAAGGCCGTGTTGAGCAGGAGCACGTCGGCGCCGAGCTTGCCGGCGGCGATCATGGCGTCGAGGAACCCGCGGTGGTTGCGGCACATGATCGCGACGCCGTCGCCCTCCTTCACGCCACGCTCGGCCAACGCCCGGGCGAGCGCGTTGGAGCGACGGTGGAGCTCGGACCACGTCAGTGACCCGAGCTCGTCGATCACGCCGACCTTGCCCGGGTGGCGGACCGCCAGCGTCGCGAAGCCACCGGCGGGGCCGGTGCCCCAGTCGTGCAGGACCTTGAGCAGCTTGGCGACGGCGACCGGCGAATAGGGTCGGACGATCCCCGAGCCGGCGATGACGCGCAGCGGGGTGACGAGGTCCTTCATGAAGACTTGGGTGTGACCAGGCGCGTCGCGGCCCAGTCCTTGCTCACCGTGGCCGAGGAGGTCTGTGCCAGACCGGCCAGGGGCGCGGCCTCGGCGATGTCGGCGGCGTCGACGGCGCCGGGGCGCCCGACCTTCGGCGTCATCAACCAGATGGCGCCGCCACCAATGAGGTCGGTGAGGGAGTCCACGAGACCGTCGACGAGATCGCCGTCGTCCTCGCGCCACCACAGCAGCACGGCGTCGACGTCGTTGCCGTAGTCGCCGTCGACGAGGTCGCCGTCGATGACGTCTTCGATGGAGCTGCGCAGCTCGTCGTCGGTGTCGTCATCCCAGCCCAGCTCCTGGACCACCATGCCTGACTTGAAGCCGAGGCGGTCTGCTGGCCTGGCGGCCGCGGTCGAGCCCACGTTGATCTACTCCCCTTTGATTCTGTGACTGTTGGGAGGACAGTCCACCGTGGATCGCACCTCGGGCGCAAGGCCCGGGCGTTTCCGCAAGTCAGAACCCGGGTGTGGCTACTGGTGGGTAAGTTTTTCGTGGGACCAGACAGTGACACCATGCAGGTTGTGACCGAATCCACCACTCCGGCGCAGCCGACGCCCACCGTCATCCACGAGGGGCTCCCCACCCAGCTTCCGGACATCGACCCCGATGAGACCCGGGACTGGCTCGCCTCGTTCGACTCCATGGTCGACGCCCGCGGTCGTGACCGCGCCCGCTACGTCATGCTCCGCCTGCTCGAGCGCTCCCGTGAGCGCGCGATCGGGGTGCCAGCACTGCGCAGCACGGATTTCATCAACACCATCCCGCCGGAGCGTGAGCCCTGGTTCCCCGGCGACGAGGACACCGAGCGCCGGATCCGGTCCTACATCCGCTGGAACGCGGCGATGCTCGTCTCCAGCGCGAACAGCAAGGGTCTCGAGGTGGGCGGCCACATCGCCACCTACCAGTCGTCGGCGTCGCTCTACGAGGTCGGCTTCAACCACTTCTTCCGCGGCAAGGACGCTCCGGGCGGCGGTGACCAGGTCTTCATCCAGGGTCACGCCTCCCCCGGCATCTACGCGCGTGCGTTCCTCGAGGGCCGGCTCTCCGAGGAGCTGCTCTACCGCTTCCGCCAGGAGGTCCAGCACGGCGTCGGACAGGGGTTGTCGTCGTACCCGCACCCGCGGCTGATGCCGGACTTCTGGGAGTTCCCGACGGTGTCGATGGGCCTGACCGGGATCAACTCGATCTACCAGGCGCGGTTCAACAAGTACCTGCAGAACCGGGGCATCAAGGACACCGGCGACCAGCGCGTGTGGGCCTTCCTCGGCGACGGCGAGATGGCCGAGCCCGAGTCGATGGGCGCGCTGCGCATCGCCGCCCGCGAGGAGCTCGACAACCTGACCTGGGTGATCAACTGCAACCTGCAGCAGCTCGACGGCCCGGTCACGGGCAACGGCAAGATCATCCAGGAGCTCGAGGCCAACTTCCGTGGCGCCGGCTGGAACGTCATCAAGGTCGTCTGGGGCCGCGAGTGGGACGACCTGCTCGCCCGCGACGTCGACGGCGTGCTCGTCAACAAGATGAACACCACCCCCGACGGTGCCTTCCAGACCTACTCGGTCGAGGACGGCGCCTACAACCGCGAGCACTTCTTCGGTCCCGACCCGCGCCTGCGCAAGATGGTCGAGCACCTCACCGACCGCGACATCGAGAAGCTGCCGCGCGGCGGGCACGACTACCGCAAGGTGTACGCCGCGTTCGACTCGGCCACGAAGCACGCCGGGCAGCCGACCGTCATCCTCGCCCACACGGTGAAGGGGTGGACGATCGACTCCCTGATGGGCAAGAACGCCACCCACCAGATGAAGAAGCTCACCGTCGAGGACGCCAAGAAGTTCCGCGACCGGCTCGACATCCCCGTCACCGACCAGGTGATCGAGGAGAAGTACGCCGCGACCGGCAAGTTCCCGCTCTTCCACCCCGGCGCGAACGCCCCCGAGATCGAATACATGATGGAGCGTCGCCGCTCGCTCGGCGGCTCGCTGCCCAACCGGATCAACCGCTCGGCTGCGCTGGAGCTGCCCGGCGACAAGGCGTACGCCGACCTGAAGAAGGGCGCCAACGGCAAGGTCGCCACGACCATGGCCACCGTCCGTCTGCTCAAGGACTGGATGCGCGACCCCAACATCGGCAAGCGTATCGTCCCGATCGCGCCCGACGAGTACCGCACGTTCGGCATGGACGCGATGTTCCCGAGCGCCAAGATCTACGACCCGGCGGGTCAGCAGTTCGAGGGCGTCGACCGCAACATGCTGCTCCAGTACAAGATGTCGACCGCCGGGCAGATGCTGCACGAGGGCATCTCCGAGGCCGGCGCCATGGCGTCGGCGATCGCGGCCGGGTCGTCGTACGCGACGCACGGCGAGCCGATGATCCCGTTCTACATCTTCTACTCGATGTTCGGCTTCCAGCGCACCGGTGACTCGATCTGGGCGATGGCCGACCAGATGGCGCGCGGCTTCCTGATCGGCGCCACCGCGGGCCGCACCACCCTGACCGGTGAGGGCCTGCAGCACGCCGACGGCCACAGCCCGCTGATCGCGGCCACCAACCCGGCGGTCGTGCACTACGACCCCGCGTTCGCCTACGAGGTCGGGCACATCATGCGCTCCGGCCTGGAGCGGATGTACGGCGACGGCGGCCGTGACGGCAAGGGCGAGGACGTCATCTTCTACCTCACCGTCTACAACGAGCCGGTCCCCCAGCCGGCGGAGCCCGAGGGTGTCGACACCGAGGGCATCCTCAAGGGCATCCACCGCGTGAGCCAGGCCGAGGGCGACGGGCCGACCGTCCGCCTCCTGGGCTCGGGCGTGGGCTTCCCGTGGGTCGCCGACGCGGCCCGGATCCTGCGTGAGGACTGGGGTGTGGCTGCCGAGACCTGGTCGGTCACCTCGTGGAACGAGCTCGCCCGCGACGCCATCGCGGCCGAGTCGTGGAACCTCAACCACCCCGGTGAGAGTGCCCGGACGGCGTACATCAGTGACAAGCTGGCCGGTCCTGAGGGCGGCGACGCCGCTCCTGTCATCGCCGTCTCCGACTACATGCGGGCCGTCCCGCTGCAGATCGCGCGCTGGGTGCCGGCCGACTACCGCGTGCTCGGTGCCGACGGCTTCGGCTTCGCCGACACCCGTCCGGCCGCTCGCCGGTTCTTCCAGATCGACGCCCACTCGGTCGTCGTGCAGGCGCTGCAGGCCCTCGCCGACGCCGGGAAGATCGACCGCGGTGTCGTGGAGAAGGCCTTCAGCACCTACCGCATCGACGACCCGACCACGATGGAGGGCGTCAAGCAGGAGGGCGGCGACGCGTAAGCGTCACGCCAGGTCTGCGGTGGCTTTGATGGTCTCGTCGCTGACCGAGCTGAGTGGTGCCGGCCTGCCCGTCTTGAGCAGCCGGCGCCACTTCGCCCGCGAGTACACGGCAGGCGAGGTGGTCGTCATGAAGTCGTCCACGAGCGCCACGAACTGCGCGGGGTGGTCCTTGTGCGGGAAGTGACCGGCGTCCGGGATGACGACGACGCGGGCGGCAGGCGCGAGCTCCGCGACGACGTCGGCGTGCTTGGCGGGGATGACCATGTCGTCCTCGCCCCACAGGACGCAGAGCGGCATCTCCTCGGTGAGGTAGGCGCGGTCGCGGATCGAGACGATCTGCCCGCGCCAGTCGATCGCGTTGGTGACGAGCTGGTGCACGGCGCGCCGCTTGCCGGGCTCCTTGAAGGACTCCATGATCTCGGCCACCTCGGCGAGGTCGCGGGTGTGAGGGGTCGGCACGAGCGCGTGCAGTGCGCGCATCATGCCGATGTTGAGGTGCAGGACGCCCGGCATCGTGAGGAACCGCAGCACGGCGTCGTACCCCGGCAGGGCGAGGGCGCGGATGAACGGCGTCACCTCACGGCCCAAGCCACCGGCGTCGACCAGGAAGATCCGCTCGGTGCGCTCGGGGAACTGGTAGCCGAACTGCATCGCGACACCGCCACCGAAGCTGTGGCCGATCACGGTCACCTTGTCGATGCCGAGCACCGTGAGCAGGTCCCGCATGCCGTTGGCGTAGCCACCGACGGAGTAGTCACCGCGCGGCTTGTCCGACTCGCCGTGGCCGAGCAGGTCCGGCGCGATCACCGTGTAGCGCTCGGCGAGGTCGTCCCAGACGGAGTCCCACGTGTGCCGGTCGCACGCCAGGCCGTGCAGGAGCAGCAGCACGGGCGCCTCTCCCACCGGCGGACCACCGATCGCGTAGGCACGGCGATGACCGTGGATCGTCACGAACTGTGTCTGCACCATGGTGATGGATTCAACCACCCGTTCACCAGCCCGTCAGGAGAAACCGCATGAGCCGTCGTCCCGCCCCCGCCGGCTCGGCCGTCCTGAGGCGCTCCACAGGGCGGCTCGCCACCGCCGCCACTGCGCGGATGGAGTCCGACCTCACGTGGTTCCGGGACCTCTCCGCCCAGGACCGCTCGTGGGTCGGCCTGATCGTCCAGGCGGGCATCCAGAGCTTCACCGAGTGGTACGCCGCCGGACAGGTCGAGCGCGTGGACGGAGCCTCCTTGGCGGCCAGCGTCTTCGGTGCTGCTCCCCGCGCCCTGACGGGTGTGATCACGCTGCAGCAGACCGTCGACCTCGTGCGCCTCTCGATCGACGTCATCGAGGCCAACCTCGACACGCTCCTGTCCGCCGAGGACCTGCCGATCGTCCATGAGGCCGTCGGGCGATACGCCCGCGAGGTCGCCTTCGCGACGGCCGAGGTCTATGCCCGTGCCGCCGAGCAGCGTGGCGCCTGGGACGCCCGCCTCGAGGCGCTCGTCGTCGACGCGGTCCTGCGCGGCGAGACCGATGAGGCCGTCCTCTCCCGCGCTGGTGCCCTGGGCTGGGCCGGGGCCGGTGCGCTCTCGGTCGTCGTGGGCAACGCACCGGAGGGCGGCACCGACCTCTTCGACGAGGTCCGGCGCCTCGTCCGCACAGCGGGCCTCGATGCGCTCTGCGCCCTCCACGGCGACCTGCTCGTCGTGCTGCTGGGCGGGGCGGACAAGCCGATCGAGGCGGCCTCGCTCCTCGACGGGCTCTACGCGCCCGGGCCTGTGGTGGCGGGGCCGATCGTGAGCTCGTTCGCCGAGGCGACCATCTCGGCCTCGGCCGCCTTGGCGGGCCACCGCGCCAGCGCGGGGTGGCCCGATGCGCCTCGGCCGGTCCTGGCCGACGACCTCCTCCCCGAGCGCGTGCTGGCCGGAGACGCCACCGCGGCCGACCAGCTGGTCTCCCAGATCTACCTCGCGCTCGACAACCCGGCGCTCGTCGAGACCCTCGCCGCCTATCTCGATGCGGGCGGTTCGCTCGAGGCCACGGCGCGGGCGCTCTTCGTGCATGCCAACACGGTCCGTTACCGGCTCCGTCAGGTCGCCGACGCCACCGGCCTCGCCCCGACCGACGCCCGCGATGCCTGGACCCTGCGGATCGCCCTGACGCTGGGCCGGCAGCGCGCGCTGACGCGGCCGTTGTAGGAAGCCTCCAAAGTCGTCTCGCGATGTTGGTGAACGCCGCGCAGAGGTGACTGGCGAGTAGCCCGTCAGGGTGGAACACGTGCTCGTCGTCGTCGCTCCCGGACAGGGATCCCAGACCCCCGGACTCCTCACGCCCTGGCTCGAGGACCCGGCTTTCGCCGCCCGCCTCGACTGGCTCAGCGCCGTGGCCGGTCTCGATCTCGCGCACTACGGGACCGAGGCCGATGAGGAGACCATCCGCGACACCGCCGTGGCACAGCCGCTGCTCGTCGCGACCGGCCTCCTGGCCGCCCTCCAGCTCTTCCCGCACCCCGCCGACGCGTTCGGACGGGTCGGCGCGGTGGCCGGGCACAGCGTCGGGGAGCTCACCGCCGCGGCAGGCGCCCGCGTGATCACGGCCGAGCAGGCGATGGTCCTGGTCCGCGAGCGGGGTGCCGCCATGGCGTCGGCCGCCTCGGCGACCGCGACCGGGATGACCGCCGTGCTGGGTGGGGAGCGTGGCGACGTACTGGCGACGCTGGCACGGCACGACCTCGTCCCCGCCAACGACAACGGCCCGGGGCAGATCGTCGCCGCCGGCACGCTGGACCAGCTCGCCGACCTCGCGAACGACCCGCCGGCCAAGGCGCGGCTCGCGCCGCTCAAGGTCGCCGGCGCCTTCCACACCATGCACATGGCGCCTGCCGTCGGCCGCCTCGACCACCTCGCGAAGTCGGTGTCCACACACGACCCGCGCACCCGCGTCATCTCCAACCGTGACGGCCAGGTCGTCCACTCCGGCACCGAGGTGCTGCGCCGGATCGTCGGGCAGATCTCGCAGCCGGTCCGCTGGGACCTCTGCATGGAGGCGATGGCCGACCTCGGCGTCACCGGGCTCCTCGAGATCCCGCCGGCCGGCACCCTGACCGGCATCGCCAAGCGGTTCTTCGGGAAGGACGTCGAGACCTTCGCCCTCAAGACTCCCGACCAGCTCGACGCGGCACGGGAGTTCTGCGACCGCCACGGTGAGCCGTCCCCGTTCGAGCTCAGCCCCACCTGGCGGATGGTCGTCGCGCCGTCGAAGGGCATGTTCGAGCTGAGCTCCGACGCACGCGATGCCGAGACCCTCAGCGCCGGTGCCCCCATCGGCGACGTGGTCGGCACGCGCGACCGGATCTCGGTGACCGCCGCCCACGGAGGCGACGTGGTCGAGTGGCTCGTGGAGGACGGCGACCTGGTCTCCCCGGGTCAGCCCCTCGTCCGCCTCCACCCCGCTGCTGCCCCGGCGGCCGCCCGATGACCGCCCTGCGCCCCAGCACCGGCGCGGCGCACAGCCGCATCCTCGGGTACGGCGGCTACCGACCGTCCCGCGTCGTGCCCAACAGCGAGCTGGTCGAGGCGATCGACTCCAGCGACGAGTGGATCCGGACCCGCACCGGCATCACCGAACGGCGCTGGGCCACCCCCGAGGAGACCGTCCAGCTGATGGCGACCTCGGCCGCCCGCGACGCCCTCGCCGATGCCGGCATCGACCCGCGCCAGATCGACTGCGTCATCGTCGCGACCGTCAGCCACATGCTCCAGACGCCCTCACTGGCTGCGGCCGTCGCCCACGAGCTCGGCGCCGAACAGCCGGCGGCCTTCGACATCTCCGCCGCATGCGCCGGCTTCTGCCACGGCATCGCGCTCGCCTCGGACCTCGTCCGCGGCGGGAGCGCCCGGCACGTGCTGGTCATCGGCGTCGAGCGGCTCTCCGAGCTCACGGACCAGACCGATCGCGGGACGGCCTTCATCTTCGCCGACGGTGCCGGCGCCGCCGTCGTCGGACCGAGCGACGAGCCCGGCATCGGGCCGGTCGTCTGGGGCTCCGACGGTGAGCGCTCCGACCTGATCACCCAGCGGGAGGGCTGGCCGGAAGCCCTTGCCACCGGGTCGTTCCCTCACCTGACCATGCAGGGCAACCCCGTCTTCCGCTGGGCCTCGTTCGCCATGGCGAAGAGTGCCCTCGAGGCACTCGACCGTGCCGGCCTCAGCGTCGACGACCTCGACTGCTTCGTCCCGCACCAGGCCAACCTGCGCATCATCGACGCGATGGCCAAGGCGATGAAGCTGCCCGACCACGTCCGGATCGCCCGCGACATCACCGACATGGGCAACACCTCGGCCGCCTCGATCCCCCTGGCCCTGGAGAGGATGAGACGTGAGGGTGACGCCCGCAGTGGTGACACCGCGCTCCTCATCGCCTTCGGCGCCGGCCTGACCTGGGCCGCACAGGTCGTCGTACTCCCCTGACCCTCCCCACGATCAGCACCACCCAACAAGAAGAGGAATCACCATGAGCAGCACTGAAGAGATCCGCGCCGCCCTCGCCGACATCGTCAACGAGGTCGTCGGCACCGACGCCGACGAGGTCCAGCTCGACAAGTCCTTCACCGACGACCTGGACGTCGACTCCCTGTCGATGGTCGAGATCGTCGTCGCCGCCGAGGAGAAGTTCGGCGTCTCGATCCCCGACGCCGAGTTCAAGAACCTCACCACGGTCGGCGACGCCGTCTCCTTCATCGAGAAGGCGGGCGCCACGGTATGAGCCGCGTCCGAGTCGTCGTCACCGGGTTGGGCACCACCAACCCGGTCGGAGGGGACGTCCCGTCCACGTGGGAGGCGCTGATCGCCGGCCGCTCCGGCGTACGCCCCCTCACTGCGCCCTGGGCCGAGGCCCTCCCCGTCCGGATCGCCGGACAGGTCGCCGTCGAGCCCTCCGAGGTGCTCGACCGGGTGCAGGCACGACGGCTCGACCGCTCCACCCAGTTCGCCGTCATCGCCGCCGCCGAGGCCTGGGCCGACGCCGGCTTCGTCGGTACGACGACCGAGGCCGGTCTGGACGCCGAGCGTGTCGGCGTCGCCCTGGCCTCGGGCATCGGCGGCGTGACCACCCTGCTCGACAACTACGACACGATGTTGGAGAAGGGCCCCCGCCGGGTCTCACCCCTCTCCGTGCCGATGCTGATGGGCAACGCGCCGGCGGCGAACGTCAGCCTGCAGCTCGTCGCACGGGCCTCGGTCCACGCGCCGGTCTCGGCCTGCGCCTCGGGCAATGAGGCGATCGCCGTCGCCGCCGACCAGATCCGTCTGGGCCGCGCCGACGTCATGGTCGCCGGCGGCACCGAGGCCGCCGTCCACGCGCTGCCGATCGCGGCGTTCGCCAACATGATGGCGCTCTCCAAGACCGGCACCGCCGATGAGACCGACCCCACCGCGGTCTCGCGACCGTGGGACGTGAAGCGGGACGGTTTCGTGCTCGGTGAGGGTGCCGGCGTACTCGTCCTCGAGCGGCTCGAGCACGCCGTCGCCCGCGGCGCGCGGATCTACGCCGAGCTGCTGGGTGCAGGCCTCTCGGCCGACGCCCATGACATCGCCCAGCCCGACCCGGCCGGTCGCGGAGGATCCCGGGCGATCCGCCTGGCCCTCGCCGACGGCGACATCGATCCCGCCGACATCGCGCACGTCAACGCCCACGCGACGTCGACCCCGCAGGGTGACATCGCCGAGGGCCTGATGCTGCACGCGACCCTCGGATCACACGTCGACCGCGTCGTCGTGACGAGCACCAAGTCGATGACGGGCCACCTGCTCGGCGGCGCCGGAGCACTCGAGGCCGTCGCGACGGTGCTCGCGCTCCACCACCGCCTCGCCCCGCCGACGATCAACCTCGACCAGCAGGACCCGGCCGTCGAGCTCGACATCGCCACCAAGCCGCGTGACCTGCCGCTCGGCGACATCGCGGCGCTCAACAACTCCTTCGGCTTCGGCGGCTCCAACGTGGCGGTCGCCTTCGGGAGCCACTCGTGACGGCCGTCCTGCCCGCGGACACGCGGCTCGACCCCCGTCACCCGCTGGTCCGCCTGACCGCCCTGGTCGATGAGGGCTCGCTCGAGCTGCTCTCCGAGCCGGACGACTCGGGCATGCTCGCGGCGATCGGCACGATCGACGGCGTCCGCGTGGTGGCGTTCTGCTCCGACCCGACGGTCATGGGCGGCGCGATGGGCGACGTCGGCTGCCGGGTCGTCGTCGACGCCTACCACCGTGCGATGACCGAGGGCATCCCGATCATCGGTCTCTGGCACTCCGGCGGTGCCAGGCTCGCCGAGGGTGTCCTCTCGCTCCACGCCGTGGGCCGGATCTTCCGCGTCATGACGCAGGCCTCGGGCGTGATCCCGCAGATCTCCGTGGTGCTCGGCCCGGCCGCCGGAGGTGCGGCCTACGGCCCCGCCCTGACGGACGTCGTGATCCTCGGCCCCGAGGGCCGCATCTTCGTCACCGGCCCCGACGTCGTCCGTTCGGTCACCGGTGAGGACGTGGACATGCTCCGCCTCGGCGGCCCCGAGCCGCACGGCCGGCGCTCGGGCGTGGTGCACCTCGTCGCCGAGACTGAGGCGGACGCGCTCCTGCGCGCCCGCGAGGTCACCGGACTCCTCGCCGACCAGCGCAGCCTCTCGGTCCCCGCGGTGAACGACGTCGACCTCGCCCACCTCCTCCCCGAGAACCCCAAGCGTGCCTACGACGTCCATCCGCTCGTCGACGGGCTGCTCGATCCGGACACGACTGTCGAGCTCCACGCCCGCTGGGCGCCCAACATGGTCACCGCCCTCGGCCGGCTCGGCGGACGGACGGTCGGCGTGATCGCCAACAACCCGCTGCGCCTGGGTGGCTGCCTCGACTCGCTCTCGGCCGAGAAGTCCGCCCGATTCGTCCGGATGTGTGACGCCTTCGGCGTCCCGCTCGTAGTCGTCGTGGACGTCCCCGGCTACCTGCCGGGCGTCGGCCAGGAATGGGACGGCGTGGTCCGCCGCGGTGCGAAGCTGCTGCACGCCTTCGCCGAGGCCACCGTCCCCCGCGTCACCCTGGTGACCCGGAAGACGTACGGCGGCGCCTACCTCGCCATGAACGCAGCCTCACTCGGAGCGACCCGCGTGTTCGCGTGGCCCTCGGCCGAAGTCGCCGTGATGGGTGCCGTGGCGGCGGTCCGGATCATCCACCGCCGCAAGCTGGCGGAGGTTCCGGCCGACCAGCGCGCCGACGTCGAAGCGGCACTCGCCGAGGAACACGCCCGCATCGCGGGCGGCGTCGACCGTGCCGTGGAGCTCGGCGTCGTCGACGAGATCGTCGAGCCTGCGCACACCCGATCGGTCATCGCGTCAGCGCTCGCCGAGGCCGTCCAGCGCGACGGCGTACACCGCGGGCGACACGGCAACATCCCACTCTGACCGTAACCGCACCGGGAGGCGTTCCGTTGAGCCTCTTGTGAGGCGGATCACTCTCGGAACACTGGCAGCGGCGCTGACCCTGGGGCTGGCGGGCATCACGCCCGCCGCCCCAGCGTCCGCCGCTGTTCCGGCGAGCGTCTCTGCGCCCGCACAACGTCTTGTGTCGGGCTGCTCCTGGTACACGTACCACTACCAGATCGACATCGATCCCTCGCAGTACGACTGGCTGCTGCAGGTGATGGTCACCGACGCCGGTGGCACCAACCAGGCGTTCCAGTTCTTCACCGACACCGATCCGCTACGCGGCACCGGACGTTTCCAACTCTGCTCGAAGAACGTGCACGCCCCCGGCCGCTTCAGCCTGACGGGGGAACTCGATCTCAGCGACGGGGTGAACCAGACGGCCACCACGCTCACGCCGTTCTACTTCCAGATCACACCGGCGTCGACGAAGAAGGCCGGCAAGTGCAGCAAGCCGAAGTACGCCAAGCACCACAAGAAGAAGTGCCGGAAGGCGAAGCGGCGGTAGCTCAGACCACCTGGTGGAGCCAGCGGACGGGCGCGCCTTCACCGGCGTGACGGAAGGTCTCCAACTCGTCGTCCCAGGGCTTGCCGAGGAGCTTGTCCACCTCGAGCAGGAGCGTGGTCTCGCCGAGCGCCGCCTTCACGACCGCGGCCTTGAGCCGGTCCTCCGGAATCATGATGTCACCGTAGAGGCCCGTGACCGCGTGGAAGACACCGAGTTCCGGAGTGTAGGAGAACCGAACACCCTCAGAGCCGCTGGTCGGCTCCTCGGTGATCTCGAAGCGCAGGTGCTGCCAGCCCTTGAGCGCGGAGGCCACGGCAGCGGCCGAGCCCACCGCGCCCGACCAGGAGAGTTCGGCACGATAGGTGCCGGCCTGGGCGGGCTGAGGGGTCCAGTCGAGGCTGACGGACGTGCCCAGCACGCCGCCGACGGCCCACTCCACGTGCGGGCACAACGCAGACGGCGCCGAGTGCACGTAGAGAACTCCTCTCGAGGCGGGACGAGAGGAAGCAGTGGAGCTGTATGTGGTCACTGATGGTTCTCCTTCGTTCCGGCGTGAGCTGCGCCTTCCCCAGCGATCTCATCTCGGAACGAACCGAACCACACGTGTGTTGTTATGCCGCCAATTGTGACGGAAGTTGCGTCTGAATGCCAGCGTTACGCGCGCTTGGACTCAAGAGCCGACGCACGCTCGCCCGCATCGGTCGCCTCTTCGGCGTCGATCGCCAGGGTCCGGTGGAACCAGGTGAGGGCGTCCTCCGTCTTGCCGGCCTTCTCGAGGATGTCGGCGTAGACGTAGCGCAGACGCACGACCCAGCCCTCGCGGCTCTTGCTCATCAGGGGCGCGAGTTCGAGCGTGCGGAGAGCAGCATCGATCTGCCCCATGTCCGCACGGGCCTCCGCCTCGATGATCGTCATCTCCGCCTTCTGGGAGGCGGCGAAGTTCTTCACCGACGGGCTCTGGGCCAGCTTGAGTGCCTGCTCCGGGTGCCCGAGCGCCCGGTGGCAGTCGGCCATCATCGGGAGGTACGCCGTCGCGCCGTTCATCCGCTTGGCGGCCCGCAGCTCGGCGAGGGCGACGTCGAAGTGGCCGGCGTAGTACGCAGCCTCACCGACAGCCTCCCGCACGATGGCCAGACGCTGAGCACGACTCTTCGCGGCGAGCGCGTGCTGATAGGCGATCTCGGCGTTGTCGACCTCGAGGAAGTGCTGCGCGGCAGCGAGGTGGCGACCGACGCGAGCAGCGAGCTTCTCGGGCAGACCCTTCAACTGGGCGGCGACGCCACGGTCGAGCTCCTTGCCGGTGATGAACTCGGGCAGGTCGGGGCCGTCGTAGGCCTTCTGGTCCGCGGTGCGCTCGGCCTCGGGCTCGCGCTCCGAGCGCTGCTTCCAGCCGGACTGGCCCCTCCGGTCGACGCCGTCGGCGTCGCGCCCGCGCGAGGCGTACGGCTTGGGGCCACGGCCGGGGGCGGCCTTCTTGGCGCCGGGCTTGTCGTCGCGGTCGCGGTACGACGGCTTGCCGTCGCGCGAGGCGGGCTTACGACCGCTCGGGGCGGCCTTCTTCGCGGCAGGACGACCCTTGCCGCCCTGCGCGGGACGTCCGGACTGGCCGGACCTGTTGTTACGACGCTCGTCTGCCATGACTCGATCTTCTCCTGAACTGCCCTGCGGGCAAACCATGGGGCAAATGCATCGAGGGGGCCACCTTGCGGTGGCCCCCTCGGGAAATATTGTCCGGCGGCGTCCTACTCTCCCACGACCTCGCGGTCGCAGTACCATCGGCGCTGAGAGGCTTAACTTCCGGGTTCGGGATGGGACCGGGTGTTTCCCTCTCGCTATGGCCGCCGTAACTCTTTCTCAACCACCCACGAAGCAGATGCTTCGAGTGGGCGTTGAAGCCAACTATTCAATTGACACACTCTCGTGGTGTCGTTGTTTCTCGTGGACGCGAGACATACGTGTAGCAAACGGATCGTTTGTTGGTTTTGTTGAGTGCTTGTGTGACAAGCCCTCGGCCTATTAGTACCGGTCGGCTGGGCATTACTGCTGTACACCTCCGGCCTATCAACCCCATGGTCTATAGGGGGCCTTAACCCATAACGGGTGGGAAACCTCATCTTGAGACGTGCTTCCCGCTTAGATGCGTTCAGCGGTTATCACTTCCGAACGTAGCCAACCAGCCATGCACCTGGCGGTACAACTGGCACA
This sequence comes from Nocardioides sp. Kera G14, assembly GCF_020715565.1. Lineage (NCBI taxonomy): Bacteria > Bacillati > Actinomycetota > Actinomycetes > Propionibacteriales > Nocardioidaceae > Nocardioides > Nocardioides sp. Kera G14. The sequence goes on along the minus strand of NZ_CP085839.1, from coordinate 1,221,864 downwards.
CCAGAGGTTCGTCCATCCCGGTCCTCTCGTACTAGGGACAGCCTCTCTCAAGTTTCCTACGCGCGCGGCGGATAGGGACCGAACTGTCTCACGACGTTCTAAACCCAGCTCGCGTGCCGCTTTAATGGGCGAACAGCCCAACCCTTGGGACCTACTCCAGCCCCAGGATGCGACGAGCCGACATCGAGGTGCCAAACCATCCCGTCGATATGGACTCTTGGGGAAGATCAGCCTGTTATCCCCGGGGTACCTTTTATCCGTTGAGCGACGTCGCTTCCACTTGCCGACGCCGGATCACTAGTTCCGACTTTCGTCCCTGCTCGACATGTCTGTCTCACAGTCAAGCTCCCTTGTGCACTTACACTCAACACCTGATTGCCAACCAGGCTGAGGGAACCTTTGAGCGCCTCCGTTACATTTTAGGAGGCAACCGCCCCAGTTAAACTACCCATCAGGCACTGTCCCTGAACCGGATCACGGTCCTAGGTTAGACATCTAGTACGACCAGAGTGGTATTTCAACGATGACTCCACAACCACTGGCGTGGCCGCTTCACAGTCTCCCACCTATCCTACACAAGCCGAACCAAACACCAATACCAAACTATAGTAAAGGTCCCGGGGTCTTTCCGTCCTGCCGCGCGTAACGAGCATCTTTACTCGTAGTGCAATTTCGCCGAGTCCACGGTTGAGACAGCGCCCAAGTCGTTACTCCATTCGTGCAGGTCGGAACTTACCCGACAAGGAATTTCGCTACCTTAGGATGGTTATAGTTACCACCGCCGTTTACTGGGGCTTAAATTCTGAGCTTCGACTTGCGTCTAACCCGTCCTCTTAACCTTCCAGCACCGGGCAGGAGTCAGTCCGTATACATCGTCTTACGACTTAGCACGGACCTGTGTTTTTAGTAAACAGTCGCTTGGGCCTGGTCTCTGCGGCCCTTCACGCTCCCCGTGCAAGACGGTTCACGATCCGGGCCCCCCTTCTCCCGAAGTTACGGGGGCATTTTGCCGAGTTCCTTAACCATGGTTCACTCGATCGCCTCGGTATTCTCTACCTGATCACCTGAGTCGGTTTGGGGTACGGGCGGCGCATAGCTCGCTAGAGGTTTTTCTCGACAGCATAGGATCATCGACTTCCCCAAACGGGTCCCCATCAGATCTCAACCACGACATCAAAGTCAGAGACACGGATTTACCTATGCCTCGGCCTACATCCTTAGCCGGCGACTACCATCGCGCCGGATCGACTACCTTCCTGCGTCACCCCATCGCTTGCCTACTACCAGCTCGGGTCATGCGCTACGCACACACGCCTCTCCCGAAGGATCGGTCGCGGTGTTTCGGGCACTTAGCATCACTGGGGTCAGCATGGGCGCTATTTTGCCGGTACCGGAATATCAACCGGTTGTCCATCGACTACGCCTGTCGGCCTCGCCTTAGGTCCCGACTTACCCAGGGCAGATTAGCTTGACCCTGGAACCCTTGATCAATCGGCGGATGAGTTTCTCACTCATCATTCGCTACTCATGCCTGCATTCTCACTCGTGTGGCATCCACGACTGGATCACTCCGCCGCTTCACCCGCCACACGACGCTCCCCTACCCATCCACACACCTGACTCATACGAGTGGGCTTATGTGAATGCCATAGCTTCGGTGGATAACTTGAGCCCCGCTACATTGTCGGCGCGGAATCACTTGACCAGTGAGCTATTACGCACTCTTTCAAGGGTGGCTGCTTCCAAGCCAACCTCCTGGTTGTCACTGCGACTCCACATCCTTTTCCACTTAGTTATCGCTTAGGGACCTTAGCTGATGGTCTGGGCTGTTTCCCTCTCGACTACGGAGCTTATCCCCCGCAGTCTCACTGCTGCGCTCTCACTTACCGGCATTCGGAGTTTGGCTAACGTCAGTAACCTGGTAGGGCCCATCGGCTATCCAGTGCTCTACCTCCGGCAAGAAACACGCAACGCTGCACCTAAATGCATTTCGGGGAGAACCAGCTATCACGGAGTTTGATTGGCCTTTCACCCCTACCCACAGGTCATCCCCTCCATTTTCAACTGAAGTGGGTTCGGTCCTCCACGACGTCTTACCGTCGCTTCAACCTGCCCATGGGTAGATCACTCCGCTTCGGGTCTAGAGCGTGCGACTAATTCACCCTATTCGGATTCGCTTTCGCTACGGCTACCCCACACGGGTTAACCTCGCCACACACCGCTAACTCGCAGGCTCATTCTTCAAAAGGCACGCTATCACCTCGTCCGAAGACTCAGCTCTAACGGATTGTAGGCACACGGTTTCAGGTACTATTTCACTCCCCGCCAGGGGTACTTTTCACCTTTCCCTCACGGTACTGGTCCGCTATCGGTCATCAAGGAGTATTTAGGCTTAACAGGTGGTCCTGCCAGATTCACACACCATTCCAGGAGTGGCGTGTTACTTGGGATACCTCTCGACAGTGCACAACTTACGGCTACGGGACTATCACCCACTACGGTCCAGCTCTCCAACTGGTTCACCCTCATCATGCATTTCTTACTGTCTGAACCACCGGCAGATAGTTCTGAAAGGTCCCACGACCCCGCCTACGCAACCCCTGCCGGGTATCACACGCATACGGTTTAGCCTGATCCGATTTCGCTCGCCACTACTCTCGGAATCACTCTTGTTTTCTCTTCCTGTGGGTACTGAGATGTTTCACTTCCCCACGTTCCCTCCACACGCCCTATATATTCAGGCGCGGGTACCACGACATGACTCGTGGTGGGTTCCCCCATTCGGACACCCCCGGATCAACGCTTCGTTGCCAACTCCCCAGGGCTTATCGCAGGCTCGTACGTCCTTCATCGGCTCTTGATGCCAAGGCATCCACCATGTGCCCTTCATAGCTTGTCGCACAAACACTCAACAAAAACAACAAACCACACTCGGCCATCGTCTTCGTCGAGCAATGATCAAACAACTCAACTACAAAAGACCAGACACACGTACAGCACAACTGCACAGCGTGTCTTCAAAATTGCTTACAAGATGCTCGCGTCCACTATTCAAAACAACCAAACACCACACCCAGAACACCCCCTCACCCACCTCCGCGGGATCAAGCGCACTCAGGCACCGAGGCACACCAGCAACCGCTGGACGCGTGATTCCTCAGAACCCCAACAGTGTGTTACCGAAAACCCCACCTCATCACCACCACCCAGGTTCCACTCCAGCGCCCCCGAAGAGACACCGGTTGTACTGAGGATGACAGCAACCCAGAAGGGCACTTCGTCGACGATTCCACTAGTGAACACCACCGATGCACCGACGTTGTGCCGGATACCTGTGGGTGTGTGCTCCTTAGAAAGGAGGTGATCCAGCCGCACCTTCCGGTACGGCTACCTTGTTACGACTTCGTCCCAATCGCCAACCCCACCTTCGACGGCTCCCTCCCACAAGGGGTTAGGCCACCGGCTTCGGGTGTTGCCGACTTTCGTGACGTGACGGGCGGTGTGTACAAGGCCCGGGAACGTATTCACCGCAGCGTTGCTGATCTGCGATTACTAGCGACTCCGACTTCATGGGGTCGAGTTGCAGACCCCAATCCGAACTGAGACCGGCTTTTTCCGATTCGCTCCCCCTCACGGGATCGCAGCGGTTTGTACCGGCCATTGTAGCATGCGTGAAGCCCTGGACATAAGGGGCATGATGACTTGACGTCATCCCCACCTTCCTCCGAGTTGACCCCGGCAGTCTCCTATGAGTCCCCACCATCACGTGCTGGCAACATAGGACGAGGGTTGCGCTCGTTGCGGGACTTAACCCAACATCTCACGACACGAGCTGACGACAGCCATGCACCACCTGTATACGAGTATCAAAGAGACCCCCATCTCTGGGGGCTTCCCGTATATGTCAAACCCAGGTAAGGTTCTTCGCGTTGCATCGAATTAATCCGCATGCTCCGCCGCTTGTGCGGGCCCCCGTCAATTCCTTTGAGTTTTAGCCTTGCGGCCGTACTCCCCAGGCGGGGCGCTTAATGCGTTAGCTGCGGCACGGAACACGTGGAATGTGTCCCACACCTAGCGCCCAACGTTTACGGTGTGGACTACCAGGGTATCTAATCCTGTTCGCTCCCCACACTTTCGCTCCTCAGCGTCAGAACATTCCCAGAGAACCGCCTTCGCCACCGGTGTTCCTCCTGATATCTGCGCATTTCACCGCTACACCAGGAATTCCGTTCTCCCCTGAATGCCTCAAGTCTGCCCGTATCGAAAGCAAGCCCAGAGTTAAGCCCTGGGTTTTCACTCCCGACGCAACAAACCGCCTACGAGCCCTTTACGCCCAATAATTCCGGACAACGCTCGGACCCTACGTATTACCGCGGCTGCTGGCACGTAGTTGGCCGGTCCTTCTTCTGCACATACCGTCACTTGCGCTTCGTCTGTGCTGAAAGAGGTTTACAACCCGAAGGCCGTCATCCCTCACGCGGCGTTGCTGGATCAGGCTTCCGCCCATTGTCCAATATTCCCCACTGCTGCCTCCCGTAGGAGTCTGGGCCGTGTCTCAGTCCCAGTGTGGCCGGTCACCCTCTCAGGCCGGCTACCCGTCGAAGCCTTGGTAGGCCATTACCCCACCAACAAGCTGATAGGCCGCGAGCACATCCTGCACCGAAAAAACTTTCCACACACACCCATGCGAGCATGTGTCATATCCGGTATTAATCTCAGTTTCCCAAGGCTATCCCAGAGTGCAGGGCAGATTACTCACGTGTTACTCACCCGTTCGCCGCTCGAGTACCCCCGAAAGGGCCTTTCCGCTCGACTTGCATGTGTTAAGCACGCCGCCAGCGTTCGTCCTGAGCCAGGATCAAACTCTCCGTAGAAAACTTGACCTCTGACAGGAGATCACTGACGATCCACATCCAAAGACATGGAACATTGTCAGAATCATTGTCAAAGAAATTCGCCACCATAAAGGCGACGAGGTTACAAACTAATTCGTCGACTATTCAATAACACACTGTTGAGTTCTCAAGAATCACACGCGCTCTGCGGCTCCGAGCTTTTCGCTCTTCACCCTCAGGGCTTGTCTGAACTTTATCAGATTCGTTTCGCGCTTTCCAAATCCACGCTTTTCTCATCCGACCGGATCGAATTGCGTTCCTTAGAACCGCTTTTCCGCTTCCGTTCCCAGAACTTTAGCGGAGACTTTCTCGCGGACCTAATCGGCGCTTTTCTCTCCTTCACCTCCGCGCGCAGTTGTCCCAGGTTTTCATGGCCGCTTCAGCGCGCACACGTCAGCCTGGATCTTTTGGCTTGGGGGTGGTCGTCCCGGGGCCGGCAGCCCGACCCGAACCGGGTCTTGCTCCCCGCCGCTCCGTTGGCGACTCGGAGAACATTAGGCACGTCCTCCGCAGAACACAAATCGGCGCGAGCTACCTGATCTCGACGCCCGCGAACCGCTTCTTGCCGCGGCGCAGGACGAGCCACGAGCCCCCGAGGAGGTCGGCTTCCGAGACCGCCGCCTCGGCGTCCTCGACACGGATGTTGTTGACGTAGGCACCGCCCTCACCGATGGTGCGACGGGCCTCGCCCCGACTGGTGGCCAGTCCGCTCTCGACCAGGAGGTCGACCACGCTGGGCCACTTCTCCCCCTTGTCGATGCTCACCGCCCCGGCCTCCTGCAGCGCGGAGGCGAGCGTCGTGGGGCTGAGGACGGTGAGGTCTCCCCCGCCGAACAGGGCGCCGGCCGCTGCCTTCGCCTGCTCGGTCTCCTCGGCTCCGTGCACGAGCGTCGTCATGTGATCGGCCAGCGCCTTCTGACCCGCGCGGAGGAACGGCTTCTCCGCGGTGCTCGCCTCCAGCTCCTCGATCTCCCCGTGGGAGAGGAAGGTGAAGACACGCAGGAGTTCGCCGACCTTGGCGTCCTCGACGTTGAGCCAGAACTGATGGAACGCGTACGGCGACATCATCTGGGGGTCGAGCCACAGTGCGCCGCCCTCGGTCTTGCCGTACTTGGTGCCGTCGGCCTTGGTGATCAGCGGCGTGGTGAAGGCATGGGCGTGACCGCCGGCCGCGCGCCGGATCAGCTCCACGCCCCCCGTGATGTTGCCCCACTGGTCGGAGCCGCCGAACTGCAGCGTCACGCCGTGGTCGCGGAAGAGCTGGAGGTAGTCCATCGACTGCAGCAGCACGTAGGAGAACTCCGTGTAGGTGATGCCGTCGGCGGATTCGAGCCGACGCTTCACCGTCTCGCGGGCCAGCATCCGCGAGATCGGGAAGTGCTTCCCGATGTCGCGCAGGAAGTCGATGGTGGAGAGACCGGATGTCCAGTCATAGTTGTTGACCATCGTCGCCGCGTTGTCGCCCTCGAAGGAGACGAACGGCTCGATCTGTCGGCGTACCCGCTCCACCCACTCCTTGACGGTGTCGAGGGAGTTGAGGCTCCGCTCACCCGAGTCACGCGGATCGCCGATCATGCCGGTGGCGCCGCCGACGAGCATGTACGGCGAGTGGCCGGCCCTCTGGAGGCGCATCGCCGTGACGATCTGCAGCAGGTTGCCCATGTGCAGGCTGGGCGCCGTCGGGTCGAAGCCGATGTAGAACTTCACGCTCCCGGAGCCGAGCGCCTCACGCAGCGCGTCGCGGTCGGTGGAGTCGGCGATCAGGCCGCGCCATTCAAGATCGTCGAGGACATTCACGCGGGCAAGCCTAATGAGAGTGCCTTCCGTAGGGCGGGTGGGGCTCGAACCCACGACCCAAGGATTATGAGTCCTCTGCTCTAACCGACTGAGCTACCGCCCCTCAGGGCGATGACCCTACCGAGTGCTCAGGGCTTCTTGTCCGCCGGGACGAGCTTGTGGGTGCCGTCGCACCACGGCTTGAGGGCGGACTTGCCGCAACGGCAAACTGCACTGACCGGCCGGGTGGTGTGGTGCTCGCCGCCGTTCTCGTCGCGGACGACGTGGTCGCCGCGGAGCAGCACGGGGCCGCCGGGGCAGACGATCACGTCGGGGGCGCTGGCCTCGGTCATGCTGCCTCTCCTTCGTGCTGCTGCCACTGACCGAGGAGGAGCTCGGCCACCTGGTTCTCCTGGTCGAGGCAGGTGAAGGCACCGAACCAGATGTCGGCCTCGACGGAGGGCTGGTCGGCGATCATCGGTGCGCAGATGCTGCGGACCGCGAGCTGCTCGTGGACGGCGTCGGCCTCGACGTGCTCGGTGTAGTACTCGACCATCTCCGGCGGGAAGTCGAGGCGCTCCAGCCCGCGAGCGATGCGGCGGCAGGGGATCGAGCTGGTCGCCTCGAAGGCGGCGAGCAGACCCATGGCCGCACCACGGAGCCGGCGGTGAAGGGCGAAGAGGTTCATCGCGTTGTTCTGCTCGAGGATCAGCGCGGGGGTCTCGTCGACGTACGCACCCTCGTCCGGCCGCAGGCCCGAGGCTGCCATGCCGCGCGCGAAGAGGCCGGCGTGGAGACGGTCGGGCGAGCCGGCGCCGTACTCGTCGAACTGCAGCGCCATCAGGCCGGCCCGCGCCTCGAGGGGCAGCCGGGCGACCACGAAGCTGCTGGGGTCGGACTCCTTGAGGTGGTAGATCGACTTCAGCCGGAGGAAGTCGAGCGCCTGCTCGCGGGTCGCCTTGGTCTGGATGAAGCGCGCGAGCGACGGACCCTCGAACTCCTGGACGTAGTCGAAGAAAGCTTCTTCGAAAGCGGTGCCCGTGCTGCTCTCGTACGCCGGCACGCCGGTCCACCGGGCACGCAGTCGCTTCTCGAGGTCGGCCTCGAGACGGCCACGGACGCGGAGCAACTCGACATCCCACTCGGAGCCCTCGTCGGCGTCCTCGAAGCTGCGGTAGGAGAGTTCATACAGGGTCCAGAGGGCGATCGCGGCGTCGTCGTGTGAGTCGGGCTCGACGTCGATCGGCGTGCCCTGCGGCTCGCGGATCGCCTCGATGACCTGCTCGCTGAGCGTCCCGCGCGGCTTGGGCAGTCGCGCCCGGGCGGTAGTGGCTGGCATGTTCTGGAGATACCCGCGAACAGCCGTTCGTATTCTTCTTGCTCCCCCGGTTGGACTCGAACCAACAACCCTGCGATTAACAGTCGCATGCTCTGCCAGTTGAGCTACAGGGGATCGCTTGGCAGCGCCGAAACAGTAGCAACCCGGGCGGCGACAGATGAAATCGGGGTCACGCCCCTCAGCGCGGGTCCTAGGAGGCGATCTCGGCGCGGAGTGCGCGGCGCTCCTGCTCGAGCGCCTGGAGCTCGCCGGCGACGCGGAAATAGGTGTCGGTGTCGCCCGGGTCGGAGCGCTGGAGGCGGGAGTGGGCGTCGGCGATGCTGCGGGAGACCGTCGCCTCGCGCAGCCGGGAGACGACCTCGCGGACATAGCCCGCGTCGGCGGCCTTCGTGCGGATCGACTCCACGGCCAGGGCCGACAGCAGCGGGAGGAGACGCTCGTCGGTGCATCGGCTGCGGACGGTGGAGACCCACTGCGGATCGCTCGCGCCGGCCACGACTCCCCCGGCTTCCGCCATCAGCGCCCAGAGGGCCCGATACGCAGGGTGGGTGAAGTCGTCGGTGCCGATGCTGGCGGTGAGACTGCCGATCACGACCGGCTGCTGGAGCAGGACCTTGAGCACCTCGCGCTCCAGCGAGAGCCTCGGGTCGCGCGGGTCGGGCAGCGCCGGACCGGCCGGTGGCGCCGCGGGCATGGGGTGGGCCGCGGAGGTGGCCGGGCGCGTGCGGCGGTCGCCCGCCCGGCGTACCTCGGCGATCGCGCTCTCGGTGTCGACACCGACGAGGCCGGCGAGCTCGCGGGTGAACTCGCTGACCTTGGAGCGGTCGCGGACCGAGGAGACGAGACGCGCGCCCTCCCGGAGGGCATCGACCCGGCCGTCGGCGCGGTCGAGGTCGTAGCGCGCGACGACGTTGCGCAGCACGAACTGGTAGAGCGGCTTCCTGCTGTCGATCAGCGCACGGACGGCCTCGTCGCCCTGCCTGAGGCGCAGGTCGTTGGGGTCCATGCCGTCGGGGGCGACAGCGACGTACGTCGGCGAGTGGAAGTCCTCGTCGGCGGCGAAGACCTTCATGGCCGCTGCCTGGCCGGCAGCGTCGCCGTCGAAGGTGAAGACGATCTCGCCGGTCGAGCCGGCGAAGTCGCCCATCAGGCGGCGCAGCACCTTGCCGTGGTCGCCTGTGAAGGCGGTGCCGCAGGTGGCGACGGCGGTGGTGACGCCGGCGAGGTGGCAGGCCATGACGTCGGTGTAGCCCTCCACGATGACCGCGCGATGACTGGTCTGCAGACCCTTGCGGGCCAGATCGATGCCGTAGAGGACCTGGTTCTTCTTGTAGATCGGGGTCTCGGACGTGTTGATGTACTTGCCCTTGATGTAGTCGTTCTCGAAGAGCTTGCGCGCCCCGAACCCGATCACGTCGCCGCTGGACTCCCGGATCGGCCAGATCACCCGACCCTCGAAGCGCGACGAGCCCCTCGTGCCGACGATGCCCGCGGTGACGAGCTCCTCCTCGGAGAACCCGCGTGAGCGCAGGTGCTGGGCCAGCAGCTTGCCGTCGGTCGGCGCGAAGCCGACGCCGAACCGGGCGGCTGCCGCCTGGTCGAAGCCCTTCTCCATCAGGAACTGCCGCGCCGGCATAGCCGTGGGCGACAGGAGCTGCTCGACGAAGAACTCCGCCGCGATCCTGTGTGCCTCGATCAGCGTGCCGCGGCTGGGTCCGCGTTTCTCCTGCGGGCCGCCGAAGCCCTCTTCCCGTTGCAGCTGTACGCCGACCTTGTCCGCCAGGCGCTCGATGGTGTCGGCGAAGGAGAGACCGTCGATCTTCTGCACGAAGGCGATGACATCACCGCCCTCGCCGCAGCCGAAGCAGTGCCAGAATCCCCGCGAGGGGTTGACGTTGAAGCTCGGGGACTTCTCGTCGTGGAAGGGGCAGAGGCCCTGCATGTTGGAGCCAGACCGACGGAGCGTGACGTACTGGCCGACGATGTCCTCGATCTTGGCCTTCTCGCGCACCTCAGCGATGCTCTTCTCGAGAATCCGGCCGGCCACGAGCCGGAGTCTAGGTCCTGGGGCCGACCAGACGCTCATACCAGCTCACAGCCGTCACGTCGGTGAGGCTGGCGACCTGGTCGATCACGACGCGGAGCCGGGCGCTGTCGTCGGCGGCGGCACGCCAGTCGTCGGCGAACTGGCGGTCGAGGGCATCGGGGCCACGGTCGAGAAGGACCTGGACGAGCTCGGTGAGCAGCTCCCGCTGGCGCGCCTGCAGCTCGCGCCGGGTGTCGGTCAGCATCACGTAGTGGGTCGCGATTCCCTTGAGCACGGCGATCTCGACGCGGGTGCGTTCCGGGATGACGAGGTTGCCGCGGTGGCGCACCAGCCCTCCCTCGGTCGGAGTCGCTGCTTGCACGGCGCCGCAGAAACGCCCGATGAGGTCGCTGGTGAGGTTCTTGAGGGCGGCGAGGCTGCCCCGGCTCCCGTCGTACGTCGACGACGGCCAGCCATCGACAGCGCGGAGTCCTCCGAGCGCCTCGTCGAGCTCCGCGTCCTGCACCTCAGGGAGGTACCAGCCGCGGACGACCTCGCGCAGCGCCTCCACGTCGAGGCTGGTCAGGTCGATCCGACCGGCGACGACACCGTCCTCCACGTCATGCACCGAGTAGGCGACATCGTCCGCGAGGTCCATGATCTGCGCCTCGACACACTTCCCGTGGCCCTCGACGCCTGAGCGCATCCAGGTGAAGACCGGGAGGTCGTCGTCATACACACCGAACTTGCGGCCGTGCTCGCCGGCCCGCCACGGGTACTTGGTGCAGGCGTCGAGGGTGGCGCGGGTGAGGTTGAGCCCGACCGAGGCCCCTGAGGGTCGATGCGTCTTGGACTCCAGTCGGGTGAGGATGCGCAGCGTCTGGGCGTTGCCCTCGAATCCGCCCGCCTCTGCCGCCAGGGAGTGCAGGACGTCCTCGCCGTTGTGGCCGAACGGCGGGTGCCCGAGGTCATGGGCCAAGGCCGCCGTCTCGGCGAGGTCCGCCAGCTCGGCGGCCCCGTCGCCGAGGGCACGGGAGATGTCGCGCGCGATCTGGGCGACCTCGAGGCTGTGGGTCAGGCGGTTGCGGACGAAGTCGTCCGACTGCGGGCCGACCACCTGGGTCTTGGCGGCGAGCCGTCGCGACGACGCCGCGTGCACGAGTCGGGCGCGATCGCGCTCGAACGGCGTGCGCACCGGAGCATCGACCCGCTTCGGCGGCTCCTCGACGATCCGCTCCCGATCGGAGTCGGTGTAGAGGTCGGCCACGGTGTGAGGGTAGCGAGCCGGTGTCCGGCGTGTGCGGTCGCAAGGCGCCGCCGCGAAGGCGGCCCTAGAGCGAAGCGGCCGTCGAGCGGCGTGCAACGCCGCGAACGCTCCGCCGGGCGCCGGATCGACAGTTAGTTCGTGCCGATGTGGACATGATCCATATGGTTCGCCGTCGCGGAGCCGTGGTCGCCGTAGTCGCGCCAGCCCTCGGAGGCGCGGACGGGGGTCCAGATCCGGTCGTACCAGATGACGTCGTAGAGGTCGAGCTCGGCCGCGTGCTCGAGGGCCCAGGCGGCGATCTCGTCGCCGAGCGCCTTGTCGCTGGTCATCACGTCGAGGGCGTTGCCGGTGTCGTGCTCGCTGCGGGGCGCCCAGCCGCCGTACGAGGTGATCTGGGGGAAGGCGTGGCACACCGAGCGGTAGACCTTGATGGTCTGTGGCTTGAGGCCCTTCTCGACCGACGCGTCGGGGCACGGCTCCATGGAGATGCCCGCCGGCTCCGGCGGCGGCTTCTCGTCGGAGAGGTGACCCGAGGTGACCCAGCCGATGGTGTCGTCGACGACGACCTGCTCGCGGTCGTTGCGCGTGACCCCGGTCGCGAGCAGCTTCGTCGCCTCCTTGAGCTCACTGAGCTGCTTGGCGTCGTCGCCGGCGCCGGCCCAGAGGTTGAGCGCGGTGGTCGTCCACCGGGTCTGCTTCTTCTGCGACTTCTCGACCGCGCGCCGCGAGAGCGAGCGGGAGAGCGTGGCGGCGCGGAGGCGGTCGTCGGGCAGAGGCGCCGCGGTGCCGACCTGGGCCGCAGGGGCGACGGCAGCGACCGGAGCGGCCGCATTGGTGAAGGCACCCATCGTCATCGGCCCGGTCAGCGCCACTCCCCCGCCGACCACGGCGAGCGTCCCGACCACGGCGGCCCCAGCGGCCACCAGGAGGGGGCTCACGCGGCGGCGGCGCGGTGCGCGGCGACGGCCTGCGTGGCGGGGACTATCGGACATGGGGCGAGAGCCTAACCGCCGGAGACCATGTCCTCCGAAATGTCGAGACCCAGGCCGTCGGTGTCGTCGAGCCAGCCCTCGGGGCAGGCGACCCTGGCGCGCGGTGCGCCCTGTCGGCCGCGCGGGGCACCCAGCTCGCTCACGGGGAACGGCTCGTCGCGGTTGAGCTCGCCGAGCAGGCGGTCCAGGTCGGCCAGCGTCTTGACCAGGCCGAGCTGCCGGCGCATCTCGCCTCCGGTGCCGAAGCCCTTGAGGTACCACGCGACGTGCTTGCGGAACTCCTTGCAGCCGCGCTCCTCACCCATATGGACACAGAGCAGCTCCGCGTGGCGGCGCATCACGTCGGCGACCTCGCCGAGCGTGGGCAGCGCCGCAGCGCGACCCTGCGGATCGGCGAAGGCAGCGGCGAGGTCGCCGAAGAGCCACGGGCGGCCGAGGCAGCCGCGGCCGATGACCACTCCGTCGACACCCGTCTGAGCGACCATGCGCAGGGCGTCGGAGGCCTCCCAGATGTCGCCGTTGCCGAGGACCGGGATCGACGACACCGAGGCCTTCAGCTCGGCGATCGACTCCCAGTCGGCCTCGCCGGAGTAGGCCTGCGCGACGGTACGGCCGTGCAGCGCGATCGCGGCGATGCCGGTGTCCTCGGCGATCCGGCCGGCGTCGAGGTAGGTGAGGTGGTCCTCGTCGATGCCCTTGCGGGTCTTCATCGTGACCGGAACGCCATAGGGCTCGGTGGCCGCGACGGCCGAGGAGAGGATCGCGCCGAGGAGCTTGCGCTTGTAGGGCAGCACGCCCCCGCCGCCCTTGCGGGTGACCTTCGGGACGGGACAGCCGAAGTTGAGGTCGATGTGGGCGACGCCGTACTCCTCACAGAGGATCTGTGCGGCCTTGCCGACATAGACCGGGTCGGTGCCGTAGAGCTGGACCGAGCGGACCTTCTCGGACTCGTCGAAGACGAGCATGTCGCGGGTGTGCTGGTCGCCCTCGACCAGGCCGCGCGACGTGATCATCTCGCAGACGTAGAGGCCGGCGCCCTGCTCGGCGCAGAGCGCGCGGTAGGCCGCGTTCGTGACCCCGGCCATCGGCGCGAGGACCACGGGCGTGGCGATCTCGAGGGAGCCGAAGTGCAGAGTGGTCACTGGGTGATTGTCGCCGACGGGGTCGGCTCGGCCCCAATCGTCTGCGCGTCACCGCTCCAGGTGATCGGCGTGAAGCCCTCCGTCGGCCGGAAAGTCACGCCGGTGAGCTGGCCACCGTCGGGGACGAGGTAGACCATGCAGACGACAGCGACCTGTCCTGTCGTGAACTTCTGCGGGAAGGTGCTCGGGGTGCAGGGCTTGAACGTCGTCGCGAATGTGCTCGGCTCCAGCAGGGTGTCGGCCGACGTCTCGCCGTAGAGCGGGACGGTCTGCGCACCCAGGTTGGTCGGGCCGACGTTGGCGACGGAGGCCTGGACGAAGTACGGCGCATAGCCCTTCACCTCGTCGGCGACCTTCCAGTCCCGGAAGCTCTTGGCGAAGGTCGTGCGCTGGATCGCGCTGACGCTGATCCTCAGGGCGCCGACCGCCGTCGCCTTGGGCGGTTGCCACGCGACAGTGCCCGACTCTCCGAGCTGGAACGAGTCGCCGGGCTTGGCGTAGTCGAGGCCGACCGGCGACCCGGTCGGATAACCCTTGGGGGCCGCGGCCGGAGCGCTGGTGGTGGCCGCCGGTGTCGGCGTGGGCTTCTCGTCCGAGCCGCCACAGGCCGCAAGCGTGGACAGCCCGAGGACGACCACCGCCCCGGCTGCCGCGATCCGGGTGCCGCGCCAGCTCATGTGTCAGGCCCCGATGAGTCGCGTGGCGAGGTAGGCGGGCACCTGGTCGAGGGCGACGCGCTCCTGCGACATCGTGTCGCGCTCGCGGATCGTCACCGCCTGGTCGTCGAGGGTCTCGAAGTCGACGGTGATGCAGTATGGCGTGCCGATCTCGTCCTGGCGGCGGTAGCGCTTGCCGATCGACTGCGAGTCGTCGAAGTCGATGTTCCAGCTCTTGCGGAGCTCGGCGGCGAGCCCCTTGGCCTTCGGGCTCAGGTCCTCGTTGCGGCTCAGCGGCAGAACGGCGGCCTTGACCGGCGCGAGGCGCGGGTCGAGCTTGAGCACCGTGCGCTTGTCGACGCCTCCCTTGGCGTTGGGCGCCTCCTCCTCGACGTACCCGTCGACGAGGAAGGTCATCAGGGAACGCGAGAGTCCGGCGGCCGGCTCAATGACGTACGGCGTGTAGCGCTCGTTGTTCGCCTGGTCGAAGTAGGACAGGTCGGCGCCGGAGTGCTTCGCGTGGGTGGACAGGTCGAAGTCGGTGCGGTTGGCCACGCCCTCGAGCTCGCCCCACTCCGAGCCGGCGAAGTTGAAGCGGTACTCCACGTCGACGGTGCGCTTGGAGTAGTGCGAGAGCTTCTCCTTGGCGTGCTCGTAGAGGCGCAGGTTGTCGGGGTTGATGCCCAGGTCGACGTACCACTGGAGGCGGGTGTCGATCCAGTACTGGTGCCACTGCTCGTCCTCGCCGGGCTTGACGAAGAACTCCATCTCCATCTGCTCGAACTCGCGCGTGCGGAAGATGAAGTTGCCCGGCGTGATCTCGTTGCGGAAGGACTTGCCGATCTGCGCGATGCCGAACGGGGGCTTCATCCGCTGGCTGGTCACGACGTTGGCGAAGTTGAGGAAGATGCCCTGCGCGGTCTCGGGGCGCAGGTAGTGCAGCCCGGACTCGTCGTCGATGACACCGAGGTAGGTCTTGAGCAGGCCGGAGAAGGCCTTCGGCTCGGTCCACTGGCCGCGGGTGCCGCAGTCGGGGCAGACGACGTCGGACATGGGAACGTCATCGGGGTTAACCTCCGTCCCCTTCTTCGCGGCCTTCTCGGCGTACGCCTCCTGGAGGTGGTCCTGCCGGTGCCGCTTGTGGCAGTGGAGGCACTCGATGAGCGGGTCGGAGAAGGTCGCCACGTGGCCGGAGGCCTCCCACGTCTGGCGGGGGAGGATCACGCTGGAGTCGAGGCCGACCACGTCGTCGCGGGACGTGACCATCGAGCGCCACCACTGTTTCTTGATGTTCTCCTTGAGCTCGACGCCGAGGGGGCCGTAGTCCCAGGCCGACCGGGTTCCGCCGTAGATCTCGCCGCAGGGGTAGACGAAACCGCGCCGCTTGGCGAGGTTGACGACGGAATCGACAGCAGAGACGGGCTTGGCCATGGCGAAATCGTAGGGCACGGCGATGCACCGAGCGTCCTCAGGCCGAGCCGTACCGCCGGTCGCGGCGGGCATAGGTCTCGCACGCCGCCCACAGGTCGCGGCGATCGACGTCGGGCCAGAGCACGTCGGTGAAGACCATCTCGGAGTAGGCCGCCTGCCAGAGCATGAAGTTGGAGAGACGCTGCTCCCCCGACGTACGCCAGACCATGTCCGCCTCGGCGAGCTCAGGGACGTAGAGATAGCGGGCGAAGGTCTTCTCGTCGATCTTCCGGGGGTTCAGGCGACCCGCGGCGACGTCCTCGGCGATCCGGGTCGTGGCGTCCAGCAGCTCCGCCCGACCGCCGTAGTTGACGCACATCGTCAACGTGCAGACGTCGTTGTCCTTGGTCAGCTCCTCGGCGACCTGGAGCTCACGGATGACCGACTTCCACAGCCGGGGCGCCCGGCCGGCCCAGCGGACCCTGACGCCGAGCTCGTGCATCTCATCACGCCGGCGACGGATGACGTCGCGGTTGAAGCCCATCAGGAACTTCACCTCGTCGGCGCTGCGGCTCCAGTTCTCCGTCGAGAAGGCGTACGCCGACACGGCCTTGACCCCGAGCTCGATCGCGCCCTCGACCACATCGAAGAGGCTCGACTCCCCCTCCTCGTGACCGCGGGTCCGTGGCAGGCCGCGCTCCTTGGCCCAGCGCCCGTTGCCGTCCATGATCACGGCGACGTGCCGGGGCACGAGGTCGGCCGGGATCGGCGGCGCCGTCGCCCCGGAGGGATGCGGCGTGGGTCGACGGACTTCGCGCTTCACAGCGCGCCAGCCTAGTGCTGCCTCGCGGGGCTAGTGCGCCCGCCGGCGGCCGGCGGTCGACGTCAGCGACGACCCCCGGACCAGCCACACGCTGAGCGCCGTCGTGGCGGGCATCGCCAGCACCAGCCCGAGTCCTCCCACCAGCGAACGCACGATCTCCTCGGCCAGGTCCTCGGTGCCGAGGAGGCTCAGCAGCGGGCGGTCGTAGAGACCGAGGGCGAGCAGCACCGTGAGACCCGTGCCGACGTAGGCGAACGCGAGTGTGTAGATCGTCGAGGCGACGTGGTCACGGCCGATCCGCATCGCACGGTCGAAGAGCCGCCACGGCGACATCGCCGGGTCGGTCTCGTGCAGCTCCCAGACCGCGGAGGCCTGGGTGATGGTGACGTCGTTGAGGGCGCCGAGGCCGGCGATCACGATCGCTGCCATCAGCACGCCGTGCAGGCTGAGGCCGGCGACCGACGAGGACAGGATCGAGCCACCGTCATCGATGACGCCGCTCATCCGGGTGGCGTCGACCGCGAGCCAGGCGGTGACCGCCGTGACGAGGACACCGACGACGGTGCCCCCGAGGGCCGCGCCCGTGCGGGCATTGGGCCCGTGGGTCAGGGGCAGGATGAGAAGCATGATGGCCATCGACGCGGCGACGGTGGCCAGCAGCGGCGGGTGGCCGCTCAGCAGTGAGGGCAGCAGCCACCAGCCGATGATGGCTCCCGCGATCGCGAGGCTCACCAGTGCCATCAGGCCGCGCAGCCGCGCGACCGCGACGACGGCCACGGCGAAGAGCAGGGCGAGCACCCACAGCGGCGTGCCGCGGTGCACGTCCTGCCAGGCGTACGCCGCCTTCTGACCGGCCTGCGCGGGAGTCCGGATGAGCTTGACCGAGTCACCGGGCTTCAGTCCCGAGGCCGCGACCTCGGGAGCGATCCCCACCAGCTGCTTGCTGCCCTTCTCCGGGCCGTCCGTGAGCGTGACCTCGAGCTGCCCGCAGGTGGGCTGGGCATCGAGCGCCTGTGCGCATCGTGGCTGGACCCGCGTGACGTCGGCGTCGACGTAGGTGACGCCGGGGGCGGCGTACTGCATGGAGCCCTGGATCTTGGCGACCTCGGCGCGGTCGGGCCACCATCGCACCAGTCCGACCACCGTCGCGAGTGCGACGACGGTGAGTCCGATGAGCAACGCGATCAGTGCGACGGGCGCCACGCGCACCCCAGTCGAGTGACCGTGGGCGTGCGTGTGGGAGTGTCCGTGACTCACAGTCGACTCAGCGCTCGACGTACGCAAGGGAGCGGAGGCCGCGCTCGAGGTGCCAGGCGAGGTAGTTGGCTACGAGGCCACTGGCCTCACGCAGGTGGCGCGGCTCGGCCGCCTCGAGGACGGGCCAGTTTCCTGCGAGCAGGGCACCGAGCACGACGAGGGTCTCGAAGGCCGGGCTTGAGGAGCCGGGCACGCGACAGGTCGCGCAGAGCACCCCGCCGAGGCCGGCGTTGAACCAGCGGTGCGGTCCCTCGAGGCCGCAGCGGGCGCAAGCGTCGAAGCTGGGCGCGTAACCGGCGACCGCGAGGCTGCGCAGGAGGTAGGAGTCGAGGATCTGGCTCGGCGTGTGCGCGCCGTTGGCGAGGGCCCGGAGACCACCGACGAGCAGCAGGAACTGCTGCACGCTCGGCTCGCGCTCCTCGACGACCAGGCGCTCGGCCGTCTCCAGCATGGCGGTGCCGACGGTGTAGGTCTCGTAGTCGAGCGCGAGGCCGGCCTGGAAGGGGCTCAGCGTCTCGGCCTGGGTGATCGTGTCGAGGTTGCGCCCCTCGGCCAACTGGAGGTCGACGTGGGTGAACGGCTCGAGCCTGCTGCCGAAGCGCGAGTTCGTGCGACGCACGCCCTTCCCGACCGCACGGACCAGGCCGTGCTGGCGCGTGAGCAGGGTGATGATGCGGTCCGCCTCACCCAGCTTGTGGGTGCGCAGGACGATCGCTTCGTCACGGTAGAGCGCCACTCACCTATTGTGCCTGTCGTGAGTGTGACGACGAGGGAAGGCGCGGCCGACGCCCTCCATCGGATTGCCGGGAAGCAGCGCACGTTCACGTCCTGGTTCCTGGTCCTGCTCACCTGGCTGCTGTTGGCCTCCAACCTCTGGCTGCTCTTCTGGGAGCCCACGTCCCACGAGTGGCACGACGGTCTCCGGTACGCCGACTGCGGGCTGTCCGGCTTCCTGGCACTGTCGATCTGCTGGCGCTGGCTGAGGTTCCGGATCGGGCGGCGCTACCTGCGCTCGCGGCTCTGGGAGATCCCGGCCCTCGTGCCCCTCGCGGTGCCCGGCTTCTCCGAGGCGCACTGGGTGATGTGGCTGGTGCTCATCGCTCGAGTGGTGCGGGTCGTGGACCGGACCGACAACTACTTCGGCGACACGATCACCGCCGCGCTCGTCACCCACTTCAGTGACCCGATCGTCGAGGCGGTGCGCAAGCCGATCACGATCGCCGTCCTCGACGAGGTGATCGACGTGATCAAGGTCGGCGACTACGCCGGCAACGTCCGCGCCGCGCTGGACGAGAACCGGGCCGAACTCGAGGCGATGATCCTCGAGCTCGTGAAGAAGGACCAGACGACCGGCAAGCTCCGGCACCTGCCCTTCCACGACGACCTCGTCATGCTCATCTCCGACACCGTCCTCCGGATCGTCGAGGCAGCACTGGAGGACCCGCGGACCGCCGAGCTGATCAGCGACGCGATCCGCAACAGCGCCAGCCAGATCCGCGCCGCCATCCACGAGTGACGAGACGACGCCAACGGCCCTCCCGGGTGATCCGGAAGGGCCGTTGGCGTCGTGTCGCGATCAGCCCGGGATGGTGACGGCTGCCGCGCGGTTGGCCGCGCAGACGACGGCGCGGAGCGAGGCCGTGACGATGTTGGCGTGGATGCCGATCCCCCAGACGATCTCGCCGGCGATCTCGCACTCGACGTACGCCGCCGCCATCGCGTCGCCGCCCGAGGAGAGCGCGTGCTCGGCGTAGTCGAGGACGCGGATCTCCGCACCCGCCTGGGCCAGGCCGTCGACGAACGCGGCCACCGGACCGTTGCCCTCACCGACGATGGTGCGTTCCTCGCCGCGGACACGCAGCGTGATCTCCTGGCGGTCCCCCTCGGGGCCGGTGACGGAGTTCCACGACTCGAGGCTGTACGGCGCGTCCCGGTCGAGGTACTCGGCCGAGAAGACCTTCCAGATCTGCTCACCCGTGATCTCGCCACCCTCGGTGTCGGTGTGGGCCTGCACCACGCGGCTGAACTCGATCTGCGCCCGCCGCGGCAGGTCGAGCGAGTGCTCGTTCTTGAGCAGGTAGGCCACGCCGCCCTTGCCGGACTGGCTGTTGACCCGGATCACGGCCTCGTAGGTGCGGCCGACATCCTTGGGATCGATGGGCAGGTACGGCGCCTCCCAGGGCACCTCGGAAACCGGGACGCCCTGCTCGTGAGCGATCCGGTCGAGATCCTCGAGCCCCTTCTTGATCGCGTCCTGGTGGGAGCCGGAGAAGGCGGTGTAGACGAGGTCACCGGCGTACGGGTGGCGCGGGTGGACCGGGATGTTGGTGACGTACTCGACCGTGCGGCGGATCTCGTCGATGCCGCCGCCCACGGAGAAGTCGACCTGCGGGTCGATCCCCTGGCTGAAGAGGTTCATGCCCAGCGTGACGAGGTCGACGTTTCCGGTGCGCTCGCCGTGGCCGAAGAGGCAGCCCTCGACCCGGTCGGCACCCGCCATGAGGCCGAGCTCGGTCGCCGCGACCGCAGTGCCGCGGTCGTTGTGCGGGTGCAGGCTGATCGCGGAGTGCTCGCGGCGGGTCAGGCCACGGCCGAAGTACTCGATCTGGTCGGCGTACGTGTTGGGCGTCGACATCTCGACCGTTGCCGGCAGGTTGAGGATGATCTCGCGGCCGGCCTCGGGCTGCCACACGTCGGAGACGGCCTCGCAGACCTCGAGGGCGAAGTCGGTGTTGGTCTGGGTGAAGATCTCGGGGCTGTACTGGTAGCCGAAGTCTTGGGAGCCGACGAGGTCAGGAACGTACTGCTCGGCGAACTTCATCACCATCTCGGTGCCGCGCACCGCGATGCCGATGCACTCCTCCGGCGTCACCTTGAAGACGACGCGGCGGAAGAGCTCCGCGGTGGCGTTGTAGAGGTGGACGGTCGCGCGCGGCGCTCCGGCGAGCGACTCGGCGGTCCGCTCGATGAGGTCCTCACGCGCCTGGGTCAGCACCGAGATCTGTACGTCGTCGGGGATCCGGTCTTCCTCGATCAGGCTCCGGACGAAGTCGAAATCGGTCTGCGACGCCGACGGGAAGCCGACCTCGATCTCCTTGTAGCCCATCGCGACGAGCAGCTCGAACATGCGGAGCTTCCGCGCGGGGGTCATCGGGTCGATCAGCGCCTGGTTGCCGTCGCGCAGGTCGGTCGACAGCCACCGCGGTGCCTTCGTGATCTTCTGGTCGGGCCACGTGCGGTCGGGCACCGTGACGGGCTCGAAGGCGCGGTAGCGCTGCCACGGCATCGCCGACGGCTTCTGCTGGTTGCTGGTGTTGCTCAGGTTGGTCATGAATCTTTCCTCGGCTCAAAGGGGGCTTGTGCCGGGCGCGCAAAGCTCTCCGCGTGCGAGGGAGTCCGGCTTCAGACCTCGCCGCGGCAGCTAAGGAGGAGGCTGCTGCGCAACATGACGTGCACCACCATACCCCGGGCGGGGCAGCGCGATGGCGAGGAGGTCTCGGATCGGCCCCGCCGGAGGGCGCGGAGCGCCCAGCCAGACCGCCGTGAACCGTCGCGTGAGGTCCAGGCCGGTCGCTCGTACCTCCACGAGCGAGCCGACGTCGAGGTCGCGCTCGACGGCGCGACGGCTGAGGAAACCGGGCGCTCCCCCGGAACGGACCGCCGCGGCCACGGCCGCATTGGTGGTGAGCTCGACCTCTGGCGGGACCGGGGTGTGGCCAGCAGTCGAGAGCGCGCTCTCGAGGACGGCGCGGGTGCCCGAGCCCGGCTCACGGCTGGTCAGCGGCCGGGCGGCGATCACGGCCGGCGAGAGTGGTCGCGATCGTCGAGCCCACGGGTCGTCCGGCGACACGACGAGGGTCAGCTCGTCGGATCCGAGGTCAGTGTGCGCGAGGCCGTCGAGGCGAGCCGGTCCCTCGATGAAGCCGATGCCGGCATCCCCGCTGCGCACGGCGGCCAGGACACCGTCGGTGTTCGTCGCCTGCAACGAGATGGAGACCTCGCGCTGCCTCCGCAGTCGCACGAGCCAACCGGGCAGGAGGAACTCGGCGGTGGTCATCGAGGCGGCCACGTGCAGCTCCTCGGCGCGCTCCTGCCGGAGAGTCTGGAGCGACTGCTCGATCTCGTCGGCGACGGCGAGCAGCTCCGCCGACCAGTCGACGAGGAGCCGGCCCTGCTCGGTCAGGGTCGATCCCTGTGAGGCGCGACGCAGCAGGACGATGCCCGTCTGTACCTCCATCGCCCGAAGTCGCTCGGAGGCCGACTGCTGGCTGATGCCGAAGGCACGCGCCGCAGCACCGATGCTGCCGAGGCGCGCGACGTCGGCGAGCAGTCGCAGCGAGCTGAGGTCGGGAAGCAGCACGTGCGCGAGCATAGACGAGGGCACAGGACCTCCCTGTGGCCTCACAGCCACCTGTCAGCTACCGCGAGTGTCGCGCCCGGCGCAGCATGAAGTCATGACTCCCTACGGCCCCAACTGGTTCGCGATGGTGATGGGCACCGGCATCCTCGGAATCGCGATCGACGGCCTTCCGGTGGACGTGCCGGCCCGAGCGGACCTGGCGCTCGCTGTCTGGCTTCTGGCCGTCGTCCTCCTCGTCGTCGTAGCCGTGACGGCGGTACGCGCACGACTGGGCGATCCCGCGCTCCTCCGTCGGCACCTCGACGATCAGGTGATGGGCCACTTCTACGGCGCGCCCGCCATGGCGCTCATGACGGTCGGGACCGGCGCGCTGCTCTGCGGGCAGCAGTTGCTGGGAGGGTCCGGCGCGCTGGTTGCCGACGCCGTCCTCTGGACCAGCGGCACCCTGCTCGGGCTTTGGACCGCCGTGTGGCTGCCCGTCACCGCCATCGCACGCCACCAGTACGGCGACGCCGATGCCTCAGGTGGCTGGCTGATGCCCGTCGTGCCGCCGATGGTGAGTGCCGCCACCGGTGCCCTGCTGGTGCCCTATGTCGGCCAGGGGCAGCCGCAGGAGACTCTGCTCCTCGCCTGCTACGCCTGCTTCGGCCTCAGCCTGCTCGCGGCCCTGATGGTCTTCGGACAACTCTGGGCGCGTCTCGTCCGCCACGGGGCGGGGCCTGCAGCTGCAGTCCCGACACTCTGGATCCCCCTCGGATTCCTCGGTCAATCGGTGACGGCGGCACACCACCTCGGAGTGGTCGCTCCCGGCGTGCTGCCCGAGTACGGGCACGCCTTCCGGATGCTGACGCTCCTCTACGGCGTGCCGGTCTGGGGCTTCGCGCTGGCCTGGTTGACGATCGCGGTCGCGCTCACCCGCGAGGCCGTCACCGACGGCCTGCCGTTCTCGCTCACGTGGTGGTCGTTCACCTTCCCACTCGGCACGGTGGTCACCGGCACATCGGCCCTCGCAGCCTCGACGGGACTGGTGCTCTTCCAGGTGGTCGCGGCCTTCCTCCTCCTCGCGCTCGCCGGACTCTGGACGGTCGTGGCGGCGCTGACGTCACGATTGCTCCTCGGCGCCCCTCGCACGTGGCTGGCCCGGGCTGCTTGACTGGGGCCATGGCGCAACTGCACGAGATCGATGAGTCGGAGTGCTGGGACCTGCTGAAGTCCCATTCGGTGTCTCGCGTGGCATGGGCGGGCTCGGACGGGCCGGTCGTGCTGCCGCTCAACTACGTCGTGCACGACGGCGCACTCTGGTTGCGCACCTCGGCGCACTCGACGCTCTCCCAGGAGGTCGACGACGCACCGGTCGCGATCCTCGTGGACGAGTTCGACGCCGAGACGCAGGTCGGCTGGAGCGTGCAGGTCCGCGGCACCGCGCAGATGCACTACAAGGAGGAGAGCGTCCCCGACGAGGTGCAGAAGCTGCGCACCTGGGCCGCCGGCGCCCGTCCCCTGTGGATCAGCGTCACCCCCACGGCGCTCAACGGCCGTCGCCTGGCCGAGGACTGATCAGGCGGGGTCCGGCGCCCAGCACAGCCCGTAGGTCTGGCCGTTGTCCCACTGGGCCTGCGTCGGGAACTCGTAGCTCCAGCGGTACGTGAGCGGGTCCGAGGCGACGTCCTTGCCTGCCGCCTGGCACGGCCCCTGTCCGGCTGCCTTGACCGCCGTCTCGCCCGGGTAGTCGTCGCCGGGGAACGGCACGACCCGGATCGCCTTCCACGAGTGCTTCTGCGCACAGGGCACACGGTCGAAGCCGGCCTCGCCCGGTGCCGCGGTCCCGCACATCGCCTCACGTCCCGCGCCCTTGGCGAGTGAGTCCTTGAGCGAGCCAGTGATCGAGGCCAGGCGCTCGGCGCCCGCGACGGCGATGACGTCGCAGCGCAGCCAGTCCGCCCCGGTGTCCGACTCGTCGACCGTCGGCGTGAACCACACGGCCCGCACCATGGAGAGTCGCAGGTCGTCGGTGCTGCCGCCGACGTACGCCGACAACCTGGCCGGACACGTGCGCGCGCTCTGCCGCTGGATCCGTGCGGAGTCCACGGCGACGAGGTGTCCGCCGACGACGGAGGAGAGCGCACCGACATAGAAGGTCTCGGAGGTATGCGGCTTCGAGCAGGGCACCGGCGTCTTGGTGGCGTCCGCGGTGGGTGCGACGGCCTGGGCGTAGGTGAGGACGTAACAGGCTGAGGCCGGCGGAAGCGGCGCGGCCGTCGCCGTGGGCGGCGGTGTCGGCTTGGCGACGGGTGCCTCGCTGCTGCCACACGCAGCCAGCAACGACAGGACGAGGAGCGCCAGCGCAGCGCGGATCACTGGTCGGTCCTGGCCCAACACACAGAGCGGCGGTTGCCGGCCTTCCACTCGGGCTCGCCGAACCACGTGAAGCCGTAGTCGTAGTCGGTCGGGTAGCCGAGCCATGCCGCGACGCTGCTGGAGCAGAACTGCTTGGTCTTCGCCTGGACCGCCTTGGTGCCCGGCCACGGGTCGTCGACCTCTCCCACCTTGATGGTGGTGACCGCGCGCCACCCGTGGGACTGGTTGCACGCCACGCGGGTGCCGCTGGTGACGTCCTCGCCGCGGGCGCAGGCCATCCAGTGGTCGTCCTCGCTGCCGGAGAGGAGCCCGGCAGTGACGGTCGGCAGGTCGAGGTAGTGCTGGCCGTGGTCGCCGCCCGCGAGCACATCGCAGCGCCACCAGCGGGCGCCCTTGTCCCATGCCTTCTCCGAGGGCCGGAACCACACCCACGTGAAGAGGGAGCGCATCAGGCTGGAGTCACTGGCACCGAGGTGCTGCTTGAGGCTGGCGGTGCAGGTCGTGTAGGCCCACGTGTCGAGTGCCGGATCGCTGTAACTCGTGTCCTTGAACTGGCCGGGCAGCTCCCCTGCGGCGAAGGTCTCGGCGTTGTGCGGCTCGCTGCAGTCCACCAGCCGCGTGGCGTCCGTCGGCTTCGTCATCGCCACGCGGGTCAGGTTGCGGCACAGCCCGGTGGTCGGCGGGTTCATCGCATCGACCTGCTTCGGGTCGGCGCCCTTCGGCGCGCTGCTCCCGCAGGCCGCGAGGAGGACGAGGGCCGCCAGGAGGAGAGGCAGGACGAGGAGGCGACGCACGAAGGAGAAGACTATCCGGCCGGCTCAGGCGACCAGCGTCGCCGCGAGCGTCGCCCCGAGCTCGTACGCCGACGCCAACTGCTCGTCGGCGGGGTCGCCCAGGACCTCGAGCACCGGCGCGACCCGGCGCCAACCGAGCGCCTGCGTGATCGACTCCACCGAACGGACGGCTCCGGTGACGTCGTACCGGCCGTGGACCCAGAGGCCGAAGGGCCTGCCTGCAGTGCTGGGGCCGTCGGCGGCGAGCTCGTCCAGCGCCCCGCCGATCTGGAGGAAGGTGCGGTCGAAGAGGTGCTTGAGCGCACCGCTCATGTAACCGAAGTGCGCCGCGGTGCCGAGCAGGTAGCCGTCGGCCGCCAGGAGCTCCTCGGCCGTCGCCGTCAGCGGGTCGGCGACGACGACCTCCACACCCTCGATAGCATCGTCGTTCGCGCCCGCCTCCACCGCGCCCGTGATCGCGCCCAACGACGCGGACGGAGCATGGTGCAGGAGCAGCAGTCGCATCAGAACCCGAGGCGCCGCAGCTGGCGCGGGTCGCGCTGCCAGTCCTTGGCGATCTTGACGTGCAGGTCGAGGTAGATCGGGACGCCGAGGAGCTCGGTGATCTGCAACCTGGCCCGACGACCCACATCTGCCAGGCGGGAGCCCTTGTGACCGATGATGATGCCCTTCTGCGAGTCGCGCTCGAGGAAGAGGTTGGCGTGGATGTCCATCAACGGCTTGGCCTCGTCGCGGCCCTCGCGCAGGCCCATCTCCTCCACGACGACGGCGATCGAGTGCGGCAGCTCGTCGCGCACACCCTCGAGCGCGGCCTCGCGGATCAGCTCGGCGACGAGGATCTCGTCGGGCGCATCGGTGAGGTCGCCCTCGGGATAGAGCGGCGGGCCCTCGGGAAGCAGGTTCAGCAGGACGTCGCCCAGGAGCGTGATCTGGCCCTGCTCAGCGCCGAGCTTGGAGGAGACGGGGATGATCTCGGCCCAGTCGATGCCGAGCTCGGCGCCCAACGCGCTGATCTCCATCAAGTGCTCGGCGAGGCGGTCCGGGCTGGCCAGGTCGGTCTTGGTGGCGATCGCGACCCGCTTGATGCCCTTCTTCAGCTTGTGGGCGTTCTCGGCGATGCGGCGGTCGCCGGGGCCGATCTTCTCGTTGGCCGGCAGGCAGATCGCGACGACGTCGACCTCGGTCCAGGTGGCCTCGACGAGGTCGTTGAGCCGCTCACCGAGCAGGGTCCGCGGTCGGTGGATGCCGGGGGTGTCGACGAGGATCAGCTGGCCGTCGGGGCGGTGCACGATGCCCCTCACGACGGTCCGCGTGGTCTGCGGCTTGTCCGAGGTGATCGCGACCTTCTGGCCGACCAGCGCGTTGGTCAGGGTCGACTTGCCGGCGTTGGGCCGTCCGACGAAGGAGACGAATCCGGAACGAAAGGTGCTCGGGGAGTCGGTCATTGCTGTCCTGCCTGGGCTTGCGCCGCGTCGTAGTTGGCCCAGATCTGGTCGTCGCTGAGGCCTGCGGCCTTGCCGGCCCGGTAGATCGGCCCGGGGTCGACCGCGCGCGGCTGGCGCCCGGCGCTCACCCGCCAGTAGCCCATCACGTCGTAGGCGTGGCTGGGCAGTCCCCGCTCGCGCATCAGGTGCTTGCGGATCGCGCGCATCTGGGCGGACTCGCCCGCCATCCAGAAGTAGCCCTCACCCTCGGGCCAGTCGATGCCCTCGACGATCTCGGCGAGGTGCTCCCCGTGGCCGGGGATCCATTCGATCTCGGCGCTGGTCTCGGGCAAGTAGTCCGGGAGCTGGTCAGGTGTCTCCACCCAGACCCGCAGAGGCAGATCGCGATGTGTCGCCGTCCACACTTCGGCGATCCGCGCCATCGCCGGCAGGGCTGTCAGGTCGCCGACGAGGAGGA
Source organism: Nocardioides sp. Kera G14 (assembly GCF_020715565.1). NCBI lineage: Bacteria > Bacillati > Actinomycetota > Actinomycetes > Propionibacteriales > Nocardioidaceae > Nocardioides > Nocardioides sp. Kera G14. The sequence continues at coordinate 1,194,867 of NZ_CP085839.1, read as the reverse complement.
GCCACTGCGCTCCCTCGGGCAGCGCGAAGGAGCCCTTGGGGTCGGTGATGGTGACCGTCTCCCCCGTGACGTCGCGCTGCGCCCACTCGGTGACCAGGCCGGTCTCGTGCACCACGATGTCGAGGGTCAGCCGAGGATTCTGCGGAGCGTCGGCGACGTCTCGAACCGTGTAATAGCGCGACTGGAACTGGCCGGGGACGATCAGGCCGACCCACTCGTCGGGCACACCCGTGCTCTGGAACGTCGGGACGTCGAGGACGATCCGGACAAGGTGCTGCGACAACTGCTCGCGACGGAGCACCGTCGCGGTGTGGTGACTGGCCCTGACACTCATCAGGGCCAGTCTCTCAGCACTTGGCTCAGACGCCGAAGTCGTGCCGCATCGGGTAGGTGGTCTGCCCCGCGCCCGGCTGGCCGTTCTTGGGGGTCTTGGTGGCGAGCACGTGGTGGAGCTGGATCTCGTTGGTCTCGAAACCGACGCGCGAGCCTGCCATGTAGAGACCCCAGACCTTGGCGGTGCCGAGGTCGGTCTCTGCGATGCAGGCCTCCCAGTTGTCCACGAGGTTCTTGTTCCAACCGGTCAGCGTCTTGGCGTAGTGGCGGCGGAAGTTCTCGTGGTGCTGGACCTCGAAGCCCGCGTTCTCGGCGGCGACGACGATCGTGCCGGACCCGGTGAGCTCGCCGTCGGGGAACACGTAGCGGTCGATGAACGCGCCCGCTGTGGCCTTGCTGGCGTTGTCGTTGCGGGTGATGCAGTGGTTGAGCAGGCGGCCGTCGTCCTTCAACTTCGAGTGCAGGAACGAGAAGTACGACTCGTAGTTCTTCACACCGATGTGCTCGGTCATTCCGATCGAGCTGATCGCGTCGAACTCACCCTCGACCACGTCGCGGTAGTCGGAGAAGCGGACCTCCGCGACGTCGTCGAGACCATCCTCCTTGATCGCTTGGGCGGCCCAGCTGGCCTGCTCGCGGCTGAGCGTGACGCCGAGCGCCTTGACGCCGTAATGCTTCGCGGCGTGGCGGACCATGCCGCCCCAGCCGCAGCCGACGTCGAGCAGGCGGTCGCCCGGCTTCAGGCCGAGCTTGCGGCAGATCAGGTCGAACTTCTCGGCCTGCGCCTCCTCGAGCGTCGCGTCGGGGTGAGGGAAGACCGCGCAGGTGTAGGCCATCGACGGGCCGAGGACGTACTCATAGAAGGTGTTCGAGACGTCGTAGTGATGGTGGATCGCCTCGGCGTCCCGCTCCTGCGTGTGCCGCTTCAGCGCGTTGAGGCCAGCGGTGCGGATTCCCTCGACCGCGGTGCGCCAGGCGGGCAGGTGCTCGTGGGCCGGGGGCTTCGGCGGCACGAAGCTCGAGAGGCCCAGGTCCTTCACGATCCGGGCGATCTCGGAGACGCTCGGGCGGGCGAAGTCCGTGGACCCGACGATGAGGCGCAGCAGCGGGTAGGGGTCACCCGGGTGGGTGCCCTCGAGCTCGAGGTCACCGCTCACGTAGGCGCGGGCGAGGCCGAGGTCGCCGGGCGCCGTGAGGATGTAGGAGAGGCCGCGCTGGTTGAGGATCTTGAGGCCGTACGGCGACGACACGTCTCCGGCCACGGAGCCGTCGTACGCCGACAGCTTGATCGGGAGTCCACCGGAGAAGAATCCGTTGATGGTGCTGGCGATGGTGGATGTGGCCATCGGAGTGCTCACCTTCTCTTCACTGTCTTGTCGTAGAGGCTCGTCAGCCTGTTGTCGGGGTCGTACGTCGCCTTGACGGCGTCGAGGTTCGGGGTGTTGTAGAGCTCGGCGAAGGTCGGCTCGTCGTAGAAGGCCTCGGAGTAGAGGCTCTTGTGGCCGCCGAGCTCGTGGACACGTGCCTCGATCGCGCGGTTCTTCGGCGCGTTCTCGGCGTCGTCGCCGACGTGGACGGTGCCCCAGAAGCCGGCGTTGACGTAGAGCTCGCCCGGCTTGAGCGGGTAGGAGCGCCACTGCTCACCCGTCGCTGTGCCAGTCGAGACCAGGGGGCAGAGCCAGACCGGTCGCATGCCGATCTCGGCGTCGAACCACTCGAGGAAGGCGCCGAGGTTCTCGATCGGCACCTCGATGTCCTGGACGACCCGCTCGCGGCGCGGCCGGCCGGCGCGGTCGTCGAGCTTGTCGGCGATGCCGAAGCGGCGGTCCAGGCCGAGCAGCTTCATGTAGACGTCGCTGCGGCGGTAGCGGCGCGGCCAGAACCGTCTGATCTGCGGGTTCTGCGCGCCGAAGGCGCCGGAGCACCAGAACCAGTCGGTGTCCCAACGCCAGATGTAATCAAGAATGGTGAGCAGGTCCTGCCCCTGACCATGAGCAGCGCGCTCCTGGAGGGAGCGGTAATAGACGTGCTGGCCGGTGTAGTCGGAGGTGACCTCGTGGGGCCGGGCGATACCGGTCTCCTCGGCCGTCGCGAAGCGGGCCAGGGTCAGGTAGTACTCGCCGGGAGCGAAGGCGACGCCGTCGAGGCCGTCCACGCGCTGGCCGTCGTACTCGTGGGACTCCGTGATGGCGGTGATGGTCTTGGCGAGCAGCTCGGCGTCCTCGAAGCGGACGTGGCGGAGCGCGACGTAGGGCGGCACCTTCTCCAGCCTGATCTTGAGCCGGGTGGCGTAGCCGAGGGAGCCGTAGGAGTTGGGGAACGTCTCGAAGAGGTCGGCGTGCTCGTTGTCGGGCGTGGCCGTGATGACGTCGCCGGCGCCGGTGAAGACGTCCATCTCGAGGACCGACTCGTGCGGCAGGCCGTTACGGAAGCTGGTCGACTCGATGCCGAGACCCGTCACCGCACCACCGAGCGTGATCGTGCGCAGCTGCGGGACGACGTACGGCATCAGGCCGTGCGGGAGCGTGGCGGCGACGAGGTCCTCGTAGGTGCACATGCCCTGCACGTCGGCGGTCTGCGCGTGGGCGTCGACCTCGATCACACCGGCCAGGCCGCTGACGTCGAGGCCGGGAGCCGTGGACTCCGCGCGCACGCGGAAGAGGTTCGTGGTCCGCTTCGCCAGTCGGACCGGGGCCCCCGCAGGGATCGCGGCGTAGGACTCCTGGAGTCGCCGGACGGCCGCCTCGTGCTGCTCCCAACTCACGAGCCGCACGTTACTCCCGTCGGTTTGCCCAGATGTTTCGGGTGCCTATGCACACCGTGTATCACCGCTGAACTCAGGGATTGACGTGCACGACCGCGCCGCCGAAGTCGTCGAGGGCCGCCTGGTCGGCCTCGGCCAGGTCGCCGTTGGTGAGGAGTACGACGGCCTCGAGCCCCTTCGAGCCCGAGGCGACGGCCATGGCGACGCAGACGCCGATGGCGCTGACCTTGAGGTGCGGGAGATCGACGGTGGCGCCGGCATAGGTGCGGCCGTCGAGGTCGCGGACCGCCGCGCCCTCGCTTGCGCCGATGCGGGTGCGGGTGGCGCGGGCGAGGACGAGGAGCTTCTTGTCCTCGGGGCTGAGCGTCTGCGGGCTGGTCATCGGTCTCCCTCGTGGAGTCTCTCGATCAGCACCGTGCTGATCTGGTTGCGGCGGCCGGCGGTCGTCTCGGCCGTGAAGCGCAGGCCGTCGACCTCGACCACCGAGCCCGGGATCGGGACGAGGCCGAGGTGTTTGGCCATCAGGCCGCGGACGGAGTCGACGTCATCGTCCTCGATCCGCAGGTCGGCAAGGCCGTCGAGCTCGCGCAGGTCGGCGAGCTGGAAGCGCGCCGGCACGCGGACGCTCCCGTCCTCCAACGTCGTGGGCTCGTCGTCCCCGGTGTCGTACTCGTCGGTGATCTCGCCGACGATCTCCTCGAGGACGTCCTCGATGGTGATGAGCCCTGCGGTGCCGCCGTACTCGTCGACGACGATCGCGATGTGCTGGCGGCCGGCCTGCATGTCGCGGAGGAGGTCGTCGACCGGCTTCGACTCCGGCACCCAGACCGGCGGGCGCATCACCGAGTCGATCCGCTCGATGGTCTCCGCGTCGGGTGCCTCGAAGTCACGACGGACGACGTCCTTGAGATAGGCGATACCGACGATGTTGTCGAGCCCGTCGTCGACGACGGGGATGCGGGAGAAGCCGCTGCGCAGGAAGAGTGAGAGCGCTTGGCGGAGGTTCTTGTGCCGCTCGATGAAGATCACGTCGCCCCGAGGCACCATGACGGCACGCGCGGTGGTGTCGCCGAGCTCGAAGACGGAGTGGATCATCCGGCGCTCGTCGCCCTCGATCAGCGCCGAGGCCTCGGCCAGGTCGACGAACTCACGCAGCTCCGTCTCCGTGGTGAACGGTCCGTCACGGAAGCCCTTGCCGGGGGTCAGCGCGTTGCCGAGCAGGATCAGGAGCTTCGGGATCGGTCCGAGGACGGTGGTGATGAGGGTGATCGGGCCTGCGGCGAGAAGCGCGATGCGCTCGTGGTGCTGACGCCCGATCGTGCGCGGCGCGACGCCGATCGCGACGAAGGAGACGACGATCATCACACCCGACGACGAGAGCAGCGTCGGCCACCAGCGGCCCGCGAAGAGGTCGTGGAACTCGAGCGCCACCAGGATCGTCGCGCCGATCTCGCAGAGGAGCCGAAGCAGCAGCGTCGTGTTGAGCACGCCGGCCGGGTCCTCAGCGATGGCGACCAGCCGCCGTGCGCCGGGGCGACCGTCCGCGAGGAGTTCCTCGGCGCGCGCGCGGGAGAAGCTCGCGAGCGCCGCGTCAGCTGCGGAGAAGAGCCCCGCGAGGACGACGAGGATCGCCGCCGCGACGACGATCCAGAGATCGGTCAACGTCGGTCAGCCGGGATCAGACGGCCGGCGGCGGCGTCGCCGTCGAGCCGAACGCCTTGAGCAGGTCGGCCTGGAGGGTGAACATCTCCGCCTTCTCCGCCGGCTCCGCGTGGTCGTAGCCGAGCAGGTGCAGGATGCCGTGGGTCGTCAGCAGCTCGACCTCGGCCAGCGTGCCGTGGCCGGCGGTCTCCCCCTGCTTGGCGGCGATGCTCGGCGCGATCATCAGGTCCCCGAGGACGCCTTCCTCGGGCTCCTCGTCGAGCAGGCCCGGACGCAGCTCGTCCATCGGGAAGGCGAGCACGTCCGTCGGCCCCTCCTTGCCCATCCACTGCTCGTTGAGAGTCGCGATGGTCGGCGCGTCGACGAGCTTGATGCAGAGTTCCGCCTGAGGGTGGACCCGCAGCCGGTCCATCACGAAACGGGCCAAAGTGGCGAGGTGCTCCTCGTCGAGCTCGGCGGCGATCGCGGCGGACTCGTCGGCCTCGTTGAGGATCTCGATACTCACTGCTCGTCCTTCTTGGCGTCGTACTCGTCGTAGGCGGCGACGATCTTCCCGACCAGATGATGGCGTACGACGTCGTTGCTCGTGAGCCGGTTGAAGCTGATGTCCTTGACCTCGTCGAGGATCCCCTCGACCACGCGCAGCCCCGACTGGGTGCCGCGTGGCAGGTCGGTCTGGGAGACGTCACCGGTCACGACGATCTTGGAGCCGAAGCCGAGGCGGGTGAGGAACATCTTCATCTGCTCGGGCGTGGTGTTCTGCGCCTCGTCGAGGATGATGAACGCGTCGTTCAGCGTGCGACCACGCATGTAGGCCAAGGGCGCGATCTCGATCGTGCCGGCGGCCATGAGCTTGGGGATCAGGTCGGGGTCGAGCATGTCGTGCAGCGCGTCGTAGAGCGGCCGCATGTAGGGATCGATCTTCTCCGTGAGCGTGCCGGGCAGGAAGCCGAGCTTCTCGCCGGACTCGACCGCCGGGCGGGTGAGGATGATGCGGTTGACCTGCTTGCCCTGGAGCGCCTGCACGGCCTTCGCCATCGCGAGATAGGTCTTGCCGGTGCCCGCGGGGCCGATGCCGAAGGTCACCGTGTGCTCGTCGATGGCGTCGACGTACCGCTTCTGGTTCAGGGTCTTGGGCCGGATCGACCTGCCGCGGTTGGAGAGGATGTTCATCGACAGGACGTCGGCGGGTTTCTCCTCGGTGTCGGCCTGGAGCATCCCGATGATCCGCTCCACCGCCTCGCCGGTGAGGCCCTGGCCGGTGCGGACGAGGGTCACCATCTCCTCGAGGAGGCGCTCGATCAGCGCGAGGTCGCCGGGCTCACCGTGCAGGGTGATCCGGTTGCCGCGGACGTGGATGTCCGCCTCGAAGTGGTCCTCGATCGTCGCGAGGAACTCGTCGGCGGGGCCGAGGACACTCACCATGTCGACACTGTTGGGGACGACGACGGTGTGCTTGGCGACGTGGCGCTGCGGCTGCTGGACGCCTCCGTGGGCGCTGGACTGGTTCGACTCACTCATGCGGTCTCCCAGTCTACGCCGCCTTCGGCGGCGTGCTTGCTCGCTCCGGAGGCCCGACGCAAACGCCGGCCTCGCTCCGCTCGCGGCGCTGACGTGCCCGTCACACGGGAAGGTCAGTGAGTTTCCCGCCGGCGAGGAGATGGAGGTGGGTGTGGAAGATCGTCTGGCCGGCGGCCTCGCCCGTGTTGAAGAGCAGGTTGTACGCCTCGTGACCGTTCTCGCGCGCGATGGTGTCGGCGCATCCGATCAGCTCGCCGATCAGGGCCGGGTCCTCTGCCGCGGTGGCGGCGGCGTTGGGCAGGTGGTCGCGCGGCACGATCAGCACGTGCAGCGGCGCCTTCGGGGCGATGTCGCGGAAGGCGATCATGCGCTCGCCCTCATGGACACGATCGCTCGGGATCTCCCCTGCGATGATCCTGCAGAAGAGGCACGACTCATCGGTGCGGAACTGGCTGGCCACGGGGTCGATGGTGTCACACTGGTCTCATGCGCAACAGCACTCTTCGCCGCACGTCGTTCGCCGCGGTGGCCCTCATGGCCGGAGCCGGCCTCGCCGCCTGCGGCACCGACGACTCGACCGCCAGCGACCCGGAGACGACCGCCGCGGCGAGTACGTCGACCCCCGCTGCACCGGCGACCTCCGAGTCGGCCGCGGCGCCGTCCTCGAGCGCGCCGGTCGACGTCACGCCCGCCGACGCGCTGATCACGCTCACCGCCCCGACCTCGGGTGCGACCGTCAGCGGCTCCTTCGAGGCCGAGGGCAAGGCCAACTCGCCTGAGGCCAACGTGCCGTGGTCGCTCACGGACGGCTCCGGCAAGGTCGTCGCCAAGGGCGCGTTCACGGCCGAGGGCTGGATGGACAAGCTCTACCCGTACTCCGGCACCGTCGACCTGACCGGTGTCGCGCCCGGTGACTACACCTTCGAGGTGAAGGTCGACGACGACTCCGACGGCGAGGGTCCGACCTCGTCCGGATCAGCCGTCGGCGTGCCGATCACCGTGAAGTGACGCCCTGACGTGAGCCTTCCGGTCCACCTCGTCGACTCGCTCGCGGGCGTTGCTGTCGGCGATGTCGTGACCGTCGACGGCGATGAGGGACGCCATGCCGTCGCCGTACGACGACTCGCCGTCGACGAGCAGGTGGTGATCACCGACGGGCTCGGGACGAGTGCGACCGGGACGATCCGCTCGACCCAGGCGAAGAGGTCGATGGACGTCGTCGTCGACTCGGTCGACGTGGCGCCGCCGCTGGACCCCACCTTCACGGTCGCCCAAGCGCTGCCCAAGGGCGAGCGCGGCGAGCTCGCCGTCGAGATGATGACCGAGATCGGCGTCTCCACGGTCATGCCGTGGGCGGCGACGCGGTCGATCGTCTCGTGGCGCGGTGAGCGGGGCGTGAAGCCCCTCGCTCGCTGGCGCTCCACGGCACGGGAGGCGAGCAAGCAGGCTCGACGCTCGTGGTTCTCCCAGGTGTCTGAGCTTGCCTCGACGGCTGACGTCGTCGCACGGATCGAGGCGGCCTCGCTCGCCGTGGTCCTGTGGGAGTCGGCTACGCGTCCGATCGCCTCGGTCGACGTACCGACCTCGGGCGAGATCCTGCTCGTCATCGGCCCCGAGGGCAGCTTCACCCCCGAGGAGGTCGACGCCTTCGTCGCTGCGGGCGCGGTCAGCGTGAAGATGGGCGCCGAAGTGCTGCGTACGTCGACCGCCGGCGTCGCCGCGCTGGCGGCCGTGATGTCACGAACCTCCCGCTGGGCCTGAGCCAGGCTCAGTGCTCGCCGAAGACGTCGCGGATCCGGCCGAAGAGGCCCTGCTTGGTGGCCTTGATGCTGCCGGCGGGGTGCTCCTCGTCGCGGAGCTTCGCGAGCTGAGCCAGAAGCTCGGCCTGCTGCTCGTCGAGGCCGGTCGGGGTCTCGACCAGGACGGTGACGACGAGGTCGCCCCGGCCGCGGCCGTGCAGACCGGGGACACCGAGGCCACGTAGGACCTGCTCCGAGCCCGGTTGGGTGCCGGGCTTCACCTCGAGGTCGAAGCTGGTGGGCGTCTCCGGTGTGAAGTCCTCGCTCACGAGGTCGGCCTCGAGGGTCGGCATCGTGAGCACGGTACCGAGCGCTGCCGCCGTCATCGGGACGGTCACCGTGCAGTGCAGGTCGCCGCCCTGGCGGGTGAAGATCGGATGCCGCGCGACACGGAGCTCGACGTAGAGGTCGCCCGCCGGGCCCCCGCCCGGACCGACCTCGCCCTGCCCGGTGAGCTGAAGCCGGGTGCCGGAGTCGACACCGGCAGGGACCTTGATCGTGAGGGTGCGGCGGGTGCGGACCCGGCCGTCACCACCGCAGTCGCGGCAGGGGTCCGGGATGATCGTGCCGAAGCCACGGCAGGCCGCACACGGGCGCAGGGTACGGATCTCGCCGAGGAAGCTGCGCTGCACGTGCGCGACCTCACCGGCACCGTGGCAGGTCTCACAGGTGACCGGCTTGGAGCCGGGCGCGGCGCCGTCGCCGTGGCAGGTCTCGCAGACGACCGCGGTGTCGAGGGTCATCTCGTGGCTGGCACCGAAGGCCGCCTCCGCGAGGTCGATCTCGAGGCCGACCAGGGCGTCCTGGCCGCGACGGGTGCGGGTGCGCGGACCACGGCCCGACGACGTACCGCCACCGCCCTGGCCGCCGAAGAAGGCGTCCATGATGTCGGTGAACGAGAACCCAGCCCCGGCGCCCGCGCCCCCGCCGAAGCCGAAACCCATGTCGCCGCCACGGTCGTAGGCGGCGCGCTTCTGCGGGTCGCTCAGGATCTCGTAGGCGTGCGAGATCTCCTTGAACTTCTCCTGGGACGCCTCGTCCGGGTTGACGTCGGGATGGTACTTGCGCGCCAGCGACCGGTAGGCCTTCTTGATCGCGGCGTCGTCGGCGTCACGGGAGACGCCCAGCAGCTCGTAGGGATCCATGTGGTTCTCAGGGTCAGCTTTCGTCGAGGATGCGGGAGACGTAACGGGCGACGGCACGGACGGCCGCCATCGTTCCGGGGTAGTCCATGCGGGTGGGGCCCACGATGCCGAGCATCGCGAGCGCCTCGTCCTGGGGGCCGTAGCCGGTCGTGACGACGCTCGTCGACGACAGGTGCTCGACCGGCCCCTCGGCACCGATGCGGACGGTCACGGTGCCGCTGGCGGAGGCCTCGCCCATCAGCTTGAGCAGGACGACATGCTCCTCCAGCGCCTCCAGCAGAGGGCGTACGGCGGAGTCGAAGGAGTCACTGAAGCGGGCGAGGTTCGACGTACCGGCGATCGCGATCCGCTCCGCGGAGCGGTGGTCCGACATCGCCTCGACGAGAGCCTCGCCGATCGTGCTGACCGACTGGGCGAGGGTCGGGGGGACCTCGTCGGCGAGTGCCCGGAGCGAGGCCGCGGCGTCGGCGATGAGCGCGCCGGCGGCCGCGGTGTTGATGTGCGTGCGCAGCGTCGCGAGCGAGTCGTCGCTGAGCTCGGCCGGCAGCTCGACCACGCGCTGCTCGACGCGGCCGGTGCTGAGGATGAGGACCGCGAGGACCCGGGTCGGGCTGAGCGAGATCAGCTCAACGTGACGGACCGTGGAGCGGCTCAGCGTCGGGTACTGCACGATCGCGACCTGATGGGTGAGCTGGCTCAGCAGCCTCACACTTCGCTGGACGACGTCGTCGAGATCGACCGCGCCGCTCATGAAGTCGCCGATCGCCCGCTTCTCGGCCGGGCTGAGCGGCTTGACGCCGTCGAGCCGGTCGACGAAGAGGCGGTAGCCCTTGTCCGTCGGGACGCGCCCGGCGCTGGTGTGCGGCTGGGTGATGTAGCCCTCGTCCTCGAGGACGGCCATGTCGTTGCGGACGGTCGCCGGTGAGACGTTGAGCTGGTGGCGCTCGACCAGGGACTTCGAGCCGACCGGCACCTCGGTCGCGACGTAGTCCTCGACGATGGCGCGGAGCACGGCGAGCCTGCGCTCGTTCTGCATGCACTCACCTCCGTTGATCGCACTCGTTGGCACTCTGGGTTCCGGAGTGCCAAGACTACCGCGTCGCTACCCCGTGACGGGTGTGACTGCTGGGACAATCGGGCCCATGGCTGACCGTTACGGCTCCGACATCCTCAGCACCGACTGGCGTGCGCCGAAGAACGGCCGCGCGGTCGAAGCGCCAGCCACGCTCGGCGACGTGGTGGAGTCGGTCTCCCCCGAGTGGGTGGGCGAGATCGTGGCCGTCGATCGGGATCTGGGCACGGTCACACTCGAGGACCGCCGCAACAAGCGTCGCTCCTTCCCGCTCGGGCCCGGTTTCCTGTACGACGGCAGGCCGGTCATCCTCGTCGCTCCGCCCCGTTCGTCTGCGGCTGTGGCCACCGGGCCGAAGCGGACCGCCTCTGGATCGCTCGCTGTGGAAGGGGCCCAGGCGCGCGTGGCTCGCGCCTCGCGGGTCTTCGTCGAGGGGCGCCATGACGCCGAGCTGGTCGAGAAGGTCTGGGGCGACGATCTGCGGATCGAGGGCGTCGTCGTGGAGTACCTCGGCGGTGTGGACGACCTGGCCGACCACCTGAAGGACTTCCGTCCGGGGCCGCAGCGGCGGGTCGGCGTACTCGTCGACCACCTCGTCGCCGGCTCCAAGGAGTCCCGGATCGCCGACGCGATCCGACGATCGCCGGTCGGCAAGGACGTGCTGATCCTCGGTCACCCGTTCATCGACGTCTGGGCGGCCATCAAGCCCGACCGCGTCGGGCTCCAGGCGTGGCCCACGATTCCCCGCTCTATCGAGTGGAAGAAGGGCATCTGCCAGCACCTCGGCTGGCCGCACCGCGACCAGGCGGACATCGCCCGGGCCTGGCAGCACCTGCTGTCGAAGGTGAAGTCCTACGACGACCTCGACCCCGCACTCCTCGGGCGGGTCGAGGAGCTGATCGACTTCGTCACCGCCGAATCAGGGGTTTCCTGACCCCGAGTCGGGGCCCTGATCAGGGCAGGAGGTCGCGGACGACGCCGTCGGCGAGGAGGCGGCCGGGATCGGTGAGCTTGAGCCGCGTGCCGTCGGGGGTGTCGTCGACGTACGTCAGGCCGGCGGCGACCGGGCCGGCGACGAGGGCCTGATCGGGCAGGGCCGAGACCGGGAGGCCGGTGGCGAGGCGCAGCTCGAGGAGGATCCGCTCCACCTGTTGGTCCTCAGGCGTGAGCACCTCGCGAGCGGCTGCGGGTGAGAGCCCGGCGGCGATGCGGTCGGCGTAGGCGACGGGGTGCTTGACGTTCCACCAACGGGTGCCGCCGATGTGCGAATGCGCACCGGGGCCGACGCCCCACCAGTCGGCGCCGGTCCAGTAGAGGACGTTGTGCCGACACTGCGTCGCGACATCGGTCGACCAGTTCGACACCTCGTACCACTCGAGCCCGGCAGCCCGCATCGCCTCGTCGGCCATCACGTACTTGTCGGCGAAGTCGTCGTCATCGGGCATCGGCAGCTCGCCTCGACGGACGCGTCGGGCCAGGGCGGTCCCCTCCTCCACGATGAGGCTGTACGCCGACACATGATCCGGCTCGCAGGCGAGGGCGGCCTCGAGGGTCGTCGACCAGTCGGCCCGCGACTCCCCCGGCGTGCCGTAGATGAGGTCCACGGACACCTGCGCGATGCCGGCCTCCCGTGCGGCGGCGACGGCGAGCGGCACGTTGGCCGGGTTGTGCGTCCGGTCGAGCGTGGCGAGGACGTGCAGCACTGCGCTCTGCATGCCGAAGGAGATCCGGTTGAAACCGCCGTCGGCCAGGACAGCAAGGGCTTCCGGCGTCACCGAGTCGGGGTTGGCCTCAGTCGTCACCTCGGCGTCGTCGGCCAGGCCGAACTCCTCACGGATCGCCGCGACCACGGCCACCAGGTCTTCGGCTGGGAGCAGGGTCGGAGTGCCCCCGCCGAAGAAGATCGTCTCGACCTCAGGCGCCGCGGAGCCGAGCACGCGGCGGGCCTGCCGCACCTCGGCGATCGCGGCCTCGGCGTACGTCTGCCTGCTGGCACCGGGATGGCCACCGGCGACGACGGAGGGACCGAGCTCGAGGGCCGTGTAGGTGTTGAAGTCGCAGTAGCCGCAGCGGACCGTGCAGAACGGCACGTGCACGTAGAAGCCGAACGGCCGCGTTCCCAGACCGGCCAGCGCGGAGGCCGGGAGCGACCCGTCCGCGGGCGCGGGTTCGCCGTCGGGCAGGGCGCTGGGCATAAGGACATTGAATCCCGACGCCGGACAAAAGACCGAAACATGACTTCGGCAGACTCCCTCCCGTGAGCCACGAGAGCGCGTACGAGTCCGTCGATGCCGAGTTCCGCAAGGCACATCTGAGCGGGCGGTCGCCCGGCCTCGTCTACGGCGTCGTACTCGACGGTGAGCTGATCCACTCCGGGGCCTTCGGCACGACGGCCCTGGACGAGGAGCGGCCGCCGACGGTTACGACCGTGCAGCGGATCGCCTCCATGACGAAGTCCTTCACCGCCTCGGCGGTCCTCCTTCTCGTCGAGCGCGGCCAGCTCGCCCTGGACGCACCGGTCGCCAGCTATGTGCCGGAGTTCCAACCGATGCACTCGGCCGACTCCGCGCCCGTGACGATCCGCCACCTGCTCACGATGAGCGCCGGCCTCCTCACCGACGACCCGTGGGGCGACCGCAACGAGTCGCAGACGCCCGAGGAGCTCGACGCCTTCCTCGCGGGGGGCTTCCTCACCGGCGCCCGGCCGGGCGAGGCGTTCGAGTACGCGAACCTCGGTTACGCGGTCATGGGCCGGGTGATCGACCGCGTGCTCGGAGCCGATGGCGGTTTCCGCGCGTTCGTCCTCGACGAGCTCGTCACCCCGCTCGGCATGCCCGCGACGACGTACGACGTCAGCCTGGTCGGCTCTGAACTGGCGGTCGGCTTCCAACCACGCAGCAGTGGTTGGGTGGCTGAGCCTTCGACCTCGCCGGGGACCTTCTCGGCGATGGGCGGCCTGCACAGCAGCGCCACCGACCTTGCGCGCTGGGTCGGCGGTTTCACTGACGCCTTCCGCAATCCGAGCGCTCCGCACCCGCTGAGCCCGGCGAGCCGGCGCGATATGCAACAGGCGCATCGCTTCATCGATGTCGAGGCCAAGGAGGGCAAGGCTGCTGCGGCCTACGGCTACGGCTTCGGGCTCATCGCGGAGCATCACGCCGACCACGGCCATGTGGCCCAGCACAGCGGCGGCTATCCGGGCTACGGGTCACACATGCGCTGGCATCCCGAGACGGGACTGGGTGTCATCGCGCTGGCCAACGGCACCTATGCGGCTCCGGTCGCCGCGGCGACCGAGGCGCTGCGGGCCTTGGTGCTGGCCGCCGACCGGCCCCGCGCGCTGCCGGTCCCTACGACGCAGCAGCTGGTCGAGGAGGTCACCCGTCGTGTGGCCGCCACGATCGCGGACCACGCACCGTTCAATGACCACACCGTCTTCACCGCCAATGTCGCGATGGACGTGCCGGAGGAGGAGCGCCAGGTCCAGCTGGCGAAGCTGCGAGAGGAAGTCGGGCTGATGCGGCTCGCGGTGGAGGAGCTGACGCCGCGCGCCGACGGGCTGGGCCACATCGCGTGGAGCATCCCGGCGGCCAACGGGCGTTACGAGTTGGAGATCAAGATCGCTCCCACGCTCGAGCCGCGGGTGCAGCAGGTCGTGGTCAAGGCCACGGTTCCGGGCGACTCAGCGGAAGTCGCGGCTGCGGTGACCCCGGAGCTCGACGAAGGGTGAGAGCCGGTCGGCGACGAGGTTGAGCACGCCGTCCTGCTTCTCGACGATGCCGCGGATCAGCATCGTCGAACTGGAGGTGGCGACGCGGCGGAACTTCGCCCACACGCCCTGGGAGCAGACCACGTTGAGCATGCCGGTCTCGTCCTCGAGGTTGAGGAACGTGACGCCGCCGGCGGTCGAGGGTCGCTGCCGGTGCGTGACCATGCCACCGACGGTGACCCGGGTGCCGCCCTCGATGTCGCGCAGGCCGGCCACCGAGACCGCGCCGGAGCCCGACAGTTGGGCGCGCAGGTGGGCGAACGGATGCCCGTCGGGCGTGATGCCCGTGGCCCAGAGGTCGGCGAGTGTCTCCTCGGCCGGCTCCATCGCCGGCAGTTCGGGGGCTGCGACCACCGGGGCCGTCCCGGGCAGCTGGTCGGGTGACTCGGTCCAGCCCGCCGCCCACAGCGCCTCGCGCCGGCTCAGCCCCTCCCCCATCTGTCCCAGCGCCCCGGCGGTCGCCAGCGCCTCGAGCTGCCCGGTGTCGAGCCGGGCCCGTCGGGCGAGGTCGGGCATGTCCCGGAAGGGCGCCTCCTCACGTGCCGCCACGATCCGCTCCGCCGTCTCCCGGCTGATCCCCCGCACCTCCTCCAGGCCCAGGCGTACGGCGAACCGGCCGTCCCGACGATGGTGCGGTGTCGGATCCGGGGTTCCCGGGATCCATGGGGTTGTCCCCCTCACGTCGTGGAGGCAGACGTCGAAGCCGGTGGGACCAGCGGCGTCGGACAGCGGCTCGAGGTCGGCCGTCGCCCCTGACGACAGCAGGTCAGGTCGGCGTACCTCCACGCCGTGGCGGACGGCGTCCTGGGTGAGGGACTGCGGCGAGTAGAAACCCATCGGCTGGGCGCGCAACAGGCCGGCGAGGAACGCCCCGGGGTAGTGCAGCTTGAACCACGAGGAGGCATAGACCAGCTTGGCGAAGGAGAGCGCGTGCGACTCGGCGAAGCCGAAGTTCGCGAACGACAGGATCTGGAAGTAGACCGCCGTCGCGGCCGCCTCGGTCATCCCCTTGTCGATCATCCCGTCGAAGAGCCGCTCCTTGAGCGACTCGATCCGCTCGACGCCCCGCTTGGAGCCCATCGCCCGGCGCAGCAGGTCGGCATCGTCGGCGCTGAAGTCACCCAGGACACGGCCCATCTCCATCAGCTGCTCCTGGAAGAGGGGGACCCCTCGCGTCCGTGACAGCACCGGCTCCAGCAGCGGATGGGCGTACTCCACCTCCTCACGGCCGGTGGCACGACGTACGTAGGGATGGACTGCGCCACCCTGGATCGGGCCGGGCCGGATCAGGGCGATCTCGATCGCGAGGTCGTAGAAGCAGCGCGGCTGGAGCCGGGGCAGCGTGCCGATCTGGGCACGGCTCTCGACCTGGAAGACACCGATCGAGTCGGCCCGGCAGAGCATGTCGTAGACCGCCGGCTCCTCCTTGGGGATCGTCGCCAGCTCCCAGCTCTCCCCCAGATGTGTGCGCACGATCTGCATCAGGTGGTCGAGCGCGGAGAGCATGCCGAGCCCGAGCAGGTCGAACTTCACCAGCCCCATGAACTCGCAGCCGTCCTTGTCCCACTGCAGGACGGTGCGCTTCTCCATCCGCGCCCGCTCGATCGGCACCACCTCGCCGATCGGGCGCTCGGTGAGGATCATCCCGCCCGAGTGGATCCCGAGATGGCGAGGTGCTCCGAGGAACTCCTTCGCCAGCGCGAGTACGGCGTCAGGGACCTCGGCCTCAGGAGGTGCCTCGACCGAGCGCCAGCTCGAGACCTGCTTCGACCAGGCGTCCTGCTGGCCGGGGCTGTGCCCCAACGCCTTGGCGGCGTCACGGATCGCCATCTTCGGCCGGTAACCGACGATATTGGCGACCTGCGCGGCGTTGCGCCGGCCGTAGGTCTCATAGACCCACTGGATGACCTCCTCACGCCGGTTGGAGTCGAAGTCGACGTCGATGTCGGGCTCCTCCTCGCGGTGCGCGGAGATGAACCGCTCGAAGGGCAGTCCGTAGAAGACCGGGTCGATCGCGGTGATGCCGAGGGCGAAGCAGATCGCGCTCGCGGCAGCCGACCCCCTGCCCTGGCAGAGGATCCCCTCCGACCGGGCGAAGGCGACGATGTCGTGGACGATCACGAAGTAGCCCGGGAAGTTCTTGCCGATCACCACGTCGAGCTCGTGCTCGACGCGTGCTCGGGCGCGCGCCACGAAGTCGGGGTCGTGACGGTAGGCCTGGGCGTAGCGCAGCTCGAAGCCCTCCTCGGTGAGGTGCCGCAACCAGGTCGCCGCCGTGTGGCCCTCCGGGATCTGCCGGCTGGGCAGCTCCGGCTTGGCCCGGCGCAGGTCGAAGGCACACTCGTCGGCGAGCTCGACCGAGCGGGCGACGGTACCGGGATAGCGGGCGAAGCGTCGCAGCATCTCCTCACCGCTGCGCAGGTGGGCGGCGCCGTGCGGGGCGAGCCAGCCGGCCATCTCGGGCAGCGCCCGGCGTGCCCGCACCGCGGCCATCGCGTCGGCGAGGTGGTTGGCCTGCGGGGTGGCGTAGTGCACGTTGCCGGTCGCGACCGCGGGCAGTCGCAGCTCGTGGGCCAGGGCCCAGAGCCCATCGTTGGTGCGGGAGTCGGTGGGCATCTGGTGGTCGGTCAGCTCGACGACGACGTTGTCCTCGCCGAACGCGTCGATGAGAGTCGCGATGTCATCGCGGGCACGGAAACCCTTGCGACACCCGGTCAGCACGAGCCAGTGGTCCCGTCCGTTGTCTCGCGCGCGGTCGACCAGCTCGTCCCAGTCGTAGACCGGCCGGCCCTTCTCGTCGCCCCGGAGCTGTGCCTCGGTGATCGCACCGGCCAGCCGGTGGTAGCCCTCGACCCCTCGTGCCAGCACCAGCAGGTGCCGGCCCTTCGGGTCGGCCACGCCGTTCTGCGGGCCGCTCAGCCCGAGGGAGAGCTCGGCGCCGTACACGGTCCGCAGGGTGGTGTTGTCGAGGCCGAGCAGCTTCATCGTCTCCGCCAGCGCCGGTGCACCGTAGAACCCGTCGTGGTCGGTGAGCGCCAGCCCGTGCAGCCCGAGCCGGATCGCCTCGGCCACCAGGTCGCTCGGCGAGGACGCGCCGTCGAGGAAGCTGAAGTGCGAGTGGGCATGCAGCTCCGCATAGGGCACGACCGGCCCCTCCGGCGGCACGACCGTCGGTGCGATCGTGCGGCGGCGTCGCGACATCGGCACGTCGGAGGGGTCCACCGGCTTGGCCGAGAGCCGCTTCTCCAGCTCACGCCACGGGATCTCGGGATTCTCCCAGCCCATCAGTCAGCCCTGTCAGTCATAGGCCGCTTCCGTCACCCAGCGGTCGCCGTCGCAGGTGACCAGCCATGCCCGACCGTCGGCGGAGACGAGCTGGAAGCGTGCGACCTTGCGCGAGCCCGGCTCCCACCAGCAGTCGTCGACCGGCCACGGGCCGGCCCAGGCGGTGACCGGGAGCCAGCCCTCGCCGGCATGGGGCCGGAAGCGGGACGGATCGGAGCTGACCGAGCCGCGCGAGCCGATCACCACCGGACGGCCGCCGGAGTCCATCACGCCGGCCGGCACCGGCTCGGGCAGCACCCGCGAGGGGTACGGCGCGGGGATCGAGCCGGGCCACGGCAGCTCCCGCGGCCGCAGGCCGGTCGGACGGGTGCCCCACGGCACCATCGCCTGACGCTCGGCCGGGGTGCGGCCGCCCTGCAGCACGGGCGCGACGACGGCCTCGGGACCGAGCAGCCCCTGCACCCGGGCGACGCCACGCTCGACCCGGGCGTCGGTGCCGCCCCAGAGCCCGTCGGCATGCACTGCGTCGCTGACGACCGCTTCAGGCACGAGTCGCACCCGGGTCACCGGCGACCCGATCGAGCCGGCGCGCAGGGAGCCGACGAGCTGCCAGTGCAGCCGGTCGACGAGGTCGGTCGCCCCGAACCAGCGCGGATGCAGCCAGCGACGCGTGGAGGCCAGCTCGCCGCCGTACGAGCTCCCCGACGATTCGGCCTCGACCTCGATCCGGACGTCGGTGCAGACGAGCTGGTGGTGGGCGAGCCGGGTGACGAACTCCTCGCAGGTACGTCGACTGGAGAAGCAGATCGCCTCCGCATCGCTCAACGGAGGCTCGAAGCCGACCTCGACGGAGAGCTCCGGGGGCACCGACCGCATCGGCAGGCCGGCGCTCTCACCGCCGCCGGTGAGGACACGGTGGATCCACGCGGCCTGCTGCCCGAAGCGCGCGAGTACGCCGGCGGCCGGCACGCCGGCGAGGTCGCCGAGGGTCATCAGCCCGAGCCGCTGCAGCAGGCTGACCGTCTCACTGCCGCCCCCGGCACCGTAGGACACAGTGTCGATGACGTCGACCGGAAGCGGCCGGAGGAAGTCGGCGGTGCCGCCCTCGGGAATGATCCGCGCCTCCTGCACGCCGGCGACGCGGGCGGCCTGCTCGGCGGTGAAGAGGTCGTCGGCGACACCGAGCCGCACGTCGCGCACTCCCAGCCCGACGACAGCCTCGAGGAGCACCGCGCAGGCCTCCTCGTCGCCGCCGTAGAACCGTCCGGGCGAGCGCAGCGCCACCAGACCGGGCCGCAGCGGCGCCACCCCGGGACGGAGCTCCTCGAGCACACCGAGCACCTCCTCGAAGGCCACCGCGTCCCGGTCGGGGGTGGCGTCGAGGAGCTGCAGGTCGGGGCAGCGCGACTGCGCGTCGCGACGCCGCATGCCGCGACGTACGCCATGGTCACGGGCGCCGCCGTTGCAGGCGACCACCCGGTTGGCGTGGAAGACGGCGGCGGGGATGTGCCCGGGCAGGCCGCCGGCGCGCAGGCCGGCTGCGACCGGCCAGTCAGGAAGCCACAACACCAAGGTGCGCACGACCGGCCACCTCCTCCCGCGGAGCCTGGGCGACCAGCGTCAGGTCGGCGGCCGGGAACCAGAGGTCGACCCGGCGGGCGGGTGCCGTCCCGCGGCGCGCCTCGACGCTCAGCAGCCGCGCGCGCAGGTGCCCGTCGCCCTGCCCGGCACCACCCCAGCGCGGCGCGGAGGCGGTCAGGCGCACCTCGGCGCGTGGCCAGGGGCCGAGCGAGATCAATGCGGCCTCCCGGGTGCGGAGACGAGCGGCGAGCTTGCCGGCCACGGCCTCGGAGACCCGGCCCGCGCGACCGGTAGGCGGCCGGACCACGATGAGGGAGGCGACATCCACCAGCGCGGCGACGGCCTCGAGCCAGGCCTCGCCGGGCTCGGGCACGCAGATCACCCGCTCCAACCGGACGCCGAGTGCCGCAGCGGCCTCCGCCCCGAAGTCGGGTACGCCGACGACGGCTCCCCACTCCCCGGCGGCGGTCGGACCGGCGAGCAGTCCCCAGGTGAGGCTGGCTCCCCCTGCCCCCGGATCGACCTCGTAGACTCCTCCGGCCTGGAGCTGCACGAGATCGCGCAGCACCGGCAGCGTCTCCAGCGCCCGGCGCTGCGGCGCGGCACGCTCGAGTCGTCGCATCCGCTCACGCAACTGGTCGAGCTGCTCGAGCTGGGTCAGGGTGGCCACAGACCCATGTTCGAACATTTGTTCGAACAAATCAATCCATGGACCCTCCCGCTATCTTGTCCGCGTGCTCCGCCTCAGGACCTTCGCCTGCCTGGTCGCCCTCGTCGCTGGCAGCATCGTCACCGCCGCTCCCGCCGCCCATGCCGACGCGCATCCACCGTCGGATGACCACCGGCTCTTCTTCGCCAACGCCCAGCGCGAGTCGCTCACCGGATATGCCAACGCCCGCAGGCGGATGCAGAAGATGGTGAGGAGGATCGACCGCTCCCACGCTGACCTCGGCGTGCTGGTCGAGATCGAGGGCCGGCAGCCGCAGTCCTTCCGAACCGCCACCCAGGGGCAGTGGGAGATGGTCGGAACCGGCGGCGTGCGCAACACGGTGATCTACCGCACGAGCGCCTGGACGGTCGTCGACCGGTCCCGGATCCCGACGTACGGCACCCACAGCCGACACAAGAACACACCGATCCTCACCCTGGCCGACCACGACGGCTACCGGGTCGCGGTGATCCCGGTGCACAACCCGCACAACAGCGCCCGGCGCAGCCGGATCAACAACCGGCGCATCCTCGCCGCCGTCGCCCGTCTCCAGCATGCCGGCATCCCGGTCCTGGTCGCGGGCGACTTCAACGCCGGTCGGTCGGTGGTCTGCAGCTACACCAACCGCCGCCACGCCATGACGAGTGCGGCACACCCGGGTGCCCACGCCTGTCGCCGCGCCCGCAACACGAGCATCGACCAGGCCTTCGCGACCCGCGACCTCAAGCTCTTCGGCTACCGCCGCGCCCACACCCGCGCGACGGACCACCGCTACATCTACTCGGTCGGGTTCCGGATCCTCTAGCTGTAGAAGCCGGCGATCGTCGCATCGTTGTTCCGCTCGACGACGGCGCGCTTCACCTTCAGCGACGGGGTGAGCTCACCGGACTCGATCGACAGGTCGTGGTCGAGGATCTCCCACTTCTTGATCGTCTCCCAGCGGTTGAGCTGCTCGTTGAGCTGCGCCACATAGCCACCGACCATCTCGCGCGCCGCCGCAGAGGAGACGATGTCGGCGTACGACGCCCCGGCGAGGCCCTTCTCCGCGGCCCAGCCCTCGATGGCATCGGGATCGAGCGTCACCAGGGCGACGGCGAAGTTCCGCTCGGCACCGAAGACGACGAACTGACTGGCGTAGGGGCAGAGCGCCTTGAACTTCGCCTCGATCTGGTTGGGGGCGATGTACTTGCCGCCGGAGGTCTTGAAGATCTCCTTGAGCCGGCCAGTGATCGTCAGGTAGCCGTCGGCGTCGAGGGAGCCCTTGTCGCCGGTGCGGAGCCAGCCGTCGGCAGTGAAGGTGTCGGCCGTCGCGGCCTCGTTGTTGTGGTAGCCGGCCATCACGTGCGGGCCCTTGATCTGGACCTCGTCGTGCTCGCCGATCCGGATCTCGCTGCCGGGGATGGCCGGGCCGACAGTGCCGATCCGGTTGTCCTCGGGGCGGTTGACCGCGGCGCCGGCGGCGTTCTCGGTCATGCCGTAGCCCTCGAGGATCATCAGGCCGGCGGCGTGGAACCACGAGGCGATCTCGGGGTTGAGTGCGGCGGAGCCGGAGATCATGAAGCGGATCCGGCCACCGAAGCGCTCGCGCACCTTGCGCAGGACGAGGATGTCGAGGAGCGCGTGCTGGACCTGGAGCGTGAGCGGGATCGACTTCTCGGCGGCGATGAGCGCGTCGTACTTGCGGCCGACGGCGAAGGCACGGTCGAAGAGCTTCTTCTTCACGCCGCCCTCGGACTCGACCATGGTGACGATGCGGGCGTAGGCCTTCTCGAAGATGCGCGGCGCGGCGCCCATGAACGTCGGGCGGATGAGGGCGAGGTTGTCGATGATCCTGTCGACGCGGCCGTCGATCGCCGTCGGGAAGCCGATCGCCAGCTGTGTGGAGAGCAGCACCTTGCCGAAGACGTGGGACATCGGGAGCCAGAGGAACTGCAGGTCGTTGGTGCTGAGGATGTCCTGCGCCTGGATGGCCGCACCCTCGTAGACCCAGCTGCGGTGCAGCAGTCGGACGCCCTTGGAGCGACCGGTCGTGCCCGAGGTGTAGACGAGGGTGGCGAGCTGGTCGGGCTGGATCTGCTTGGCGATATCCGCGATGAGGTGCTCGCGGGTGGCGAGGTACTCCTCGCCCAGCGTCTCGAGGTGGTCGAGGCTGATCACCCGGTTGCCGTCCGCGGTGCCGTCGAACGTGACGATCTTGATCAGGGAGCCCAGCTCGGCGGCGTGCTTCTCGATCTTGCCGATCTGCTCGTCGTCCTCGGCGAAGACGACGCGGCACTCGGAGTCGCCGAGGATCCAGGCGACGTCGTCGTCCTTGCTGCTCGGGTAGACGGTCGTGGTGGCACCACCGGCGCACATCACCGCCAGGTCGGCGAGGATCCACTCGTAGCGGGTCGAGGCTGCGATGCCGACGCGGTCCTCGAGGTTGATGCCGAGGCTCACCAGGCCCGCGGCCAGCTTCTCCACGTGGTCACCGACCTCACGCCAGGTGACGGAGTGCCAGTGCTCGCCGTGCTCGTGCTGCCCCTCGTGGTCACCGTCGTGACCACCGGGGTGCGGGAAGAGGAAGGCCTCCCCGTCCGGGTCCGCCGCCACCCGGTCGAGGAACTGGATGGCCACGTTGGCCGGCATCGTGTCGAGGAAGCTGGTGTCGCTGGTGTGGCTGGTGTCACTCACGGCGGGAACCCTAGTCGGCTCGGCTCAGTCCTGCACGGCCTTGGCGATGGCGACACAGCGGGTGGCCCACTCCGGGTGGGCGATTCCCAGGTCCATCATCCGGACGACGACCCAGTCCTTGGCGCGCTGCTCGTCCAGCCCGGCGGCGTCGATCGCGGCGAAGAAGCGGTCCCTCGTGCCCTCGCGTACCCGGCCGGCCAGCTCGTCGAACCGGTTGAGGAGGAGCGGCGCGACCTCGTAGTGCGGATCGCCGCTGAGCGGCTTCGGATCGACGGCCTTCCACTCGTCCTCGCCTTCACCTGCTGCGACGGCCAGCACGGTGCCATAGTGCAGGTCGCCGTGGACGAGCCGACCGTCGGTGTCCGCGTCCCTGCCGAAACCGCGCGCGAGCGAGCGGGCCTGGTCGATCAGCCGGGGCGGTAGGGGCACCCCGCGCTCCAGTCCCTGGAAGCGGTCGGCCAGCGTGGCGACGTACGAGGAGAGGAGGCGGAGCTGGGGCGGTGCCTCGATGTGGAGCTGTCGGTAGAGGCCGCCGACGATCTCGCAGGCCTGCACGTCCCAGTGGTCGCTGAGGTCGGTCGACGTGAGGCGCTCCAGCAGGAGAACGTGCTGGCGGGGGTTGGCTCGGATCAGGCGTACGGCGCCGCGCCCGTGCCAGTGCTGGAGGGCGAGCGCCTCGTGCTCGGTCTCGGGGTCCGGCGTCGCGATCTTGAGCAGCGCCCGCTGTCGCTGGGCGGTCCGGACGGGGATGGTCAGCCCGGCGTCACCCTGAACGGGGTCACCGTCGGGGGTGAGCTCCCACTCGTCGAGGAACCGCTCGAGCACGGTGGACTCAGGCGAGGCGTGCCGGAAGCACCGAGGCGACGTCGAAGCCGGTTGCGGCGATGTCCTCGGGCACGTCGTGGCCGAGCAGCAGCGCGGCACCCAGGCGAGCCGCCGCCGGACCCATCTGGATGCCGAAGCCGCCCTGGCCGGCGTACCAGTAGAAGTTCTCGGCCACGGGGTCCGGCCCGATGACGGGAGAGCCGTCGGGGGCGAAGGTGCGCAGCCCGGCCCACGGGGTGCGGATGCCCTTGATGCCGATCGTCGTGGCCTCGTTGATCGCCTCGATCGCGCGGGCGATCTCGAGCTCGTCGTGCTTGGCGTCGTGGGGCTTCATCGGCGTGGTGTCGGCAGGGCTGCAGAGGTACTGGCCGGCGTCGGCCTTGAAGTAGAAGGGGTTCTCGGCGTCGATCGACATCACCATCGGGAGGTGCGGGTCGACGTCCGGCGCGCTGACCATGAAGACGGAACGAAGCCGCGGCTCGATGCCGACCGGCTTCGCGCCGAAGAGCTCGGCGACCTGATCCGCCCAGGCGCCGGCGGCATTGACGACGTACGTCGTCGTGAACTCCTGACCGACGCTCGCGCTGACCTTCCACCGGCCGTCGGCCGTGCGCTCGGCGCCGTCGACCTTGGCGAGCGTGCGGATCTCACCGCCATGGGCCTTGAGGCCACGCTTGTAGCCCTGGTGCAGTCCGGCGACGTCGACCTCGAGTGCGTAGGGCTCCAGCAGGGCCGCCTCGACCCATGCGGTGCGCAGGACGGGGACCATCGCGTGCGCCTCCTCGGCGGTGATGATCCTGGCGTCCGGGGTGAGGCCGACGACCTCGTCATGGAACGTCTTGAGCACATCGCCGAGACCGTCGGGTGCGATGTGGATGAGACTCAACGGCTTGCCCAGCGGGGCGCCGTCGGGGTGGAGGTCGGCCGGCGGCGCCGTGAAGTAGTCGTGGCTCGCCGCCGTCAGCGCACGCACCGGCCCGTTGCCGTACGTCGACAGCCAGGTCGCCGCCGAGCGGCCCGTCGTGTGGTACGCCAACGTCGCTTCGGCCTCGAGGAGAAGGACCCGCTGGCCCGCTTGGCTGAGCTCATAGCCGATCGAGATTCCTGCGATGCCGCCCCCGATGACGAGTACGTCGAAGTCCTCCATGACGCGAGACTAGTGGGCGGTCAGGACCAGTCGCTCCGCAGGATGGAGTACGGCTCAGGCGCCGTAGATGCGGCGGATGAGGTCGAGGTGTTCTTCGGTGATCTTGTGGGTGCCTCGGTTGTTGACCAGGCGGATCAGGCCGTGGGGTGTGGTCCAGAGGTAGGCATCAGGGCCGAGCTGTTCCACTTGATAGTTGAGGTGGGTTTTGGCTCGGTGTGAATGTCGACTCAACGGGGCGTCGTTATGGTCCCCGGTCTGCCCGGGCGGTCCACCCGCATCAGGCGGGACATACGGGGTGGCGTGGTCGTGGTCGACCCGGCTGGCCTCGCTCCCGCTGTTGTGGGGGAAGACGGGGCCGGTGGTGCGGAGCATGGTCCGCTCCTTCACCGTGGCGGGGTGTTCGTAGGCGCTGATGTGGGTGCCGGTGTTGAGGTCGATGACCGGTTTCACGATCACGTCGGAGTGGCCGAGGAGCTGGGCGACCTGCTGGAGGAGCAGTGGTCCGAGGTCGCTGCTGCGGGCGACACCGCCTGCCCCTTCCAACGCGGCCTGGTGGAGGTGGAGGAAGAGGACAGCCTTGTGTCGGCGGGCAGGCTTCGTGGCCTCAGCCTCGTCTGCGTCGTCGGTGTCTTGCTCGTGCTCGTCGAGGAGTCCGAGGAGCTCGGCCAGGTCATACGGGCGCGCGAGCCACCCGAAGGCTGCGGCGCGGAGTTCGTCCATCGACGGGTTCTCGCCGAGTTCGGGGTGATGCTGCTTCCGGAGGTCGGGGTCGGCTTTGAGGATGTCGGCGACGCGTTGGCAGGTGGCGTCGAACCAGATCGCATCAGCGGCCTCGAGGCGGGCGAAGATCTCCCGCAGCCCGGCACCGGCCTCGTCGTCACGACGTGCGAGCCAGACACCCTTCGTCTGCTTCGCGGCCTCGAGCTCTGCCACGCGGAGTGCTTGGTCGGCTTTGATGATCTCGGCTTCGGCGAGCTGCAGCAGCTTCCCGTTGGGGAGGTCGACGGCCTGGGCGAGCACGACGTCGAGGTACGCGACCGAGATGACCCCGAGTTTGCGGCTCATCGACGCGATCTTCCGGGCCACCCAAGGTTCAACCTGGAGGAGTTTGGTCGCCAGCCAGAGTCCGGGGAGCCGGTGCCGCAGGTCCAACACGTCAGCGAGCAGCGACCGGGTGGCGAAGACATGCTCACCCCGCGCGACGGCGAGCTCCTCCAGGCACAGGTCCCGCACCGGGGGCGTCCCATCGCCACCGAGTGTGATCATGCGGTCCCCGCCCGGTACCGAGATCTCGGGCTCGATGGAGTGCAGGTCGGCCCAGCGCAGGGCGAGGTCGAACTCCTCCACGGCCACGGAGCGTCGGTCCTGGACGGCCCATTCGGCGCGCGACAGCACGTCGGCTGCGGTGAGTTCCGAGAGGGCGAGCGGCATGTCTCCATCCTATCGAACAGGTGTTCGAAGCACAAGGTGTTCCGCAGGTCAGAGCCACTTTTCCAGAAAGTTTTCGAGGTCTTTTCGGTCTCTCAGCCGGTGCCACTTGAGGTGCGTCAAGCTCGCGTCCGCCAAGGCCGTCTCGTACATCCGCTTCACCCTCGGGTACGACGTCCACGCCCACCAGATCACCGACTCGTCCCTTCGCCACAGGGCGAAGCCGGCCCAACTCTCACGATTGCCGTTCCACAGCGCACGGCGGTCGAGCGCTCGGATGAGCGTCCGGGTCACGACCTGCCGCATCACCTGCCAGCGCGGGAGGTCCAGCCAGACCACCGCGTCGGCACGTTCCCACGCGAGCCTGCCGATCTTGCCCTGGTAGTTCCCGTCGATCACCCAGCTGTCGCCGGCCGTCGCGTGTCTGACCCGCTCAACGAGCTCCTCTGCCGAGGCCTCCGACCAGCTCGGTCACTGCATCGAGAAGCCATGACACGCTCCCGAGGAGCGCATCCATGAAGAACTCGCTTGCCGGACCATGCTCGCCGGATGATGCCTCGCAGATCCACGCCTCAGCCCACGCAGAAAGGGAGCCCCAAGACACTTCGGACTGACCGTCGTGTCCCAGGTGCGTAAGGCTCCCGTCCTCCTCACGCACGACCCGCTCGCCCATAGCCAGATCCTGCCCCAGCGGGGACGTTGACCGCCCGGCAATTCGCAACCCGGGGACGACGCTACTTCTTCTTGTCGCCCTTCTCGGCGGGCTGGGTGGTGGAGAGGGCGGCGACGAACGCCTCCTGGGGGACCTCGACGCGGCCGACCATCTTCATCCGCTTCTTGCCCTCCTTCTGCTTCTCGAGCAGCTTGCGCTTACGGGTGATGTCACCGCCGTAGCACTTGGCGAGCACGTCCTTGCGGATCGCGCGGATGGTCTCGCGGGCGATCACGCGGGCGCCGATGGCGGCCTGGATCGGGACCTCGAACTGCTGACGCGGGATGAGGTCCTTGAGCTTGCCGGCCAGCATGACGCCGTACGAGTAGGCGGCGTCGCGGTGCACGATCGCCGAGAAGGCGTCGACCGGCTCGCCCTGGAGCAGGATGTCGACCTTCACCAGGTCCGCGGCCTGCTCGCCGTCGAACTCGTAGTTCAGTGAGGCGTAGCCCTTGGTCTTGGACTTGAGCTGGTCGAAGAAGTCGAACGCGATCTCGCCCATCGGCAGGATGTAGCGCATCTCGACACGGTCCTCGGAGAGGTAGTCCATGCCGAGCAGCGTGCCGCGCTTCTGCTGGCAGAGCTCCATGATGGTGCCGATGTAGTCCGACGGCGACAGGATCGTCGCCTTCACGATCGGCTCACGGACCTCGGCGATCTTGCCGTCCGGATACTCGGACGGGTTCGTCACCTCGATCTCGCGACCGTCCTCGAGGACGACGTTGTAGACCACGTTGGGCGCGGTGGAGATCAGGTCGAGGTTGAACTCGCGCTCGAGCCGCTCGCGAGTGATCTCCATGTGCAGCAGGCCGAGGAAGCCGATGCGGAACCCGAAGCCCAGAGCACCCGAGGTCTCCGGCTCGAACGTCAGCGCGGCGTCGTTGAGCTGGAGCTTCTCCAGCGACTCACGCAGCGTTGGATAGTCGTCGCCGTCGATCGGGTAGAGGCCGGCGTACACCATCGGGTTGGGGTGCTCGTAGCCGCCGAGCGCCTCCGTGGCGGGGTGGCTGTTCGTCGTGACCGTGTCACCGACGCGGGACTGGCGGACGTCCTTCACGCCAGTGATGAGGTAGCCGGTCTCGCCGACGCCGAGCGAGTCGCACTTCATCGGCTCGGGGCTGATCACGCCGATCTCGAGCATCTCGTGGACGACGCCGTTGGACATCATCTTGATCTTGTCGCGGTGGGTGAGCTTGCCGTCGACGACACGGACGTAGGTGACGACGCCGCGGTAGGTGTCGTAGACCGAGTCGAAGATCAGGGCGCGGGCAGGAGCGTCCGCGACGCCGACCGGAGCCGGCACCTGCGCGACGATCTGGTTGAGCAGCGCCTCGACGCCCAGACCGGTCTTGGCCGACGTGAGCAGCACGTCCTCCGGCTCACAGCCGACGAGGTTGGCGAGCTCGAGCGCGTACTTCTCGACGTTCGCCGACGGCAGGTCGATCTTGTTGAGCACCGGGATGATCCGGAGGTCCGCGCCCATGGCCAGGTAGAGGTTGGCGAGGGTCTGCGCCTCGATGCCCTGGGCCGCGTCGACGAGGAGGATCGCGGCCTCGCAGGCCTGCAGGGACCGGGACACCTCGTAGGTGAAGTCGACGTGTCCGGGGGTGTCGATCATGTTGAGGATGTAGGTGCCGGCCTCGACGCCGACCTCCGTCGCCGCCTCGGGCGTGACGGTCCACGGCATCCGCACGGCCTGGCTCTTGATCGTGATGCCGCGCTCGCGCTCGATGTCCATCCGGTCGAGGTACTGCGCCTTGGCGTCGCGTTCCCCGAGCACGCCCGTGATGCCGAGCATGCGGTCAGCGAGCGTGGACTTGCCGTGGTCGATGTGCGCGATGATGCAGAAGTTGCGGATGATCGCGGGATCGGTCCGGCCGGGCAGAGGGGCAGTCATGATTCGCCAATCCTCCCAGTCAGACTCTGCTTTCTAAAACTGGTGGAACCACAACGGGAGGTACGCCGACTCCCCCGGGCATGTGACGTCGACGTCCCGACCGTCCTCGACCCACTGCGTCAGCACGGGCGTCCCGCCCTGGATCGAGCGCTCCGGTCCGCATCGGGCCAGCGCCTCCGCACGCGAGGTGTGCCCCGCCGCCCGCCACTCCCGGACGCCCAGCCGCAGGTCGCCGACGATGTTCCGCCACATCGCCGTCGTCGAGTACACCCCGACCTGGAAGGTGGCGTCGGCATACGCCTTGGCGGCGCCCTGCACCACCTCCGCATTCTTCTGTACGTCGACGGGCCAGCCGAAGTCCGGCACGGGCTCGACATCGAGCCAGACCGCAGGTGAGTCGAGCCCGGCGGCCTTCATGGTGGCGATGTTGAACTGCGCCTGCGCATAGCCGGCCTTGAAGGGACTGCCGTACTGCGCCAACTGCGCGGCGCTCGGCCAACTGATCACCGAATAGGCGGCGGCGAGCAGGTGCCGCTCCTTCGCCCACGCGACCTGCTGGGCCAGGCACGGGTTGGGCGTGAAACCCGGTCCGTTGGTGAGGCCGATGAGCACGAACGTCGCGCTCGACCGAGGCATCGGCGAACCCATCGTCCGGCGCTGTGGGATGCCCGTCCCCTTCGGACACTGCGGCCAACTGATGTCGGCACCCTCGACGAGACCCTCGTCGGTCAGGGTCGGGAGGGACGGCACGGTGATCGAGGGTGCGGGCGTCGCGCTCGGGGCGCTTCCCGACGGAGTCGGCGTCGCTGTGCTCGCCGAGGGAGTCGTGCTCGGCGGAGCAGTGGCGGTCGGCGTACGAGCGCCGCAGCCGGCAAGCACGACAAGCATCGCGACCGCCAGCCACCTCCCACCGCGCATGCCCGCGATCCTCGCACGCAAGCACCCCATGTCGTTGCCGAGTCGTTCGGCTGTCGCTCACCGAGTGTTGTCCGGTCCACAGCAGGGTGAGGCGCATGACAACCCTCAACCGCCGCACGTTGCTCGGGAGCACGGCCGCTGTCGGTACCTCCCTCGCATTCGGCTCCGCGCCCGCCCTCGCCTCTCCCTCACGACTCGCTCCGGGCCTGATCCGCTCGGGCCGTCCCGTCCTCACCCACGGCATCCAGGCCGGCGACGCCGTACACGGTGCCGCCACGCTCTGGTCCCGCGCCGACGGCCCTGCCCGCTTGGTCGCGGAGATCTCTCGCGACGACTCCTTCCGCCACGCCCGCACGGTCCTCGGACCGGTCGTCCGCGCCAACTCGGACTTCACCGGCCAGATCCGCGTACCCGGCCTGCCGTCCGGCACCGACCTCTTCTACCGGATCACGGCCGTCCCCGAACACGGCCACGGTGCCGTCAGCGAGCCGCTCACCGGCCGCTTCCGCACCGGCGCCACGGGCCGCAAGGACATCCGCTTCATCTGGTCCGGCGACATCGCCGGCCAGGGGTACGGCGTCAACCCGGACCTCGGCGGCTACCGCATCGCCGACGCCATGCGCGCGGCCGACGCGGACTTCTTCCTCAGCTCCGGTGACAACTGCTACTCCGACGGCCCTGTCGTGGAGAGCGTGACGCTCCCCGACGGCCGGATCTGGCGCAACCTCGTGACCGAGGAGAAGAGCCAGGTCGCGCAGACGCTCGACCAGTACCGCGGCCAGTTCAAGTACAACCTGCTCGCCGACAACTGGCGCGCCTTCCTCTCCGAGACCGCGATCGTCGCCCAGTGGGACGACCACGAGGTGCTCAACAACTGGTACCCCGGCGAGATCCTCGTGGGCCGGGCCGGCTTCGCCGACGGCACCGCGGTCGACCCCCTCGCCGCCCGCGCCCGCCGCGCCTTCCACGAGTACATCCCCGTCGGCGACGCCTCACCGGACAGCCTCGGCCGGGTCTACCGCAAGCTCTCCTACGGCCCGCTGATGGACCTCTTCATCCTCGACATGCGGACCTACAAGGACCCGAACACGACCGACGTCGAGACCGTCGACGACGGTGGCATCCTCGGGCGCGAGCAGACCGAGTGGTTCCTCCGGGAGATCAAGAGGTCCACAGCCACCTGGAAGGTCATCGCCAACGACCTGCCGCTCGGGCTGGTCGTGCCCGACGGCACCCACCAGGAGAGCATCTCCCAGGGCGACGGCGGTGCCCCGCTCGGACGCGAGATCGCCCTCGGCAAGCTCCTCACCGAGCTCAAGCGCGCCGGCATCAGGAACCACGTGTGGCTCACCGCGGACGTCCACTACACGGCGGCGCACCACTACTCACCCGATCGTGCGACCTACCAGGACTTCGACGAGTTCTGGGAGTTCGTCTCCGGGCCGCTCAACGCCGGTGCCTTCGGGCCGAACGCACTGGACGCGACCTTCGGCCCTGAGGCGGTCTTCGTCGCGGCGCCGCCGCGGGCCTCGGCATCACCACTGGAGGGTTACCAGTTCTTCGGGCAGGTCGACATCGACGCGCGGTCCCAGCAACTGACGGTCACGCTCAAGGACGTCGACGGCAAGGCGCTCTTCACCAAGACGCTCGATCCCGCCCGTCGCTGAGCGCACGGCTCACATCGCTGGGAGGATGGTCGGGTGACCCGATCCGCCAAGGTTCACCCGACCACCCTCCCCCACGGCGAGACCGCGATGCGGCTCGGCTGGGTCCACCTGCCGCCACACGTACGCCGCCAGGTCGAGCAGAGGCTCGGCACGACGGTCGTCGACTCCTTCTCCAAGGACGCCGGCTTCACCCCCGGCCTGGCCTCGGTGCTGCTCTGCGCCGACGGCACGCGCCACTTCATCAAAGCCGCGTCGATGAAGGCCCAGCGCTACGCCGCCGCCTCCTACAAGGAGGAGGCGCGCAAGGCCCGCACCCTTCCTCCGGGGCTCCCCGCGCCCCGCCTCAGGTGGACGCTCGGCGGGGGCGCAGGTGACGAGTGGATCGTGCTCGGTTTCGAGTACGTCGACGGCCGTCAGCCCGCGCGACCGTGGTCCCCCGACGACCTGGCCGCGGCGTCTGATCTCATGATCCGCATCGCCGAGCAGCTCACCCCTGCGCCCGGTCTCGGGATCGAGACCTTCGCCGAGGCGTTCAAGGACTGGCCGGCGTTGTGGGAGAAGGTCGCGGTCGACGACGCGGACTACGACTTCGCGGTCGAGCTCGAAGGGCTCGCCGCGCGCTTCGCCGAGGTGACCGAGGGCGACACACTCGTCCATGCCGACGTACGGGATGACAACCTGATCGTGCGGCCGGACGGCTCGATGGTGCTCTGCGACTGGAACTGGCCCGTCCGCGGCGCCGCGTGGGTGGATTCCCTGCTGCTGCTGATCGGCCCGCGCGGTGACGGCCTCGACGTCGAGGCGCACATCGCCGCCCACCCCCTGCTGTCGTCGGTGGACCCGGAGGCGATCGACATCGTCCTCGCGCTCATGACCGGGTACTACCTCTACTCAGCGGCGCAGCCGCCGGTGTCGAACTCGCCCTGGCTGCGCGAGGTCACCCGGTGGCAGGGCGAGGTCTGCTGGAATTGGCTTTACACGCGTCGACGCGACTAATCTTGACGCTTGCGTGTTCGCAGTTGGGCCTCTCCCCTCTGATTTCCCCGAGGGGCCAGGCGGATCGCACCGAAAACCTGACTGTCACCGCACCCCAGACTGAAAGAGACTCATGGCTAACATCAAGTCGCAGATCAAGCGCAACAAGCAGGCCCTCAAGGCCCAGGAGCGCAACAAGTCCGTCAAGAGCGAGCTCAAGTCGGCCGTCCGCCGCTTCCGCGAGGCCGCCGAGGCCGGCGACAAGGACGTCGCCCTGACCGCCGCCCGCGAGGCCGGCAAGAAGCTCGACAAGGCTGCCTCGAAGGGCGTCATCCACGCCAACCAGGCTGCCAACCGCAAGTCCAGCATCTTCAAGAAGGCCGCCTCGCTCTGACGCGAGATCCGGGTTCTCGCCCTGCGAGATCCGGCTTCTGGTCCTTCCAACGGCTCACCCCATGGGTGGGCCGTTGGTGCATTTCACGGAGCTCGCGGGGCGGGAACCCGGAGCTCGCATGGCAGGAACCCGGAGCTCGCAGGGCAGGAACCCGGAGCTCGCGCTAGCGGCGGAGCCCCGTGATGGTCAGGACGAGCCGCTCGAGGGTGTACGCCGGGTCGCTGGCGGCGCCCTTGATGTCGGCGTCGGCCTGGGCCACGGCGCGGATCGCCCCGGCGAGGGCGTCGGGGGTCCAGCCGCGGAGCTGCTCGCGGAGGCTGCGGAGCTTCCACGGCGGCACGCCGACGTCGCGGGCGAGGTCGGCGTCACGGGCGCCCCGCGGCGCACCAGAGAGACGCGCGAGCCCACGGGCGCTGCCGGCGAAGGCCGACGTCACGAGCACACCGGGCGTACCGCCGTCGATCGCCCAGCGGAGCTCCTCGAGCGCGACCTGACGCCGACCGGCGAAGGCCGCATCGGCGACGGCGAAGGACTTGGCCTCGGCCCGTCCGCCGAAGTACTGCCGGACCTGGGCCTCGCCGATCGCGTGGTCCGGGAAGTCGTTGACCAACTGGTGTGCCGCGGCCGAGAGCGAGCGCAGGTCGTGGCCGACGGCCTCGATCAGCGTGGCCGCGGCCTGCTGATCGATCCGGCCACCGAACGTGCGGACCTCATTGGCCACGAAGCCGGGCAGATCGGACGCCTTGAGCTCCTCCGACTTCACCTCGGTGAGCGCCTTGAGCTTGCGGAGCTTGGTCAGGACACCGCTGCCCTTCTGCCCGCCGCCGTGGACGAGGACGAGCGCGACCTCGTCGGCAGGGGCCCCGCAGTAGTCGAGCAGGCCGTCGACCGACTCGTCGGGCAGGTTCTCCAGCGATCTCACGACGATACAGCGGATCGAGGAGAAGAGGCTCGGCGCGGCCAGCTCACCCAGGGTGGCGAGGGTCAGCTCCGAGGCGGCAGCCTCGCTGAACTCCGACTCGGCGTCGTACGCCCTGACGGCGTCGCGCACCGCGCGGACCGTGCGCTCGGAGAGGAACTCCTCCTTGCCCGTCACCAGGGTGACGCGACCGAGGACCTGCGAGGCGGAGGGCGTGCTCATCGCGCCACACCCTACTGGTGGACGACGACAGGACCGTCGGCTCGCGCAACCACAGCAAGCGCGCCCTCCGTGTCGGTGCGGTGGACCTCGACCCCCTCGGCCGTCAGGGGGTCCAGCGTGCTGGCCGCGGGGTGGCCGTAGTCGTTGTCGGCGCCCACCGAGGTCAGCGCGATCCTCGGGTGGAGCGACAACAGCCACGGCTCGTCCTGGAAGCGGCTCCCGTGGTGCGGGACCTTGAGTACGTCGACCCGCAGCCCCGGCACCGCGGTGGCGATCCGTGCACCGCCGTCCGGGTCCAGGTCACCGGTGAGCAGGAAGCGGATCCCGTGGCTCTGGAGCAGCAGGGTGATCGAGCCGGCGTTGGAGTCGACCGCCTCCGAGAGATCAGGCGGCGGCCAGAGCACCTGCGCCGTGATCGGCCCGAGGCTGAACGTCGTGCCCTGCACCGCACTCACCGGCGTGACACCCGCGGCTGCCGTCGCGTCGTGGACGAGCCCGATCCCGTAGTCGGGTTTGTGCAGCACCGTCGTCCAGACCGCACCGACCGTCCGTCCCGAGAAGACCGCACTGACACCGCTCACGTGGTCGGCATCGAAGTGGGTGAGTACGAGGAGCGGCACCGTGGTGATGCCGAGGTCGTCGAGGCAACGCTCCATCGGGGCCGGTTCAGGGCCGGTGTCGACGACCATCGCGGCGTGCTCCCCGACAGACAGGACAAGGCCGTCTCCTTGGCCCACGTCGCACATCACCATCACCCAACCGGCCGGCGGCCAGCCCCGTCCGGGCAACCGCACCGCGACGATCACGATGAGCAGCACTGCGAGCGGCAGGCCGATCCACCGACGCTGCACCACCCTCGGCCCCCAGAGGGCGATCGTGACCGTCAGCAGCGTGAGGAGCACGAGCGCAACCGGTGTCGTAGCCCAGCCGATCTGGGCGACGGGCAGTGCGGCGCCGCGGTGGGCGATGGTGATGATCCACGCGACGCACCATGACGCGAGCCAGCCGCACGCCGCTCCGAGCGGTGGCGCCACGAGGCCGACGACCCCGCCGAGCAGGCCGAGCACCGTGGCCGGACCGACCGCGGGCTCCGCGACGAGGTTGGCACCGACCGCCGACAGGCTCACCTGCCCCGAGATCGCCGCGATCAGGGGTGTACAGGCGAGCTGCGCCGCCATCGGAACGGCGATCGCCTCGGCGAGCCACCGCGGCAGCCACCGCCGCAGCGCGTCGCGCCACGGCGGACCGAGCAGCAGGATGCCGGCCGTGGCCAGCACCGACAGGGCGAAGCCCAGCGAGGTGGAGATCGCCGGGTCGAGCAGGATCAGCCCGAGCACGGCCGCGCCGAGGCCCCGCAGGGCGCGATGGCGGCCGTTGCTCGACATCGCGACCAGACCGACGGCCCCCATCGCCGCGGCCCGGACGACGCTGGGCTCGGTGCGCGCCAGCAGGATGAACCCCACGATGCCTGTCGCTCCGACGACGAGCATCCAGCGACCCCGCACTCGGCACCACCGGGCGACCGTCAGCAAGGCACCGACCAGCAGGGTGAGGTTGGTGCCGCTCACGGCGAGCAGGTGCGTCAGGCCGGTCGCACGGAAGTCGTCGGCCAGTGCCTCGGAGACGTCAGCGTCGTCACCGTCGACCAATGCGGGAACGAGCGCCGCCTCCTCGTCGGGCCGGTGCGCCACCGCGCGCCGGATCGAGTGCCGTACGACCGACGCCGCGCGCCACCAGGCGTCCGGTGCGTCGACGACCCGGACGGCGGGATCGTCCGAGCTACGCCGCACTGTGACCTCGGCGCTGACGTCATGGTCGTCTGCGGGGTTGAGCCGGCCGGTGAAGCGCACCGTCGCACCGAGGGGAATCCGCTCCCACGCCGTGTCGCCCAGCACCACCACCGGAGTCCGTACGCCGACCTGCACCCGCCCCGCCTCCACGCGACGCACCGTGAGTCGGACCACGACCGTCGTGGAGAAGGTGCCCTGCGTGACGTGCGGATCCGAGGTGACCGTGCCGGTGATGGTCGCCAACTCACGATCGGCCGCCAGCTGGGCGACCGGGTCGTGCTCGAGCGCCGCAAGACGGAGCCCGGCGACACCCGCGGCGAGGACGCCGACCGCGACCGCAGCCAGGAGCAGCCTCCGTGCGGCCGGCGCGTGTCGGAGGGTGACCATCCCGGCCGCGAATGCCATGACCGTCGCCAGCGCCGTCCACCAGGCCAGCGCGCCATGACCGGCCACCAGCATGACCGCGAAGGCGCCGACCCACGCCGCCGTGCCGAGCAGCGGCAGCCGGAGATCGGGCACCCGATTCGCCGCGGATCAGACGGTGACGTGCGGCTCGAGCTTGGCCAGCGTGGCCTCACCGATGCCGTCGACGTCGAGGAGCTCCTGCACCGAGCCGAAGCCGCCGTGCTGCGTCCGGTAGTCGAGGATCGACTGTGCCGTCACCGGCCCGACGCCCGGCAGGGTGTCCAGTTGCTCGGCGGTCGCGGTGTTCAGGTTCACGAGGCCACCCGCGGCTGCCCCGTTGTCCGCGCCAGAGCCCGCCGGCGGGACGACGGTCGCCTTCTCATCGACGAGGATCTGCTCACCGTCGACCAGCACCCGCGCCTGGTTGAGGCCGGTCAGGTCGACGCCCTGTCTGACGCCGCCTGCGGCCTGCAGGGCATCGATCACGCGCGAGCCTGCCGGCAGCGTCCTCACGCCCGGCTTGCGCACCTTTCCGGCCACATCGACCGTCACCGACGTCGCAGCACTCGCCCCTCCCGCGGGCTGTGTCGAGGCACCGGCTGAACCGGCTGAACCGGCGGCGGAGACGCCTCCGGCGACCAAGGGTGAGGCCGAGGCGAGCGCAGGTGCCGTCGACGATGTGGAGGTCGCCACCGTCGGCGTGCGGTGAAGCATCCACCAGCACGTCACCGCGAGAGCGATGAGGAGGACCCCCGCGACGGCGCCGACGTGCCACGGCTCCAGCCCCGCCCGCCCCTGCAGCGTCACGGGCAACCAACGGCGCCGACTCGCGTGACGCCCCGGCACCGGAACCGGAGGCGCTGCCGGCAGCACCGCCGGAAGCACGGCCGGAAGCGCCGACGTGTCCTCGACCGGATCGACGAGGCGCAGGGGAGGCGCCCCGTCGGTCTCGGCACGCAGCCCGCTCAGCCGACGCTCGACGGTCTCGGCTCGGAGTCGTTGTTCGGGGCGCATGCGGGCACGCTAGGTCCACGTCTCCCCCGCTCCGGCCCATCCCAGCGACGTCCTGTGGACACCCGAGCCCGACGACCGCCCTGGGGAGAACCGATGGCCCCGCCAGTGACTGACGGGGCCAGCGAGGAATCAGGCCAGCGCAGGCGCCACGACCGCGGCGACCATGCCCGGCCCGACGTGCGCACCCAGCGCGGCACCGAGCTCCGCCACCCGGACCGGCACAGCAAGCTGCTCTCCGAGCCGCGTCGAGAGCGAGTCGGCCAGCGCCTCGGCGCGCTCCGGAGCCGCCAGATGGGCGACGACCACCTCGGCGGCGCCCTCGCCGGCCGCCTCGAGGGCGAGCTCCTCCAGGCGCGCAAGGGCGCGGGTCGACGTACGCACCTTCTCCTTCACCACCACGCGCCCGTCGTCGATGGCGAGGAGGGGCTTGACGGCGAGGGCGGACCCGAGGAGCGCCGACGCGGCACCGACCCGGCCGCCGCGGCGGAGGAACTCGAGGGTGTCGACATAGAAGTACGACGTCGTGGCGTTCGCCCGCGCCATCACCGCCTCCGCAGCCGCGTCCGCCGAGGCACCGGCAGCCAGGGCATGGACCCCGGCCAGGGCAGCGAGCCCGAGGCACGGGCCCACGGCCCGGGTGTCGACCGTGACGACCGGGATCGGTGACGTGCGAGCGGCGAGCCGCGCCGACTCGACGGTGCCGCTCATCTCGCCGGTGACGTGCACGGCCAGGACCGCCGAGGCGCCGTCGTCGGCCAGGCGACTGTAGAGCTCGAGCAGCGACGCCGGGGAGGGACGGGACGTACTGACGTCCTTCTTCCCCATCAACGCGGCCACGATGTCGGCCGGCGCCGTGCCCGGCTCGCCGTCGCAGTGCGTCTCGCCGGCGATGACGACCGGGAGGGCGACGACCTCGATCCCGGCGGCCGCGGCCAGCTCGGCAGGCAGCACGGCCGTCGAGTCCGTCACGACAACGACACGGGACGCCATGGGTGAAGACACTATCCGTCCCTATTCGTCACATCTGTCACACAACCGGATGGGGCCGCCGACCGGGGGTACCCGAGGACTCATGACCGTCGACCTCGAACCGTTCCAGAAGAGCAAACCCAGCCAGGACGCAGAGCTTCCCGGCCTCATCCTGGTGGTCAGTCTGGTGATGATCCTGATGACGCTCGCGCTCCTGATGAGCTGAATTACAGAACGATATTCACCAGCTTGGGCGCCCGCACGATGACCTTCTTCGGCGCAGCGCCACCAAGCGCGGCGACCACCGCGGGGTCGGCCAGCGCAGCAGCCTCGAGCTCCGCCTCCGAGATGGAGGGCGAGACCTCGAGCCGACCGCGGACCTTCCCGCCGATCTGCACCACGGCGGTGACGGCGTCCTCCACGAGCAGAGCCGGATCGACGGCCGGCCAGCCGGCGCGAGCGACCGTGGGCTCGTGGCCCAGCCGCTCCCACATCTCCTCGGCCGTGTAGGGCGCGACGAGCGACAGCAGGATCGCGACCGTCTCGACCGCCTCGCGCACCGCCGGGTCGGCACCGCCGGCACCGGAGTCGATCGCCTTGCGGGTGGCGTTCACCAGCTCCATCAGACGGGCGACCATCACGTTGAAGCGCTGTGACTCGATCAGCTGCTCGGCCTCGGCGATGGTGCGGTGCGTGAGGCGACGTACGGCAACATCACCGGTCGCCGGATCGGCGTCCACAGGCGAGGTGACGTCGCCGGAGAGGCGCCAGGCACGCTGCAGGAAGCGGAGCGAGCCGCCGGGCGAGACGTCCTGCCAGTCGATGTCGTCCTCGGGCGGGCCGGCGAAGACCATCGTGAGGCGGGTGGCGTCGACGCCGAACTCGTCGATCACGTCGCCGAGGTTGACGCCGTTGCCGAGCGACTTGCTCATCGCCTTGCCGCCGTTGATGACCTGGCCCTGGTTCATCAGCGCCTTGAACGGCTCTGTGAAGTCGAGCAGGCCCATGTCGTGCAGGACCTTGGTGAAGAAGCGTGAGTAGAGCAGGTGCAGGATCGCGTGCTCGACACCGCCGACGTACTGGTCGACGGGCATCCACTCGCGGGCCTTGGCCGGGTCGAACGCCTGGGTGTCATCGGCCGGGTCGAGGTAGCGCAGGAAGTACCACGACGAGTCGACGAAGGTGTCCATCGTGTCGGAGTCGCGCAACGCCTGCCCCCCGCACGACGGGCACTCCACGTTGACCCACGCCTCGGCCGCCGCGAGCGGCGAGACGCCCTTCGGCTTCAGGTCCTCACCCCGTACGTCGTCGGGCAGCCGCACCGGCAGGTCGGACTCCGGCACGGGGACCTCACCGCAGGCCTCGCAGTGGATGATCGGGATCGGCGCACCCCAGAACCGCTGTCGCGACAGGAGCCAGTCGCGCAGGCGGAAGTTGACCGTGCCGGTACCCGTGCCGTCAGCCGTGAGCTTGGAGATCATCGTGGCGATGCCGTCGGCCTTGCCGCTGACGCCGTCGAGCGCGGGCGAGTTGATGTAGGCGCCGTCGCCCGTGGTCGCGACGAACGAGACGGCCGGGTCCTCGGCCTCAGCGACGTCGATGACCGCGCGCACCGGCAGGTCGAAGACCTTCGCGAAGTCGAGGTCGCGCTGGTCGTGAGCCGGCACGGCCATGATCGCGCCGGTGCCGTAGTCGGCCAGCACATAGTCGGACGCCCACACCGGCACCTGCTCGCGGGTGACCGGGTTGGTCGCCGTGATGCCGAGGTCGACGCCGGACTTCGGGCGGTCGGTCGCGAGACGGTCGATGTCGGAGGCCTTGCGGACCTCGACCAGATAGTCATCGAGCGCCTGGCGCTGCTCGGGCGCGACGATCTCCGCGGCCAGCGCGGCGTCGGCGGCGACCACCATGAAAGTGGCACCGTAGAGCGTGTCGGGACGCGTGGTGAAGACCGTCACCGTGCGCGTTTCTCCCGAGGAGAGCGAGAGCGTGAAGTCGACGTGCGCACCCTCGGAGCGGCCGATCCAGTTGCGTTGCATGGCGAGCACGCGCTCGGGCCAGGTGCCGGCGAGGTCGTCCATGTCGTCGAGCAGCCGCTGGGCGTACTCGGTGACCTTGAAGTACCACTGGTTGAGCTCACGCTTGGTGACCTCGGCGCCGCAACGCTCACAGGTGCCGTCGGCGAGGACCTGCTCGTTGGCCAGCACGGTCTGGTCGTTGGGGCACCAGTTGACCGGCGAGTCCTTGCGGTAGGCCAGCCCGCGCTCGCGGAACTTCAGGAAGAGCCACTGGGTCCAGTGGTAGTACTCCGGGTCCGACGTGTGCAGCCGGCGCGACCAGTCGAAGGAGACGGCGTAGCGCTTGAACGACTCGGCCTGCGTCTCGATGTTGGCGTAGGTGAACTCGCTGGGGTGTTGGTTGCGCTTGATCGCGGCGTTCTCGGCGGGCAGGCCGAAGGAGTCCCAGCCGATCGGGTTGAGGACGTCGTACCCCTTCTGCCACCAGTAGCGCGCGATGACGTCGTGCAGTGCCATCACCTCGGCGTGACCCATGTGCAGGTCACCGCTCGGGTAGGGGAACATCGTGAGCGCGTAGCGCTTCTCGGCACCGTCACGGGCACCGGCCTTGAACGGGTCGAGCCGCTCCCACACCGGGCGCCACTTGGCCTGGAGGGCTTCCGGGTCGTACGTGATCTCGACGTCGCTGCTCTGCTCGCTCATAACGAGGCGCAAGCCTACCGAGCGTGAGCCGCGCTCAGACCATCGAGCCGAGCATGGCGACCATGCCGAGCCCCATCACCGCATCCCGCACCCGCCCACGGGAGAGCAGCGCGCCGACGAGTACCCCGGTGACGGTGAGGGAGAGCCACAACAGCGGCGTCTTCAGCACCGTGAGCCCGGACGTCGGTACGCCGACATGGTGCATGCCCGGCATCGCCTGCTCGACCGGCGCGGAGGCGCCCGTGCGCGGCGGCAGCATCACCCAGACCATCACCGCCATCGCGAGGGTGCTCACGCAGAGGCCGCCGGTGAC
Organism: Nocardioides sp. Kera G14; assembly: GCF_020715565.1. Classification (NCBI taxonomy): domain Bacteria; kingdom Bacillati; phylum Actinomycetota; class Actinomycetes; order Propionibacteriales; family Nocardioidaceae; genus Nocardioides; species Nocardioides sp. Kera G14. The sequence goes on along the minus strand of NZ_CP085839.1, from coordinate 1,154,239 downwards.
CAGGCCGGGGCGGGCGAGGAACCGCAGCGCCGCCCAGCCGAGCCCTGCCAATGCGCCGAAGAGGAGGACCGCTCCGAACGGCCGGGACAGCGGCAGCAGGAACATCGCCGCCATGGCCACCGCCATCAGGAAGTGCACCGCCTCCTCGGCACGACTCCTGGCTCCGGCACAGGGCGTCCGGCTGAGCCGGACGAGTTGCAGCCCGCAGTGGGCGGCGACGGCCAGCATGGCCGCGCCACCCACTGCAGGAAGGAGACCGATCACGCGATCGGCGCCCCGTGACCGTGGTGCATGCTGCAGTGCCCGCCGGCAGGCGTCGACGGCGGAAGGTCGAGGGCCGGGTTGCCGTCGAAGAAACCGACCGGCTTGAGGTGGAAGCCGATGTAGGCCACCGGCATCACCGGCCAGTCCTCAGGCCTCACGATGTGGTGCGTACCGAGGGTGTACCAGAGCACCACGTCGGTGTTCTCCAACGGAGCGTCGTCCTCGAGGTAGACCGGCAGTCCCTGCATGTCGGCCGACTGCGCCATGTAGTCGCCGGCGGCGTACATCTCCTCGGGGTCGTACGCCGTCACCCACACCGGCTTCTGCACGAACCGTGCCCGGTCGTAGATGTAGGAGCCCTTCTGGACGAACGGTGCGACGACAGCGCGGGGCTCGAGCTTGTAGGCGGTCTTCTCCCCCAGCTCGTTGACCTTGTCCGAGGCGATCTTCCAGTAGCGGTTGGTCTCCCACTTCCAGTCACGCGCCCCGTCCCTCTCCGACGTGATGGGCGTCGCCTGCGTGTACCAGGCGTTGTTGTAGGGGTTCTCGTCCGCCGACTCCACCAGCGAATCGATCTCGTAGACGGTGTTGTTCGGACCGTCGATCGCCATGTCCATCCGGACGTTGAAGAAGTGCTGGTGGTGCGGGCCGTAGATCCCGGGCGCGACCAGGTTGCCGTACTTGGGCTTCTCCTCATCGGCCCACGAGCCGGTGGTCAGGACGCCGCTGAGCTTGACCTCGTACTCGATCGAGCCGTCGGTGTAGAGGTACCAGAAGAAGCCGTACTCATAGTTGCCGACCGTGCAGATCATCGAGATCACCAGTCGCCGCGAGCGACGCACCTCGACCTCCTCGGTGCGGAAGTCGGTGTGCTTCCAGGCGATGCCGAAGTCCTCCTCGTGCATGCAGACCGCGTTGGGGATCGTCACCGCCTCGCCGGCGGAGTTGTTGACGATGCCGTCGAAGTAGAAGATCTCGCCGAGGCAGTCACAGCCGAGGGTGAGCGGGTTGGCGCTCATGCCCATGCCGACCTCGCCCATGTCGAAGACGTTCTTGTTCCAGTGGGTCGGTGCGACGTCGCCGTACGGCACCACCATCTCCGAGAGCGCGGCGCGATACATGATGGGACGCTCGACGCCCTTGTCGTTGTAGGTGATCGTGTGCAGGACGAGGCCTTCGCGCGGGTTGAACGCGACGCGGAATGCCCACTTCTGCCAGGTCACGCCGTAGCCGTCGACGGTGTAGCTCGGGCCGTCGGGTTGGGTGATGACGATGTCCTTGACGTCGGTGCGGAAGCCCTCGAACGCAGGGCGGTTGTCCGGGTCGAACATGCCGTGGTGCTCGGAGTAGTTGCCGGACTTCGGCGGGAGCGGCACGACGCCGTGGTCCACCACGTCGATCACCTTCTCGGCGTCCATGTCGTAGGTGACGATGACGCCCTCGACGGGGCGGGCGTAGCCGTGCTCGCCGGGTGCCGAGCGGACGAAGGAGAGCGGACGGCAGATCGTCGGGCTGTTCTCGAACGCGTCCTGCGGGCCCATGTAGCCGGCCGGCCACGGGTCGACCATGACGAGGTCGAAGTCCTCCACACCCCGCTTGCGCATCGCCTCCTGCCAGCGCTCGTCCTCCTTGACCTTGAGCTCGACGCCCATCATCGCGTCGGAGAGGTACGACGGGAACCGGCCAGGCACGGGCGTCCACCCCTCCACCTCACCGGTCGCGAGATTGACGATCACCTCGGTGATGAGCTTGGCGGCGGCGTCGTACGCGACGACGAAGGCCTTGCGGTCGGGGTAGTCGGTGGGGTCGAACTCGAGCGTGGCCGGCTTCGCGGGCTCCTCGAGCGAGATCATCACGAACTTCAGGGTCTCGGTCGAGCGCGGGTCGGCCTTGGTGAGGGCGGCGGCGCGCTCGATCTCGGGGCCCGAGAGCGGGTCGAGCGGGTGGCTGGTCGCGGCGCCGGGGCTGTCGGTAGGGGCGATCGGGGTGTCGAGGGTCATGTCGTTTCCTCTCGTGCCGCGGTGTGCGCAGCAGGAATGTGGTGGTGATGAATCGATTCGTCAGGAGGGGGGACGCCGACCCGGGCGAGGGAGGTGCCCGGGCCGGCGCGTGTGTCAGGCGGTGCCGGGCTCCGTGAGGTCGAACTTCGCGAGGTGGGCCAGGGAGTCCTCCTCGTTGAGCTTCGAGGCGGCGCGACGCCCGAAGAAGTAGACGAGGCCCATGCCGACGAAGACGCCGGCGGTGATCGCGATGACCCAGGTGGCCCAGGTGCCGTTGCTGACGTCAGCGGTCCACGAGACGGCGATCGAGTAGTAGATGCCGACGGCGGTGCCGACCATGCCGACGAGGCAGGTGGCCCAGACGGCCGGCGTGCCGCCGGGGATGCGCCAGAAGTCCTCGGTCGCGTAGCGGTCGGCGTACTTCACCCGGGCGATGAGCGGCGGGATGAAGAAGAAGAAGCCGCTCAGGAGCCAGACCACGGACAGGCCGCCGGTGAGGTAGAGCGTCACGTGCTCCATCGACGCCTGCGAGAAGAGGCCGACGAGGATGAGGGACGAGATGACGCCCTGGACCAGCAGGGCCGTGACGGGGTTGCGGGTGCGCGGGTTGAGGTGCGTGAAGATGCGCGGCAGGTGCTTCTCCAGGCCGGAGACGAAGATGAGGCGCGAGTAGGCGATCTGGTACGTCGTCATGGCGATGAAGACGATGACCAGCATGCCGAGCGCGGCGATCTCCATGAGACCCGGGAAGCCGGCCTTGTCGAGGACACCGACCACGCCGGTGACCGAGTCGAACTTGCCCGGCTCCTCGATGAGGAACGTGGAGATCGTGGTGAGCAGGTAGATCACCATCAGCGAGATGGAGCCCCAGAAGATCATCTTGGTCGCCGAGCGCTTCACCGAGAGGAACTCCGCGCCCATGTTGAAGGGCGTCTCGACGCCGACCAGGTAGAGCAGCACGGTGCCGAAGAGGAAGCCGCCGGTGGCGAAGTTAGGGACGGTCACGTCCTTCCACGAGAAGTCGGTCGCCGAGCCGTGCTTGCCCGCCCACAGCACGCCGCAGACGAAGAGCACGACGGTGAGGACGCCGTAGAAGACGAAGACGCCGTTGATCACCTTCTGGTTGGCCGCGAGCTTGGCCAGCGACATGCCGACGATCGCCCACAGGATCACCAACTGGAGGATCACCGACACGGTCACGCCGAGCGTGCTGTGGAAGGCGAGGAGCGCCAGCTGCAGGATGATCGCCGGCGAGGAGGCGCCGTTGAGGATGACGGGGATCCAGGACAGGAAGCCGCCCACGAACGCGGCACCCTCCCCCATCGTGCGGTGGGCCCAGATGTAGACACCGCCCTGGCCCGGCCAGAGGTTGCCGAGCTCGGAGACGGCGAGACCTGCGGGGAGCAGGAAGAAGACCACGCCGAGCACCCAGAACGGGATGGCCTGCCAGCCGGCGCCCGCCATGATGGACGAGCCGGTCAGCCAGCAGATGATGAAGACGTACGTCGATGTGAGGCCGAAGGTGGTCATCACCTTGGGCAGGATCTGCTCAGGTACCAGCTCGGTCGTCAGCAGAGTGTCGCGGCCGGTCGGGGCGGCCTGGCTCTCCAGTGTCATGCGATTCCTTCCGTGGGAACGATCTGACCATCCTTCAAGCGCACGACCCGGCTGGCGTGTTCGGCCACGGTGGGGTCGTGCGTGCTGGCGACGACGGTGACGCCCAGCTTGAAACAGAGATCCTTGAGCGTCTCGACGACGATCTCGCCCGTCTTGTGGTCGAGGTTGGCGGTCGGCTCGTCGGCAAGGATCAGCTTGGGGTTGGAGATCAGCGAGCGCGCGATCGCGGTGCGCTGCTGCTCGCCGCCCGACATCTTGGTCGGGACGTGGTCGAGGCGGTGGCCGAGGTTGACCAGGTTGAGCAGGTCGACCGCGCGCTGGCGCAGCGCCTTGCGGTCGTAGGGCTCGAACATCAGCGGGAGCTCCACGTTCTCCGTCGCCGTGAGGAACGGGATCAGGTTGTAGCTCTGGAAGATGAAGCCGAGGGTGTCGTGTCGCAGCGAGGCGAACTGGCTCTCGGTGATCTTCGAGGTGTCCTGGCCGTCGATGACGATCGTGCCCTTCGTGGGCCGGTCCAGGCCGCCGATCATGTTGAGCAACGTGGACTTACCCGAGCCCGACGGGCCCATCAGGCAGACGAACTCGCCGGGATAGACGTCGAGCTGGATGTCGCTCAACGCCTTCACCACCTCGTCGCCGAGCTTGTGCAGCTTCCACACGTCGCGCACGGAGACGACCGGTGGGGCGCTGCCCGGCATCGGGGCGGCGGGACTGGTCTCGGTCACGGTCATGTCTTCTTCTCCTGGTCTCTGCTTCTCGTGCTGCTGCTCGTGCTGCTGTCCACGCTGTTGCTCAGGCGGTGAGGGACTTGATGGGCGGCTGGTTGACGGCCCGGTACGTCGGCACGATCGACGTGACGATGGCGGCCACGATCGAGACGCCGACGGCGATGAGGACGCCCTGCAGCGTTCCGCTCCAGGACACTCCCGAGGAGGCCATGCCGGCCGCATCGAGGGCGAAGCCGACGACGGCGGCGAGCACGGCGCCGCCGAGCGCGCCGGCGACGGCAGCGACGACCGGCTCGACGAGGAGGGCCGTGACGACGGGTCGGGCCGGGACGCCGTTGGCCCCGAGGACACCGATCTCTCGGGCGCGGTGGGCGATCGTCCGCGTGGTGGAGACTGCGACCTCAACGACGCCGACGAGGAGGACGGTGACGGCGATGAGCACGATCGCACGACCCATCTCGTCCGCATGGCCGAGCGAGGCCGACTGCTTCTTGATGCCGGCCGACATCGCGAAGACGATGACGACGAGGAAGGCTCCAGTGGCCGTCGTGACGGCGGGGAGCAGCATCTCCTTCGCGCGTCGGCGCGAGGAGAGGATCCCGTAGGCGAGTCCGAACTTCATGGCTGACTCCTTGGTCCGTTCAGTCCGAGAGCAGGTGGACGGGCCGCTGCTGCAGCAGCCGATGGACGGGGACGAGGGCACCGACGATCGCCATGGCCGGCACGAAGCCGAGCACCATGCCGGCCGCCTGGAGCCAGGCCATGGGGGTCGCGATGCTCGGGATGACCAGCCAGACCGCCACACCGGCGGCGCTGATGCCGAGGACCCAGGAGAAGAGGAAGACGATACCGGACTCCACGAGGAAGAAGTAGAGGACCTCGTCGGCCAGGCCGATCGAGCTCATGATCCCGAACTCACGCCGTCGCTCCTGCACGCTGGCGAGGAAGGAGGAGACCGCGATGACGAAGCCCAGGATGAGGCCGATGATCGAGATCAGGCCGAGGGTCGAGCTCGTCACCTGTCCGGAGAAGATGGCGGCGTACTTCTGGTTGAAGTCGAGGACACCCTGGCCGCCCACGGTGGCGTAGGCCAGCGGCTTGCCGCCGCTCGGCTCCACGGTGGGGTCGGTGGTGGTCGTGATCCCGCTGGCGCTCTGGAAGAACGGCCCGAGGTCGAGGCGGCCGCTGTCGGCGGCGGACTCGCTCACGGTGGTCCAGCCGACGTCCCCGACGACGGCCTGGGCCATCGCGTCCGACGTCGTGAGGATCGGGCCGTCACCCTTCACGTCCACGATCAACGCATGGCCGTCGACGTCGAGCGAGTCACCGCTCTTCAGGTCGAGCCGGTCGGCGAGGTCGGAGCCCACGGACGCCGTACCGTCGGCGACGGACTCCGAGCCGTAGACCGCGACATGGCCCTCCGGGGACTTCCAGATCCCGGCGATCGTCGGATGCGCGGTGTAGCCCTGGGGCACCTCGAAGGAGGCCGGAGCACCCTTGGCGACCAGTGCGCCGGCCTCGCTGTCGTAGACCACGCCGGCCGGCGGGACCACCCAGAGGTGGCTGCCGTTCACGGCCCGGGAGACGGCGTCGGCACCGGTGAAGGCGAAGCTGGTCGAGATCGTGCGGACCACGGTCACCGCCATGATGGCGAGGGCGATGCCCAACGCAGCGAGGATGAAGCGCTCGGGGCGGCGCCGGATGTTGGCGAACGCGAAGCGGAGCAGGCGTCCGAAGCTTCCGCCGGGCGAGGACGGGAGCGCGGTCGCAGTGGCGGAGCCGGCCCCACCGTCGGTCGTAGCGAGGATCGTCTCGGTGGCTGTCACGGAGTCGATCGTGAGCGCGAAGTGTTTCCGGCGAACCGTTTCGGCAAACCCCGTCAGGTAAAACCCATGGCCCTGTATGTAACGCGCGGGTAAGGCGTAGATCCGGCACGGCCGGTTCGCCCCCCGTTCATCGGGCCCTCATCCGCAGGGTGGACCATCGCCCCTCGTGCGTCTGCCCCGTCCGATCGTCCTGACCGCAGCAGTCGTCCTGGTGGCAGGGGCCACGATCTCGCTCCTGGGAGCATGGCGCACGGGCATCTCGTGGGACGAGAGCTACCACGTGATGCGGCTGCGGAACCTGCTCGAGCACGGGTGGTACCTCCTCGACCAGGACCTCGACGGTGACCGGCCCGGCGACTGGGAGAGCCAGAAGTACGTCTATGGCCCGGTCGCCGCACTCCTGCTGCACGCATGGACCGTCCTCTGGGGCGGAGAGTCCTGGGGCGCCGTGTCGGCGAGTTCGCACGCCTATGCGCTGCGGCATGTCGGGGTGGCGCTGATCGGTCTCGTCGGTGTCGGTGCGACCGCCGGAGTGACACGGGCCCTGACCCGGCGCTGGGACCAGGCGCTCCTCGCTGCCGCGGTCCTCGTGTCGGTGCCGACGTGGACCGGCCACTCGATGTTCAACGTCAAGGACGTACCGGTCGCGACGGGTTACACACTGGTCACCCTCGGCTGCGTGCTGCTCCTCTCCCCCCGTCTGCGCAACCGCCGCGGGCTCGCGGCGCTGCCCCTGCTCGCTGGCCTGGTGCTGGCCATCGGCACGAGGCCCGGCATCTGGCCCGGCGTCGGGCTGGCCTGCTTCGTCACCGTCCTCGTGCTGGTCATGCGGAGGGAGTGGTGGCCGGCTGCGCTGGCGCTGGTCACCGGGGTGGCGGCGTACGGACTGCTGGTGGTGGCGTATCCGAACGTCTTCGACAACCCGGTCGCGACGTTGCTGCACTCGGTGGGTGAGTCATCCGACTTCGGCGACAAGCCGGGGCAGTGGTGGTACCTCCCGGTCTTCCTCGCCGTGGAGCTTCCGACCCTCTGGTTGGTCGCGGGCGCAGTCGGGGCGGTGATCGCCGTACGCCGCTGGCGCTCCCCCGGGCTGGTGATCGTGCTCGCGCAGACGTTCGCGCTGCCGGTGCTGGCGATCGCGCACCGCTCCAACATCTACACGGGCATCCGGCAGTTCCTCTTCGCCGCTCCGGGACTGGCGGTGCTGGTGACGCTGGCCGTGGTGGCGCTGCTGGAGGGCCGTCGGCGACGGTGGGCGACGTGGCTGGTCGGCGCGGCGTTGGTCGCGCCGATGATCGGTGAGGGCATGCTCTTCCCCTACGTCTACGCCTTCGAGAGCGCACCGGCCAACCTGGCGGTGCCGGTGCTCGCCAAGCACGACAAAGCGCTCGAGGTGCAGACCGACTACTGGCGGACCTCCGTGCGCGAGTTGGCGCCCTCGGTGCCGAAGGACGCCTTCGTGACCTGCTCGCCAGAACTGCGTGACGACATCTTCTGGCGTCACTCGAGCGAGACCTCCGACGACTGCAGCCACGTCCTGATCAGTCCGCTGGCGGCGTACGACGACAGGCGGGTACTCACCTGGGGCGGCTCGGCCACGGAGTTCGTCGCCGTGCGTCAGGGCAATGGCACCATCGCCTCCAACTGCACGGAGCTCGACTCGATCTCGCGCCGCCTGTGGTGGCGGAAGCTGACCATGTCGACCGTCAGCCGCTGCGAGCTGCACCTGCCCGACTACGCCGGTCCCATCACGTTCACCGGGTCCGGGGCCGGCGCGGGCTACCTGCTCGGCGGGTGGTGGTTGCACCCGAAGAACGACTTCGACGGACTGGCACCGGGCGAATCGGGCGAGCTGGGCTTCATGGCCCCGCACCCCGGAGCGCTGACCCTGGCCGTCGACGCAACGGGATCGCCTTCCCTGACGGTCAACGGCACAGCGGTGGCGCTCGACGCCTCAGGTCACGCCGCTGTTCCTGCCGCCATCGCCGAAGCCTGGCAGGGGCGCGTGGTCGTGCGCGTCACAGCTGCGGCCGACGACGTGCGGTTCTTCCATCTCTCGGTCCGCTGAGCCCCCGGCCTGCGTCCGGGACGAGGTCGCCCGACCACCGGGGCGCGACCGGGTGAAATCGTCCCGGACACGCGCGCGTCCGGGACGAGGTCGCCCGATCGCCGGCGACTGACGGGGGCCGATCGTCCCGGACGATGCGAGGTGCCGCCCAGAACGGCCCAGCGGGATCAGTCGGGGGCGCAGATGCCTGCGGTATCAGCGAGGGCGAGGAGGCCGTCGATCTCGGGGAGCGGGCGGTTGTCGTTCTCGAGGTGCCAGAGTCCGTCGACGAGGCGGTAGTCACCCTTGATCTGCCCGTTGACGAAGGCGCGCAGGCCCTCGATCAGCCGGTCGACGTCCTCGCTCGTGGTGCCGAGGCCGACGCTGACCCGGACGGCGCCGAGCGGGAGGTCGAGACGGGCCAGCAGCGGATGGGCGCAGAAGCGGCCGTCGCGGACGCCGACACCGTGCTCGGCGGAGAGGTACGCCGCGACGTAACCAGGCTCGGCGTCCTCCATGGTGAAGGTCACGACGCCGACGGGCTCGTCGGAGTCTACCCAGAGACGCGCGATCCGCACGCCCTCGATCGAGGTGAGGCCGGAGACGAGGCGGTCGCGGAGCGCTGTCTCGTGCTCGTGCCAGGTCTTGGTGTCGAGTGCCTCGATCGCACGGCAGGCGGCAGCCAGCGCCACCGCGCCGACGAGGTTGGGCGTGCCTCCCTCGTGCCGCGCCGGGCCGTCGGTCCAGCTCGTGTCGCGGAGCTGCACCTGGCGCACGGCGCCACCGCCCGAGAGATAGGCGGGGCCGTCGTCGAGCCAGTCACGGCGGCCGACGAGCGCGCCGGCGCCGTACGGGGCATAGAGCTTGTGGGCGCTGAAGGCGACATAGTCGGCGTCGCTCTCCGCGAGCGAGAACCGGCGGTGGGCCAACAGTTGCGCCCCGTCGACGAGCACGCGGGCACCGTGCTCGTGGGCGACCGCGATCACCCGGTCGAGCGGCAGGGACTCCCCCGTCACGTTGGAGGCGCCGGTGACGGCGACGAGCGCGTAGGCCTCACCCTCGAGCTCGGCCTCGATCCGATCGAGGGTCGCGGTGACGGTGGGCGAGCCGACGACGATCGTGACGCCCTGCGGGTGGTTCTGCCACGGCAGGAAGTTGGCGTGGTGCTCGACGTCGATCACCAGGACCTTGCCGGGGACGACGCTCGCGAGCAGGTTGATGGAGTCGGTCGTGTTCCTCGTGATGATCGTCAGGTCGCCCTCACGGGCGCCGACGAAGGCACCGATCTCGGTGCGCGCCTCCTCGTAGAGCGCGGTCGAGACCTGCGAGAGATAGCCGGCGCCGCGGTGCACGCTCGCGTACCAGGGCATCACGTCGGCCACCCGGTCCGCGACGCTCTGCAGGGCCGGCGTACTGGCGGCTCCGTCGAGGTTGGCGTAGGTCACCCAGTCGCCGTCCAGCACCGGCACCTGCGTGTCGGCACCGACGAGAGGCAGCAGCGCGGGGATTTCCCTCATGGGTCGGATCCTAGAGTGGGGACATGGCCACCACCGATCTGACCGCTGCCTCCTTCGAGCAGACCGTCATCGACAACGAGATCGTCCTCGTGGACTTCTGGGCCTCCTGGTGCGGTCCCTGCCGCCAGTTCGCGCCCGTGTACGACGGCGCGTCGGAGCAGCACCCCGAGATCGTCTTCGGCAAGGTCGACACCGAGGCCGAGCAGGCGCTCGCCGGTGCTGCGAAGATCACCTCGATCCCGACCCTGATGGCCTTCAAGAAGGGCCACCTCGTCTTCTCCCAGCCCGGCGCGCTCCCGGCCGAGGCACTCAACGAAGTCATCAACGCCGTCATCGCCCTCGATGTCGACGCCGAACTCGCAAAGGAATCCGACCAGTGACCCTCACCGTCTCCGCCTACGGTGCCTCCGACCCGACGAAGCCGCTCCACCCGCTCACGATCGAGCGCCGCGACCTGGACCCGCACGACGTCCTGATCGAGGTGAAGTACGCCGGCATCTGCCACTCCGACATCCACACCGTCCGAGGCGAGTGGGGCAGGCAGCCGTGGCCGGTCGCACCCGGCCATGAGATCGCGGGCATCGTCACCGAGGTCGGTCCTGAGGTGACGAAGTTCAAGGTCGGCGACCGCGTCGGCGTGGGCTGCATGGTCGACTCCTGCGGCGAGTGTGCGCAGTGCCTCGACGGCGAGCAGCAGAACTGCGAGAAGGGCGTGGTCTTCACCTACGCCAGCACCGACAAGCACGGCCAGACGACCCACGGCGGCTACTCCACGCACATCGTCGTCACCGAGGGCTTCGTCCTGCGGATCCCCGACGGCCTCGAGCTGGATGTGGCCGCGCCGCTGCTGTGCGCCGGCATCACGACGTACTCCCCGCTCGCGAACTGGGGCGCCGGCCCCGGCAAGCAGGTCGCGGTCGTCGGCCTCGGCGGACTCGGCCACATGGCGGTCAAGATCGCCGCCGCGATGGGTGCCGAGGTGACGGTGCTCTCCCAGTCGCTGAAGAAGCAGGAGGACGGCCTGCGGCTCGGCGCGACGTCGTACTTCGCGACCTCTGACCCGACGACGTTCCGCAGCCAGCGCCGCCGCTTCGACCTGATCATCAACACGATCAGCGCGACGATGGACCTCGACGCCTACCTCGGCCTGCTCGCCCCCCGCGGTGCGATGGTCTGCGTCGGCATGCCGCCGGAGCCGATGAGCCTGCACATCGGCTCGGTGATCGGCGGCGGCAAGGCGCTCGCGGGCTCGAACATCGGAGGCATCCCGCAGACCCAGGAGATGCTCGTCTTCTGCGCCGAGCATGGTCTCGGGGCCGACATCGAGGTGATCAGCGCCGACCAGATCAACGAGGCCTACGAGCGCGTACTCGCCTCGGACGTGCGCTACCGCTTCGTCATCGATACGGCCACTCTGCCTGCTCTCAACTAACCTTCCGGGGTGCTTGATGTCGGCGTCCTCCTCACCACGTTCGTCCTGATCTTCGTCGCGGAACTGCCCGACAAGTCGGCGATCGCCTCGTTGGTGCTGGGCACGCGCTTCAAGCTCTCCTGGGTCTTCACCGGCGTCGCTGCGGCTTTCGCCGTGCACGTGGTGATCGCGGTCGCGGCGGGCCGCGTCCTGCGACTGCTTCCGCACACCGCGGTCGAGATCGTGGTCGCGATCCTCTTCCTCCTGGGTGCGGTGCTGATCTGGCGCGAGGGCTCCGACGACGACTCGGACGACGAGGCGGCCGAGCTCGCCGACGTACCAGCGACCGCGGGGTTCTGGAAGGTCGCCAGCCTCGGCTTCGGCGTCATCTTCATCGGCGAGTGGGGCGACCTCACGCAGATCATGACGGCCAACCTCGCCGCGAAGTACCACGACCCGCTGGCCGTCGGCATCGGCGCGGTCCTCGGCCTGTGGGCCGTGGCGCTGACCGCGATGCTCTTCGGCAAGACGCTGCTGCGGGTCGTGCCGATCAAGCTCATCACCCGCATCGCCGCGTTCGTCCTGGTGGTCCTGGCGATCGTGACGCTCATCGGAGTCATCAATGGCTGACAACGCGGCTCACCGCGACGAGTTCAAGACGCTCGAGCGGATCGACCCGGACGAGCTCGCCATCACGCTGAAGGTGCTCGGCGAGCTGCACATGCTCGACCCCGACCACGACGACGTGCGCACGGTGAAGCGGGCGACGTCCTACATGTGGAAGCTGATCAAGAAGGCGCGTCGCTCCGAGATCCGCCTCGAGAAGCAGCAGCACGACCAGTCCATCATCGAGAAGACGGCGACCGGCTCGCCGATGCGGATCGACGACGAGACCGCGGGCATCCCGCTGGTCTCGACCGCTCCGGGCGCCTTCGCCGGCGAGCTCATCACAGCGCGTGGCTGCTACATCTGCAAGCAGGACTTCACGCTCGTCGACGCCTTCTACCACTGGCTCTGCCCGTCGTGCGCGGCCAAGTCGCACGCCAAGCGCGACCAGCACGCCGACCTCACCGGCAAGCGGGCGCTGCTCACCGGTGGTCGCGCCAAGATCGGGATGTACATCGCACTGCGGCTGCTGCGCGACGGTGCCCATCTCACGATCACCACGCGGTTCCCGAAGGACGCGGTGCGTCGGTTCTCCGAGATGGAGGACTCGGCGGACTGGATCCACCGGCTCAAGATCATCGGCATCGACCTGCGCGATCCCACCCAGGTCGTCGCTCTCACGGACGAGGTCGCGGCGGACGGCCCGCTCGACATCATCATCAACAACGCGTGCCAGACCGTACGCCGCCTGCCCGGTGCCTACACGCACCTGATCGACGGCGAGAACGCTCCCCTGCTGCCGCGTGCCGACGGCCTCGACCTGCCGGAGATGCTGACCTTCGACCGCATCTCCGAGGCGCACCCCGCCTCGTTGGCCTCCGCCTTGGCCGGCGCCCAGATCGCCCACCACGAGGGCGAATCACCCGAGCACCACGCCGCCGTGCTGGCCGCGACCAATGCCGCCGGGCTCACGCAGCTGGCGCTCTCGGCCGGGTCGGCCTCGCTGGAGGCTCACCTGGCCGGCACGGCGATCGACGCCGGGGGTCTCATCCCGGACATCCAGGCCAACAACTCCTGGACCCAGGTGCTCGACGAGGTCAACCCGCTGGAGCTGCTCGAGGTGCAGTTCTGCAACTCGATCGCGCCGTTCCTGATCAACTCGCGGCTGCGGCCTGCGCTGCGCGCTGCCGTCGCCGCGGGCGCGCGTCGTGCGTACATCGTCAACGTCTCCGCCATGGAGGGCCAGTTCTCCCGGCGCTACAAGGGCCCGGGCCACCCGCACACCAACATGGCCAAAGCTGCGCTGAACATGATGACGCGCACGTCGGCCGGCGAGTACTTCGAGACCGATCGCATTCTCATGACTGCGGTGGACACCGGCTGGATCACCGACGAGCGCCCGCACGAGGAGAAGCTCCGCATCGCCGCCGAGGGCTGGCACGCGCCGCTCGACCTGGTCGACGGCGCCGCCCGCGTCTACGACCCGATCGTGCAGGGCGAGGCCGGCGTCGACCTCTACGGCTGCTTCATCAAGGACTACGAGCCTTCTCCCTGGTGACGCCACCGGAACAAGGCGCGCATGTTCGGTGTCATCGAAACCCCAGCAGAATAAGGGGATTCTCCCTCGTTGGCCGTTGGTTCTGTCGGTGGCTGGGAGTAGATCGCTGGTACGTGAGGACGTAGTCCGGGCGAGCATGGCCGCCGCACCTCAAGTCGCCGACCAAGCCGGGAAGGAAGACACCGCTGGCTGGCTCGCCCACGAAACCAACCTCGGGCCAAGGGAACCGCGTGCTCAGAAGGGGTTGGCTGAAGCCCTCGAGAAGTGGCCCGGCGTCGCTGTGGGGATGCGTGCCGGCGTCGTGGACCGGGAGCAGGCCGAGATCATCACCCGCGCGTTGGACGACCTCCCCGACGACACGACGGCGGAGTTGGTGGGAAAGGCGGAGGCCCACCTCGTGGATGAGGCCAGCCGTTGGAGCCCGAACCAGCTTCGGGTCCTGGCGCGTCAGATGTTGGACGTGATCGACCCTGATGCCGCCGAGTCCCGTGAGGCCAAGAAGCTTGACGAAGAAGAACGCAGTGCCTTCGAGAGGACGAGGCTTTCCTTCCGCAAGAAGCACGACGGCATCACCAGAATCACCGTCGACGCCCCCGACCTCACCGCGACCGCGACACGCCTCGCGCACCTGCTGCACGCGTTCACCAGCCCCCGGCACGACCCGGCCGACAAGCAGACGCTCGCTCAGGAGTCCGGTGAGCAGGTGTGGTGGAAGCTGCCCAACACCCGCAAGCTCGGTCACGCCTTCTGCGAGCTCCTGGAGAACATCGACCCCTCGACGATGCCGCAACACGGCACCACCGGCACCGAACTCATCGTCACCATCCCCCTGGCCGACCTGCAGCGCGACCTCGCCGCCGCCACCGTCCTGGGCCCCACCGATGTCGAACGCATCATCGCCCACGAAGCCCGACGCCTCGCCTGCGAGGCCGGGAACATCCCCGCCGTCCTCGACAGCAAAGGCCACGTCCTCGACCTCGGCAGGACGTCCCGCCTCGCCACCAACGCCCAGAAGAAGGCGTTGATGCTGCGGCACGCGACCTGTCAGGCCGAAGGATGCGACAAACCCGCCTCGATGGCCGAGGTCCACCACCTCGATCCTTGGGCCAACGGCGGCCGCACCGACCTCGACCGGATGGTCCTCCTCTGCCGACCCGACCACCGTCGGATCCACAACCCCGACTACACCAACCAGCACCTCCCCGACGGCACCGTGAGGTTCCACCGCCGGACGTGAGGCTCGGGGACTCATCTCCGACGGGCAGTGGTGAACCGATACTGAATCGACATGACGCGATCGCGCTCTTCGCCGTCCTCATGGTGGCCATCATCGTCGTGTCGGACGTGCTCGTCCTACGCGACTGATTCGGCGCCCGGCTCGGTTGCAACGTCGCCGTGGTCGCCGCCTTCGGGTTGCTCTACCTAGTCGTCGGGCGACGCTGAGAGACGGAAGATCGGCCAGCCGATCTCCGTCAGCCACTCGGCCTCGGGTGCGCCGTCGCGTGGACCGACGAGATAGCGCTCGTGCACCGGGCCGGCCACGGTGAGCGCGTGGGTGGTGACCCACTCGCCGAGCTGGCCGTAGGTGACCCCGATGTCGTCGTGGTTGCCGGAGTGCACGGTGACCGCGAGCTCCGCCGGAGGCAGTACGACGACCTCGACCCGTCCGCCGCCTCGAGCCGCGACAGCTGGTCCGAGGGGGTGGAACACGAGCATCTCGCCACGGCCCTCGCTGAACAGTTCGTTCGCATAGTGACCGCCGGCCGGACCCGAACGCTCCGCGGACGGTACGGCGGCATCGAGTTCGGCCATCGCGTCGTCGTACCAGCGTCCGGACTCGTCCAGCGTCACCTCGCCACGCACGGCGGCGACCTCGAGCGGCGGGTCCGCGCGCAGCACGACGTCGAGCGGTGCCGCCTCCGGCGACAGGAGACGCTGCAGCGAGACAACGGCCTGACGAGTGCGGTCCAACTGCGACTCGAGCCGGTCGAGGTGCGCCGCGACGAGCGAGGCGCGCCGCGACGGATCAGAGGTCGCCAACACAGCCTTCACCTCCGCCAGGGGAAGGTCGAGCTCGCGCAGCCGGTGGATCACCTGCGCTGCCGGGATCTGCGTGGCGTCGTACAGGCGATAGCCGGACGACGGGTCGACCGCGACAGGCTCGAGCAGGCCGGTCTCGTGGTAGCGACGCAGGGTTCGGACGCTGAGGTGGGTGAGCGCCGCGAACTCGCCGATGGTGAGACCCATGTGAACAGTCTTGACCCTCTCCCTGCGGGAGGGTCCACCGTGTCGGGCATGAGCACTGAACTGCCTCCCGTCATCGAGGGCTACCTCGCCGCACACGACATTCACGACGCCGACGGCGCGATCAGCTTCCTCACCGACGACGTCGTGGTCGTCGATGACGGCAGGATCTACCGGGGTGCCGACGAGGTGAGGGGCTGGCTGGCCAGGGCGGCCTCCGAGTTCGAGTACACCAGCACCCTCACGAGCGTCGAGAGGGTCGGCGAGAGTCAGTGGACCGCGATCCACCACCTCGAGGGCAACTTCCCCGGCAGCCCCGTCGACCTCGCCTACCGCTTCACCGTGACGGACGCCCTGATCAGCGCCCTGACGATCGAGGTCGCCTGAGTCACTTCGGAGGCATGCGGATGCCGCCGTCGACGCGGATGACCTCGGCGTTCATGTACGAGTTGGTGAGGCACTCGAGCACCATCGACGCCAGCTCCTCGCCGGTGCCGAGACGCTTGGGGAAGAGGACGTTCTGGCCGAGGTTGGCCTTGAACGCCTCGGCCGCCTCGCCCTCGCCGTAGATGGGGGTGTCGATCAGGCCGGGCGCCACGGTGTTGAGCCGGATCCCCGCGGCGGAGAGGTCGCGTGCGACCGGGAGCGTCATGCCGACGACGCCGCCCTTCGAGGCGGAGTAGGAGGCCTGGCCGATCTGGCCGTCAAAGGCCGCGACCGAGGCGAGGTTGACGATCGCGCCCCGGCAGCCATCGGCGTCGGGCTCGTTGGTCGACATCACCGTCGCGGCCTGCCGCACCATGTCGAAGGTGCCGATCAGGTTGATCGCGATCACCTTGGTGAAGGCCTCGAGCGAGTGGGCAGACTCCAGGCTGCCGTCACGGCCGATGGTGCGCTGCGCCCAGCCGATGCCGGCCGAGTTCACCACCGCGCGCAGCGGCGCGATCTCGGAGGCCACCCGTACGGCGTCCGCGATCGCGCCTGAGTCGGTGACATCGACCTGGGCGAAGACGCCGCCGATCTCGGAGGCGAGCGCCTCGCCCTTGTCGGCCTGCAGGTCGGCGACGACGACCTTGGCCCCGCGGGCGGCGAGCTGGCGGGCGACGGCGGCACCGATGCCGGAGGCACCCCCGGTGACGATGGCAGAGGATCCAGTGAGTTCCATGCGGGGCAGACTAGAACACGTCCTAGTGGGACAACGCCCTAGCCTTCGTGATCGTGCTGCGCTTCGAACTCGACGACCTGACCCATCCGGCTGTGATCCGGATGCTCGAGGAGCACCTCGAGGACATGCACGCCACCTCGCCCGCCGAGTCGGTGCACGCCCTCGATCTCGAGTCCCTGCGGGCTGCCGGCATCGCCTTCTGGTCGGCCTGGGACGAAGACGAGCTACGGGCGACCGGTGCGCTCAAGACGCTCTCCGGCGACCGCGTCGAGCTCAAGTCGATGCGCACGGCGCGGGACGCACGCGGCCAGGGAGTCGGTGCCGCGATGCTCGCGCATCTCCTCGGCGAGGCGCGTGGCGCCGGCGCTATCGCCGTACTGCTGGAGACGGGGAGCCAGGAGTTCTTCGCCCCGGCCCGCCGGCTCTATGAGCGCGCCGGCTTCGTCGTCCGCGGGCCGTTCGACGACTACGTCGAGGACCCCAACAGCGTCTTCATGGAGCTCGCGCTCAGCTGAGCGACCTGCGATCCGGTCAGGGTCCGGTGTTCCGCGCCGCACGAGCAGCGCCAGCGCACCAGGATCACACCGGGCTCGAGGTTGGTGACGTCACGCAGGTCGTGAGCGCTCACGAGGACCGGCCGATCGAGTCGGGCGCAGGTCCAGGACGCCATCATGACCCGCTCCCGACGAGGACCGGGCCGACGCCGTACGACGAGACGAAGCGGTCGCGGAACCACGGCACCGTGCGATGGACCAGTGGCCCGATCATCAACGCCTCCAGCGCCGTGCCGAAGCCCACCTGGCCACCGAGCAGGAAGCCTGCGATCAGCACCGAGACCTCGACGCACGTCCTGGCCCAGCCGAGGCGCCAGCCGAAGCGCGAGTGCAGGCCGGTCATCAACCCGTCGCGCGGGCCGGGGCCCAGACGCGGTGCGAGATAGAGGCCCGTGGCCACCGACAGCAGGCCGACCCCGGCGACGAAGAGCAGCAGCCGCGCGGCCACCGCCGACGGCGCCGGGATCAACCACAGACCGAGGTCAGCAGCCGGGCCGACCAGCAGCACGTTGAGCACCGTGCCGAGGCCGGGACGCTGGCTCAGCGGCCACCAGAGCAGCAGCACGCAGACGCCGACCAGGTCCGTCACGACGCCGAACGACATCCCCGTCGTCCGCGCGATCCCCTGGGCGAGGACCGACCAGGGGTCGAGGCCGATGTGGGCTCGCACGATCATCGAGATCGAGAGGCCGTAGAGGACAAGTCCGGCCAGGAGCCACGCCATCCGGCGCGTCATGTGCATGTCGGTGGTCACGGGACCAAGCCAATCCCAAGGCCACTTGTGCAGCAAGAGGCCAATCGGGGTAAAGTGGCCTCATGATCCGTGGACGACTGGCGGCGAGCACGCTCGGTGACCTCCTCGGCGACTGGCGCCGCGGGGGCAGCGGCCTTCATGCCTATGAGGCCCTGGCCGAGCGCATCCGTCTGCTGCTCATCGACGGACGGATCTCGGCCGACGTACGCCTGCCCTCCGAGCGCGAGCTCTCCGAGCGGCTCAACCTCTCCCGCACCACGATCACCGCCGCCTACCGCCAGCTCCGGGACACCGGATATGCCCGGGCGGTGCAGGGCTCCGGCACCACCACGACCCTGCCGCTCGTCACGCCGACCTCAGGCATGGCACGGGGCGAGGTGATCGACCTGACCATGGCCTCACTGCCCGCCACCGACCTCCTTCCCGAGGCGGCACGGCGGGCGACCGAGGAGCTCACCGCCTACTACGTCTCCCCCGGCTACCAACTCGTCGGCCTGCCCGTCCTGCGCGAGGCGATCGCTGCCCGCTACACCGCTCGCGGCCTGCCCACCGAGGCCGACCAGATCCTCGTGACCAACGGCGCCCAGGGAGCCATCGCGCTCCTCGCCCGCACCCTCGTCGCGAGGGGCGACCGGGTCTTCGCGGAGAGCCCCAGCTACCCCCATGCGTACGACGCCCTCGCCTCGGCCGGCGGCCGGATCGTCACTTCGCCGGTGACACCGGAGTCCGGCTGGGATGTCCCTGCCCTCACCACGACGATCGCGCGCACGACGCCGGTGGTCGCCTACACGATGCCCGACTTCCACAACCCCACCGGCCGCTGCATGAGCGAGGACGACCGGCACGAGCTGCTCCACGCCGCCGCGAAGGTCGACACACTCCTCATCGCCGACGAGACGACCGCGGAGCTCGACATCGACCGGGCCGAGCACCACGGACCACTGGCCGCCCTCGCCGGAGAGCACGGTGCCCGGGTCGTCCAGATCGGCTCGGCGAGCAAGCTGCTGTGGGGAGGGCTGCGGATCGGATGGATCCGGGCGTCGGCCGAGATCATCGGCCGCCTGATCGCACACCGTCCGGCGCACGATCTCGGCACCGCCATCTGGGAGCAGCTTGTCGTCGCCGAGCTCCTCGGTCGGACACCCGAGATCGTCGAAGAGCGCCGTGGCCAGCTCGGCGAGCGACGCACCGCCCTGGCGACGGCGTTGGCCACGCACCTGCCCGACTGGCAGATGCCCGCGCACCTCCGCGGCGGCCTGGCTGCCTGGCTCCAGCTCCCGTCGCCGGTGAGCTCGCAGCTGACCCTGGCCGCGAGGGCCCACGGTCTCCACGTCACCGCGGGTCCGCGCTTCGGGATCGACGGCGCCTACGAGCGCCGGCTGCGGTTGCCGCTCACAGCGGCGCCCGAGACCTTGGCCCGAGCGGTCGAGATCCTCGGCGAGCTCTGGCCCACCGTCGCCAACGCGGCGCCGGTCCACTTCTCGACGAGTGAGCCGCTCGTCTAGCGGGCTGCTCACCACCCACCGGGAAGGGTGGGGGCATGAACATCAGTGGCAACACCATCTTCATCCCCGGCGCGACCAGCGGCATCGGCCTCGCCCTCGCGATCGCGTTGAAGGAGCGCGGCAACACCGTCATCGTCGGCGGCCGTCGCACAGAGTTGCTCGAGCAGATCAGGACGGACCACGGCCTCGATACCGTCTCGATCGACACCGCTGACGCTGCCTCCATCGAGAGGGCGTCAGCCGCAGTGATCGCCGACCACCCCGAGGTCAACGTCCTCATCACGATGGCCGGCATCATGCGGGCCGAGGACTGGACGACGCCGTCCGGATTCGTCGAGAGCGCCGAGGCCATCGTCACCACCAACCTGCTGGGCCCGATCCGGCTCATCGGCGCCTTCATCGAGCACCTGCAGACCCGTCCGGCGGCGACGATCATGACGGTCTCCTCAGGCCTGGCCTTCACGCCGCTCAAGGTCACGCCGAGCTACAACGCGACCAAGGCCGCGATTCACATGCTCAGCGAGTCGATCCGCCTCCAGCTGGCCGGCACGAGCGTCGAGGTCGTCGAGCTCGAGCCCCCGGCCGTGCGCACTCAGTTGATGCCCGGCCAGGAGACGAGCGACTTCGCGATGCCGCTCGAGGACTTCGTGAGCGAGGTGATGGGACTCCTCGAGGCCCAGCCGGGCGCCACGGAGGTCCAGGTCGAGAACGTGAAGTTCCTGCGCTACGGCGAGGCCCGCGGCGACTACGACCAGGTCGTGGCCACCCTCAACCGGCTCGACCCACACGGGCACTGACCGCACCCGTCACCGCCATCAGGTCGGCAGGCGCGAGCTCGAGGTCGAGCCCGCGCCTGCCGCCGCTCACGAAGATCGTGTCGAACTCCAGCGCCGACTCGTCGAGCACCGTCGGGTGGGCACGCTTCTGCCCGACCGGCGAGATGCCACCGGCGACATAACCGGTCGCGCGCTCGGCAGCCGCGACCTCCGCCATCACAGCCTTCGATCCCCCGAGGGCTCGCGCCAGTGCCTTGAGGTCGAGCTGGCCGGAGACCGGCACGATGCCCACGCAGAGCCGTCCGTCGACGGACGCCATCAACGTCTTGAAGACCCGCTCGGGCGGCACGCCCAGTGCGGTGGCGGCCTCGAGGCCGTAGGAGGTCGAGCGGGGGTCGTGCTCGTAGGGATGCATGCCGAACGCGATTCCCGCGGCGGTCAGGGCCACCGTCGCCGGAGTACCCCCGGGTTGCTTCGACGCCTGCTTCTTCGCCACGGCGACGCAGACTACGCCGACCCCTCGAGCACCTCGGCGTTGTGCCGGTAGCCGACGGTCTCGTAGCCGAGCACGGTGATCCACGGCGTCACCGCCAGGACGGCGAGCGACCATGCCAGCTCGATGCCCGAGGCCGCGAGCACGAGGGAGAGAACGATGGTGACGGCCGAGCCGCCGATGAGGATCAGGTGGAAGGGGTCGATCGTCCGGGTGAAGACGGCGTAGAGCACGTAGAGGAAGAGCAGGTAGATCGCCGTCGGCACGGCGACCGCGGCGACGGTCGTCGTCAGCGAGGTCGCGCTCTCGTGCTCGAGGAAGTACGCCGCCACGTGCAGCCCCGCACCCATCGCGACGATCGACCCGAAGATCAGGATGTGCCCGTACCCCCAACCGAAGGAGCGCTCGCGCCAGGCAGCGAGGATCTCCCCGTGCGGGATGGCGTAGTAGGTCCACCACAGCCCGAAGATCAACGCCGTGCCGACGAAGGCGAGCAGGCCGACATCGAACGTGAGGCCGTCGCCCGAGAGCGCGACGAGGCTGGCCATCGTGCCGATCAGTCCCTCGCCGAGCGCGATGATCACCATCAGCCCGTAACGCTCGGCGATGTGGTGCGGATGCCACGGCGTCCCGTCGAAGCGGCGCTCGGCCACCGCCGGGCCGCCGAGCTCGATCACCATCGGCACGACCATCAGTGCGAAGGTGAGCGGGATGCTGAGGTTCGCGAACGCCAGCAGGCACCAGAGCACCTGCGCCACGACGATCGACACGATGTAGCACCCGTGCGCTCCGCGCCGCGAAGGATCGTGGCGGGTGGCGCGGAGCCACTGCAGGACCATGGCGACCCGCATGACGACGTACCCGATCACCATGACGTCGTTGTTGAGCGTCGCCGCATGCTCGGTCAATGAGGCGAACATCGCCGGGAGCCCCAGCGCGAAGAGGAGCACACCGGCCATCTGGAGCATGGTGGTGAGGCGATAGATCCAGTCGTCGGTGTCGTACGCCGAGGCGAACCAGGTGAAGTTGATCCATGCCCATGCGACGCCGAAGGTCGCGAAGCAGAAGCCGCCGATCGCGACACCCGTGTGGCGCTCGGCCAGGCCGTGGGCCAACGCATCGGCCGCCGTCCCGAACGCGACCACGAAGGTGAGGTCGAAGAGCAGCTCCAGCGGCGTCGCCGAGCGATGGGGCTCCCCCGGATCACGGCCGACCATCCGGACCGCCCGGTGCTGCAGAGTCGCGTCCGCCATGGCGACAGCTTCACGTCCTTGATCCCGCCGACGCAACATGTGACCCTGCTCACATGGAGTCGTACGCCGCGGGAGAGACGTCCACGCCACTGCTGGAGGAGACGATCGGGGCGAGCTTCGAACGCACCGTCGCGAGGTATCCGGAGCGGGAGGCACTCGTCGAGGTCGAGAGCGGCAGGCGTTGGACCTGGTCCGAGCTCAACGCCGACGTCGACCACCTCGCGCGCGGGCTCCTTGCCGAGGGCATAGGGCGCGGCGACCGCGTCGGCATCTGGGCGCCGAACTGCGCGGAGTGGACGGTCGTCCAGTTCGCGACGGCCAAGATCGGCGCCGTCCTGGTCAACGTCAACCCGTCGTACCGCACCCACGAGCTCGCGTACGTCGTCAACCAGTCGGGCATGCGGATGCTGCTCGCCGCGAGCGGGTTCAAGGGCAGCGACTACAGGGCGATGATCGACGAGATCCGCCCGACCAGCACGGCGCTCACGACCGTCGCCTACCTCGACACCGAGGACTGGACACACCTCATGAGCGAGGGCGAGGAGATGCCGCAGCACGCCCTCGAGGAGCGGATGTCCCACCTCGAACCGGACGACGCGATCAACATCCAATACACCTCCGGGACGACCGGCTTCCCCAAGGGTGCGACCCTCAGCCACCGCAACATCCTCAACAACGGCTTCTTCACGACCGAGACGATCAATCTCACCGAGGCCGACCGGCTCGTGATCCCCGTGCCCTTCTACCACTGCTTCGGCATGGTCATGGCGAACCTCGGCTGCATCACGCACGGCGCCACGATGATCATCCCGGGCCCGGCGTTCGACCCGGCCACGGCACTGCGGACGGTCGCCGCGGAGAAGGCGACGGCGCTGTACGGCGTCCCCACGATGTTCATCGCCGAGCAGGCGCTCCCCGACTTCGACAGCTATGACCTGTCCACGCTGCGGACCGGCATCATGGCCGGCTCGATCTGCCCGGTCGAGGTGATGAAGCGCTGCGTCAACGAGATGCACATGGACGAGGTCTCGATCGCCTACGGCATGACCGAGACCTCGCCGGTCTCCTGCCAGACCCGCACGGACGATGACCTGGACCGGCGTACGACCACCATCGGCCGCGCCGCTCCCCACGTCGAGATCAAGATCGTCTCGCCCACTGGGGAGACGCTGGAGCGGGGCGAGACCGGCGAGTTCTGCACCCGCGGCTACTCGGTGATGCTCGGCTACTGGGACGACCCGGAGAAGACCGCGGAGGCGATCGACGCCGACGGCTGGATGCACACCGGCGACCTCGCCGTGATGCGCGAGGACGGCTACGTCAGCATCGTCGGCCGGATCAAGGACCTCGTGATCCGCGGCGGTGAGAACATCTACCCGCGGGAGGTCGAGGAGTTCCTCTACACCCACCCCGACATCGAGGACGTGCAGGTGATCGGCGTTCCCGACGAGCGCTACGGCAGGAGATCTGCGCCTGGATCAGGATGCGTCCGGGCCGTCCTCCGCTGACGCCCGACACCGTCCGTGAGTACGCCGACGGCCGGCTGGCCCGCTACAAGATCCCGCGCTACGTCAGGATCGTCGACGAGTTCCCGATGACCGTGACCGGCAAGATCCGGAAGGTCGAGATGCGCGAGGTGAGCACGGCGGAGCTGGGGCTGGCCTCAAGCTGATGCACCTGGCCTGAGCCACCTGAGAGAGTGTGCGTCGTGGCACGGAACGTGAGCGACACCTGGCGGCTGGACCACCCGTGGGCGCACCTCTACTCCTTCGGCATGGCCCGCCGGTCGCTCGCGCGTGCCGCCGGCGTCATCGGCTTCGGCACCACGTTCCAGGGCCTCTACGACGCGATCGACTCCCTCGCCTATACGCCGCGAGGCGGCACCGTCCTCGACGTGCCCTGCGGCGCCGGGATCGCGCTCGCCGGGATCAACCGGCAGACGCGCGTGCGCTATCTCGCCTGCGACATCTCCCCCGCGATGCTCGTCCGCACCCGGGAGGCGGCCGCACGGCTCGGCGTCCCGATCGAGACCCTCGAGGCCGACGTCGCCTCGCTCCCGTTGGCGGACCGCTCCGTCGATGTGACGGTGAGTCTCACCGGACTGCACTGCTTTCCCGACCCGCACGCGGCGATCCGCGAGATCGCCCGCGTCACCGACGACCGGATCGAGCTCACGTGGCTGCGCGCCGACGCGGGCACGCGCTACCGCCCGGTCATCGCGGCCGGCCGCGCTGCGGGACTCATCGGCCCCTCGGCCACGCTGCTCGAGGTCACCGACTGGCTCAGTGCCGCCGGCTTCCTCGCCTACGGGGTGACCGAGGGAGCCTTCGCGTACGTCTCGGCCCGCCGCTGCAGCTGACCGCGCTCCCAAGGCGTCAGGCGAAGAGTCGGGCCGCGTTGTCGTGCAGGACGCCGCGCAGCCAGGCGTCGCCGAGCT
The DNA here is from genome assembly GCF_020715565.1 of Nocardioides sp. Kera G14. Lineage (NCBI taxonomy): Bacteria > Bacillati > Actinomycetota > Actinomycetes > Propionibacteriales > Nocardioidaceae > Nocardioides > Nocardioides sp. Kera G14. Next base: position 1,129,484 of record NZ_CP085839.1, on the reverse strand, counting down.
CGAGCCGCTCCACCGCCTCGACCGCATGGAGGTAGGGATAGGGAATGTTCGGGAAGTCGCTGCCGAAGAGGATCCGCTCCCCCAGCTCGTCCAGCCGCGGGCGAAGCTCCGGAGGAAACGGGGCGAGCGCCTCGGTGAAGTCGGTGAAGACCATGGTCGTGTCGAGATGCACGCCCTCGTAGCGGTCGGCGAGGTCGAGGAAGTCCGCGTACTCCGGCAGTCCCATGTGCGCGATGACCAGCCGCAGCCGAGGATGGCGACGCATCAGCGTGCGCATCCGGTCCGGGCCGGTGAAGCGACCCGGCGCGGGACCTGAGCCGCAGTGGATCAGCACCGGCACCTGCGCGTCGGAGACCATGCCCCAGGTCGCGTCGAGCGCGGGATCGTCGGGCGCGAAGTCGCCGACCTGGATGTGGATCTTGAAGATCCGCGTCCCCGAGCCGAGTGCGAGGTCGACGTACTGCTCGACGGAGGGCTCGGGATAGAAGGTCGCGGTCTGCAGGACCTCCGGTGTACGGGCGGCGAAGTCACGAGCCCAGGCGTTGAGCCAGGCGGCCATGTCCGGGCGGTGGGCGTAGATCATCGACGTGAACCGCAGGACGCCGAAGTCACGCAGCAGTCCGATCCGCTGCTCCTCGGCGAACCGGTAGGTGATCGGCCACTCCATGCCCGTCATCGGCCCGACCGCGTCGAAGTAGTCCCACACCTTCGCCAGCACATTGTCGGGCATGAAGTGCGTGTGGACGTCGATGAGGCCGGGGAGGCCGAGCCGCTCGATGACGGCCCGGACCTCCCCGGCCTCCTCATGATGGCTCACGGCGCCATCCTGCCGTAGGGGCTCAGGCCGGGAGGGCGCGGTCCCACACGCGGTGCTTGGCGAGCAGAGGTGTCAGCGCCTCGAGGGCCGCGGCACCACTGTCCGCACTGATGATGCCCACCTCGTCGGCATGCCCCGACGCCTCGACGGCCGTGACGCCGGTGCCCCAGGCGGCGATGGCCTTGAGGTGCCGTGCGGCCTCGTCGATCAGCCGCACCGCACGCGGGTCGACCCCGCCGTCGCCGAGCGGCGGGGCGGCAGCGACCAGGAGGGCGTCGTACTCCACCGAACGGGCCGTGGCGAGCGACCGCTGGAGCGGCGTCCCGTCAGGCAGCATCCCGCCGGTCGGTCCGATGAGGAGCGGCACCATGCCGGCGGCGTCGATCGCGGTCCGGAGTTCGTCCAGGCCGGTCGTGTCCGCGTCGACCAGGATGCCGATCATGCGACCGTCCGCGGGCCACTCCTCGCCGATCTGTGCCAGCGCGGGGCTCGCCTCCACGTCACCGACCTCGAGCGTCGGGGCGGGTGCGGGCAGCCCGAGCTGGGCGGCCACCCCGGCACACAGCGTCGTGTCGATCTCGGCGAGGCACTGGAGCTGCCTCTCCTTGATTGCCTGCTCGTAGACCTTGCCGAGCTCGAACGCGTAGGCGTCGATGATGTGCTGCTGCTCGGGCGGTGTGAGGCTCCGGAAGAAGAGTCGCGGCTGGGTGAAGTGGTCGTCGAACGAGGCCGCCTGTGCCCTCGTCTTCGGCGCCGAGGGAAGCACGACCGGCAGGTCCGTGAAGGCTCCCTCCGGGTCACCGGCGAGGAAGGGGCAGCCGCCGTCGAGCGAGTTGGGCCGGTACGGCGCCACACCCTCCTGCACGGCGTGTTGGTGGAAGCCGTCGCGGAGCATGTCGTTGACCGGGGCGTGCGGACGGTTGATCGGGATCTGGTTGAAGTTGGGCCCACCCAACCGCGACAGCTGCGTGTCGAGGTAGGAGAAGAGCCGGGTCTGCAGGAGCGGGTCGTCGGTGACGTCGATCCCGGACACGAGGTTGCCGACGTGGAAGGCGACCTGCTCGGTCTCGGCGAAGTAGTTGGTCGGGTTCGCGGTCAGGCGCATCCGGCCGATCGGCTGGAGCGGTGCCCGCTCCTCGGGAACGATCTTGGTGGGATCGAGGAGGTCGATCCCCTCGAAGGTCTGCTCCGGGGTGTCGGGGAAGACCTGCACCGAGAACTCCCACTCCGGGAAGGCACCGGACTCGATCGAATCGGCCAGATCGCGACGGTGGAAGTCGGGGTCGAAGCCACCCAGCAGCTGCGCCTCCTCCCACAGCAGCGAATGCGTGCCGAGCTTGGGCCGCCAGTGGAACTTCGCGAGGCTCGTCTCCCCCTCGGCGTTGACCAGCCGGAAGGTGTGCACACCGAAGCCCTGCATGTGGCGGTAGGAGCGCGGGATGCCACGGTCGGACATGTTCCAGATGGTGTGGTGCTGTGCCTCGGTGTGGAGCGAGACGAAGTCCCAGAACGTGTCGTGCGCCGACTGCGCCTGCGGGATCTCGCGGTCGGGGTGCGGCTTGCCGGCGTGGATCACGTCGGGGAACTTGATGCCGTCCTGGATGAAGAAGACCGGGATGTTGTTGCCGACGAGGTCGAAGTTGCCCTCGGCGGTGTAGAACTTCGTGGCGAAGCCGCGGGTGTCACGGGCGGTGTCCATCGAGCCGCGCGAGCCGAGCACCGTGGAGAAGCGGACGAAGACCGGCGTCTCGACGCCCTTGGCCAGGAAGGCCGCCGACGTCACGCTGTCGGCCGTGCCGTAGGCCTCGAAGACGCCGTGCGCGGCGTAACCGCGGGCGTGTACGACGCGCTCGGGGATGCGCTCGTGGTCGAAGTGGGTGATCTTCTCGCGCAGGTGGTGGTCCTGCAGCAGGGTCGGACCGCGGTCGCCGGCCTTGAGTGAATGGTCGGTCTCGCGCAGTCGCGCTCCCACCGACGTGGTCAGATAGGCGCCCTGCTGGGCGCGCGCCCTCTCGGCGTCGAGATCGGTGCCGGTCGCGGTGCGCACCTGGGGCGCCTGCTGGTCCGGCTTGGGCGGGTTCGGGTCGTGCGGCTCCGTCGGCTCCTCGAGCGTCGGGGGAACGGCCGCAGGAGCACCGGGGATGGTCAGGTCATCGGGCATGGAAGGCTCCTCATCGAGTACGACGGCGTCGTGCTGTCCTCAGCGGCCGTACCCGTGGTCCTTTACCTGATGCACTCGGATACGAAAACCGTCGACAGGAATTGCCGGCGCGCGGTGCGCATCGACCCGGGGAGGGCTGAGCACGTCGTGGTCCAGCGTCAGCAGGAGGTCCAGCGCCACCGCCATCACTGCCCTCGTGATCGGCTCGCCTGGGCACCGATGGCCCTGCCAGACGTCGCCTCCGCCCTGGGGAATCCCGCTGCCGACCAGGTTGAGCAGCACCCGGGTGCCGCGCCGCATCGGGCAGCCGCCGTACGTCGTCTCCTCACTCGTCCGCGCCACGACGGCCGGGAAGAAGGGGTGGAGTCGGCGTACCTCCTCGATGAAGCGCATCCGCTCGTCGGTGTCCGCCGCGGCCAGGCGCTCCGCGACGCCCGGACGCTCCGCAAGCGTCTGGCCGAGCTTGGCGATGAAGACCGAGACGGCGACCGTGGGTCGCAGGATGTTGAGCAGCTCGACCGCGGCCGTGTGCACCGGCAGGAGCACGCCCGCCTCGTCGCGGTGCCGTGCGACCCTCTCGGCCAGCGTCGGTCGCAGCGGCGTCGGTCGACGACGCAGGTCGCGGATCACCCGCGTGGCCCACCGGTCACATCGGACCCGGTTCAGGAGGGCGCGCACGTGGCGGGGCCCGGGGCCGGCGGCATCGTCGAAGAGCGAGACGACGGACGGCGTCCGGCGCTCGGCCTCCCCCGGCCCCAGGGGGACGCCCGCCCAGCGGCAGACCGCCCTGAAGAGCGGCGGCTGCACCGCCCGGTAGAGCGACACCTCCCGGCCGGCCCACGAGGCAGCGGCCGCATGCAGCTCCGCGGCGACCTCGGCTGCCAGCCGGGTCACCTCCTGCTCGTCGTGCAGCGGGGCGAAGAGCTGCTTGCGATGGTGGTGCGCCCGACCGTCAAGCGACTGGACGCCGCCGCGGCCGAAGAGGGTCAGCTGTACCGGCAGCGGCGCCGCGCCGGCCCGGTGGAGCTGGGGGCCGTAGAACCAGTCGGCCGCCTCGGGACCGCTCAGACAGACCGCCGGCTGCCCCAGCAGCCCGGTCCGCGCCACATCGCCGCCGCCGGAGCGCCGCAGCTCGGTCAGGATGAAGCCGTAGGGGTCGCGCAGGAGTCGAAGGGTGTGGTCACGCATGGCCGCTCCTCACGCCGCCGCGTCGAGCTCGCGGCGGGCGCGCTCGAGCGCGACCGGCAGCCGTCGCCGCTGGCCCAGCGCAGCGGGGAGCCGCGGCACCGCGTCCAGGACACCCCGGCGGGCCGCCGGGGTCTCGGTCATCGCGTGCCCGATCGTCGCCGCCACCACGGACCACGGGCGACGCATCACCGCGGTGAGCACACGGTTGCGCGACTCGAGTGCGAGGCGGTGCGCCGACGGTGGGCGCACCGTCGAGGGGTGGTGGTGGCAGACCACGTCGTCGACGTACGCCATCCGCCAGCCGGCGGCGGCCAGGTCGAGCGCGACCCGCTCCTCCTCGCCGGGGAAGTGCACGACCGGATCGAAGCCGCCGACGGCGAGGAAGGCCTCCCGCCGGACGATCGAACCGCACGCGATGAAGCCCAGGATGGCCGGCCAGGTGGTGTCATCGACGTTCCCCAGCTGGGCGTGAGCCATCTGCTCGCAGACCGGGTCGGTGCGCTCGTCGGGCCCGACCAGGATCCGTGCCTGGATGAGGGCCAGGTCCGGATGGGCGTCGAAGAGCTCGGCGGCACGCTCGAGCGCCCCGTCGTCCCACCACGAGTCGTCGTCGGAGAAGGCGACGTACGGCGTGGTCGCCGCGGACACCCCGACGTTGCGGGCGACGGCCCCCTGGTTCTCGGACAGCGCGATGACGTCGTACGTCGGGAACCGCTCCTGCACCAACGCCACCGTCTCGTCGTCGGAGCCGTTGTCCACCACGATCACCGGCTCCTGCTGGAGCGGCAGCGACCACGCGAGGTCGGCTGCGCGGTTGCGGGTGGCGACGACGGTGGTGACGCGCGCGCTGGGGCTCATGGCCGGTGGTTACCCGTGTGACCCACCTCCACACGGGTAACCACACCGCACACCATCAACCGGAGGAGACAGCAATGCGCGCCGTGACCTGGCAGGGCAATCGGAAGATGACCGTCGAGGACGTCCCCGACCCCGTCATCAAGGAGCCGGATGACCTGATCATCCGGGTGACGAGCACCGGCCTCTGCGGCTCCGACCTGCACCTCTTCGACCCGCTCGGGCCGTTCATGACGCCCGGCGACGTCGTCGGCCACGAGCCGATGGGCATCGTCGAGGAGGTCGGCCCGGAGGTCGCCGGGCTCAAGCCGGGCGACCGCGTCGTCGTCCCGTTCAACGTCAGCTGCGGGCACTGCTGGATGTGCAGCCGCGGGCTGCAGAGCCAGTGCGAGACGACGCAGAACCGCGAGCATGGCACCGGCGCGAGCCTGCTGGGCTACAGCAAGCTCTACGGTCAGGTCCCGGGCGGTCAGGCCGAGTACCTGCATGTGCCGTTCGGCAACTACGGCCCGATCCTCGTGCCGGAGGGCCCGCCCGACGACCGCTTCCTCTTCCTCTCCGACGTCCTCCCGACCGCCTGGCAGGCGGTGGAGTACGCCGGCGTCGGCCCCGACGACACGCTGCTGGTCATCGGCGCCGGGCCCATCGGCGACATGACCGCCCGCATCGCCCTGCACCGCGGCGTGCGGGTCATCGTGGCCGACCTCCTGCCCGAGCGGCTCGCCCGGGTCGAGGCACGCGGCGCGACGACGATCAACGTCAGCGACGGCGGCGATCTCACGGAGCAGGTCCGCTCGCTGACCGACGGGCGCGGAGCCGACGCGGTCGTCGACGCGGTCGGCATGGAGGCGCACGGCTCCCCCATCGCCGAGACCGCACAGAAGGCGGCGGGGCTGCTGCCGGACGCGATCGCACGTCCGTTCATGCTCAAGGCCGGCGTCGACCGGCTCGCGGCGCTGACGGGCGCCTTCGACGCGGTGCGTCGTGGCGGCACGGTCTCGATCTCCGGCGTCTACGGCGGCGCCAAGGACCCGTTCCCGATGATGCAGCTCTTCGACAAGCAGGTGCAGATCCGGATGGGCCAGGCCAACGTCCGCCACTGGAGCCCGGAGATCCTCGGCCTGCTGATGCAGGACGAGGACGTCCTCGGCGTGGAGTCGTTCGCGACGCACCACCTCTCACTCGAGGACGCCCCGAAGGCCTACAGCGACTTCCGCGAGAAGGCCGACGGCATGGTCAAGGTCGTCTTCACGCCCTGACGTTCCCGGATATGCGGGCGGGGCGGCCGATCAGAGGATCGGCCGCCCGCCCGTCACCGGGATCCGTGAGCCCGAGATGTAGCTGCCCTCGTCCGAGGCCAGCAGGACATAGACGGGTGCCAGCTCCGCCGGCTGCCCGGCCCGCCCGAGTGGGGTGTCGCCGCCGAACTGCGCGACCTTCTCCTCCGGCATCGTCGACGGGATCAGCGGCGTCCAGATCGGCCCCGGCGCGACGCTGTTGACCCGGATGCCGCGCTCCCCCAGCATCTGCGCCAAGCTCGCGGCGAAGTTGGCGATCGCCCCCTTCGTCATGGCGTACGGCGCCAGCTCGGCCTTGGGTGAGTCGGAGTTGATCGACGTCGTGGCGATGATCGACGCTCCGCTCTTCAGGTGCGGCAGCGCCCGCTTCACGAGGTGGAACATCGCCGAGATGTTCGTGGCAACGGTGAAGTCCCACTCCTCGTCCGGCACGTCCTCCAGCGACTCGTGCGTCATCTGGAAGGCCGCGTTCGACACCAGGACGTCGAGCCTGCCGAACTCCTCGAAGGCCTTGTCGATCACGTCGCGGCACTGCTGCGGCTGGGACAGGTCGCCCGGCACGAGGACCGCGCGCCGGCCCGCCTTCTCGACGTACGACGCCGTGTCCTGCGCATCCTCGTGCTCGTCCAGGTAGGAGATCACGACGTCGGCACCCTCACGGGCGAAGGCGATCGCGACGGCACGGCCGATGCCCGAGTCGCCGCCCGTGATGACCGCGACCTTCCCCTCGAGCCGGCCGTGCCCGACATAGCTCTCCTCGCCGCAGTCGGGACGCGGCTCCATCGCTGCGCTGCTGCCCGGCGGCTCCTGCTGCTGTGGTGGTTGCTGTTGCTCGCTCATGCCGTCGGCGTACCCCGACGCACGCGGCTCATGTGCGTGCGCGGTCCAGCAGGAAGCTCAACAGCTCGAAGATCTCGTGGGGCCGCGTGCCCTCGGGGTCGGCGAGCCAGGCCAGTGCCGCGCCGTCGATCGTGACGGCGATGAGGCGGGCCAGCGCCTCGAGCCCGCCCGGCAGCTCGCCGCCGTACGCCTCGAACCAGGGTTGCGCGGTGGCGGTGGCGACTCCGCGATAGGACGCGTACTGCTTGGCCGCGAGCTTCTCCATGCCCTGCGTCCGCAGGGCCACGATGGTGAGCTCGTAGAGGGAGAGCTGGCGACCGGGCTCGTCGTTGACGATGAACTCCCACGCAGCGCGGAAGGCATCGCGCAGGTCGAGGTCGCCCGTCCCACGGAAGAACGGCGTCTCGTGACTCGCCGCCTCGAGGTCGGCGACGGCCTTCTCGACCACCGCAGCGAGCAGGTCGTCCTTGCCGCCGAACCAGTAGTGGACCATCCCGAGCGGCAGCCCGGCCTCCGCAGCGATCTTGCGAGTCGTCGCGGCGCCGACACCGTCGCGGGCGATCACCCGCCCCGCGGCGGCGACGAGCGCGTCCCGCCGACCGTCCTCGTCGCGCCGACGGATCTGCATCTCTGCCACGTCCACATCCTGTCAGAGTGTCCAGTTCACTTGCCTTGGTCGCTTGACCAGTACGCATGACCAGACTAACGTCCCGCATCAACGCAGCGCATCAACGGCGATGTCCGCCCCCGGTTCCACGGTTGTTCATGGAGGTAGTGAGATGTCCACCACCGAGCACGGTCCCACCGACAAGCGCATGTTGACCACGAGCAGGGTGGTGTTCCTCGTCATCGCCGCGGCCGCTCCCATGGCGGCGCTGATCGGCACCGTCCCCCTCGCCCTCATCCGTGGCGACGGCATCGCGATGCCGTCGGCCTACGTGCTGACCGGCCTCACGCTGCTCTGCTTCTCGGCGGCCTACGCCGCGATGACGAAGCGCGTCACCAACGAAGGCGCCCTCTACCTACTCGTGGCACGAGGACTGGGCAAGCCGCTCGGCGCAGCGGCCGCGTACATGGCGACAGTCGGGTACGCCGCCACCGCGATCGGTCTTCCTGCGTCGTTCGGCTACTTCACGCACCTGGTCCTCGCGGACTCCGGCGTCAACGCGCCCTGGTGGCTGTGCACCGCCTTCGCCATCGCCTTCGTGGCCTTCCTCGGCTATCGGAACGTCGACCTCTCAGCCAAGATCCTCGGTTACCTGATGGTCCTGGAGTTCGCCGTCCTGATCGCACTCGACCTGCTCATCGTCGGGAAGCAGGGCGGAGCCGCGTTCCCCTTGCAGGCCTTCACCCCACACGAGATCTTCGGCGGCTCACTCGGCATCGCCGCGATCTTCACCTTCACCAGCTTCGTCGGCTTCGAGTCGGCCGCGATGTACGGCGAGGAGACCAAGAACCCCGAGCGCAGCATCCCCAAGGCCGTCTTCACGTCGGTCAGCATCATCGCCGGCTTCTACGTCCTCACCTCGCTGATCCTGATCGGCGGAGCCGGCGGGACCGACGCCCCCGCGATGGCCCGCACCGAGGTGGGCAACTTCGTCTTCACCCTCGCCCAGCAGTACGGCGGCACCGCGCTCTACGACGCCACGGCGGTCCTGCTGTGCACCAGCCTCCTGGCGTCGTACCTCGCACTGCACAACGCCGGCGCCCGCTACGTCTTCGCCCTCGGCCGCGAAGGCTTCATGCCGCGGGCACTGGGGACCTACCACCCGCGCCACCTCTCGCCACATCTCGCCAGCATCGCCGTCTCGGTGCTGACGATCGTCGTGATCGGCGGGCTCAGCCTTGCCGGGGCGGACCCCTATCTGGTGATCGGCGCCGGCCTGATCGGCCTCGGCACCCTCGGCGTCGTCTCGATGCAGGCGATCACAGCGCTCGCGACGATCGTCTTCTTCTGGCGTCGCAGCGACCGGCACTGGTTCTCCGGCCTGGTGGCTCCTGTACTCGGCTTCGTCGGCCTTGCCACCGGCATCGTCCTGGCGGTCACCAACTACGCACTGCTGACCGGCTCGGACGACACCGCGGTCAACCTGATCCCCGTGCTGCTGATCGCAGTGGGCGCCGCCGGCATCGCCCTGGCCCTGTGGCTCCGGAAGAACCGGCCGGCGGTCTACGCGTCCTTCGCCGTCAGCCACCTGCGCAAGCGCACCGACGCCGCCGTCGCACTGCCCAAGGTCGAATACACCCGGACGTACGTCATCGTGGGAGGCGGCCCCAGTTCGATGATCATGGCCCGTGCCCTGATCAAGGAGGGCGTCCCGTTCGACTGGTTCGAGCGCCACGGCGACTTCGGCGGCATCTGGGACATGGAGAACCCCGGGACCCCGATGTACGAGTCGGCCCACTTCATCAGCTCGCGCTACACGAGCGGCTTCTACGGCGAGCCGATGCCGTCGACCTTCCCCGACTACCCGACCTGGAAGCAGATCCGCGACTACATCCGGAAGTTCGGCCGCGACTGGGGCCTCTACGACCGGGTCACCTTCAACACCGAGGTGGTCCACGCGGAGGAGCTGCCGGGCGACCGGTGGCGCGTCACGCTCTCGACCGGTGAGGTGCGGGAGTACGACGGTCTCATCGCCGCGCCGGGTGTGACCTGGCACCCGAACGCCCCGAGCTTTCCCGGCATGGAGCGCTACCGCGGCGAGATCCGCCACTCGGTCACGTTCCGCTCCGGCCAGGAGTTCCTCGGCAAGCGCGTGCTCATCGTCGGCGCCGGCAATTCGGGTGTCGACATCGCCAGCGACGCCGCCCGCCACGCCGACGCCGCGTTCTTCTCGGTGCGCCGGGGCTACCGCTACGTGCCGAAGCACATCGGCGGTATCCCGACCGATGCGGTCATCAACGGCTACCTCGAGCCGCCGAAGGGACTGGCGCTCTCGTCCAACGTGAACGAGCTGATCGACTCCCTCGTCGGTGACCTCACCCGGCTGGGCCTGCCGGCGCCGGACCACGATGCCCTGTCGAGCCACCCGATCATGAACACCCAGGTGCTCCACCACCTCGCCCACGGCGACCTCACCGCCAAACCCGACATCAACCACTTCACCGAGACCGGGGTGAGGTTCAAGGACGGCACCGAGGAGGAGCTCGACCTGGTGCTCACCTGCACGGGGTACGAGTACCAGCTGCCCTTCCTCGACAAGGACCTCTTCACCTGGAAGGCCGGCCACCCGCAGCTCTACCTCAACGTCTTCAACCGCCAGCACGACAGCCTGTACGTCCTTGGTTTCATCGAGTTCGCCGACGCCGCCTATCGGCGCTTCGACGAGATGGCTCAGCTGATCGTGATGGATATCCGTGCCCGCGAGACGGGCCTCCACCGTGACGAACTCCTCGCACTCAAGGCGACCGACTTCCCCGACCTGCGGGGAGGGATCGCCTACATCGACAGCCCCCGGCACGCGAACTACGTGGAGTCACACACCTACCAGGCCTACCTGGCCGAGCTCCGCGACCGCTTCGGTTGGCCCGACCCCGACCACTCGTTCTACGACGACCTCCGGCCGGTCTCGACGCCTGCGAGCCGCCGACCCGAAACCACGCTGGAAGGGGTGCACTGATGCGCTGCCTGGTCACCGGAGCCACCGGCTTCGTCGGGAGCAACCTCGTCCGGAGCCTCCTCGACGGCGACCACGAGGTGGTCGCCACCGGGGCCCCTGGCTCGACCACCCGCTTCCTCGACGACCTCCCCCTCGAGGTCCGTCTCGCCGACCTGCTCGACCCGGCACAGCTCCCCGGGCTGGTCAAGGGCGTCGACTGGGTCTTCCACGTCGCCGGCGACACGTCGACCTGGGCGAGGCTCGCGCCGCGGCGCAGACGGGTGAACGTCGACGCCGCGGCACTGCTCGCCGACGCGGCGCTCCGTGCCGACGTACAGCGCTTCGTGCACACCAGCACCGTCGACGTGCACGGGTACAACCGCGACGGCTCCCCCCTGCCCGAGCGCGCCGGCGACACCAGCCTCTTCAACATCGGCTATGACTACGCCGACACCAAGGCTGCGGGAGAGGCCGCGGTGCTCGACCGCGTCGCCTCGGGACTGGACGTGGTCGTGGTCTACCCCGGCTTCATGATCGGGCCGTACGACCACACCCTCCAGCTCGGCCGGATCATCCGCGACCTCCAAGCCGGGAGGACGACGTTCTCCCCTCCCGGCACCGCCTCGTTCTGCGACGTGCGCGCCGTCTCCGCCGGCATGGTCGCGGCAGTCGAGAAGGGCCGCACCGGCGAGGGTTACAACCTGACCGGGCACAACCGCGCCTATCACGACGTCTTCACCCGGATCGCCGAGCTGGTCGGTAGCGAGACGAAGCCGCGGCGCGTCCCGTCGGCCGTCCTGCGGGGGTACGGCACCGTGGCCCAGTTCGCGTCGGGGCTCAGCGGCAAGCCCCCGGAGATGGACCCCGGCATGGCGAAGTACCTCTGCGTCCCGCAGGCCTCGGACTGGTCCAAGGCCCAGCGGGAGCTGGGTTACGACCCCGGCGATGTGGACACCGCCATCCGCGACGCAGCGGCCTGGTACGACGAGCACATGCCGGTCGGAGGCGGCCGATGAGGTGCCTGGCCGCTCTGGCGGCAGGCCTGCTGACGGTGCCGCTCCTCGCCGCGCTGCCCGTCGGAACGGCCCGAGCCGCCGACGCCCCGTACCCGCAGACGTACGCCGACGCCGGCGACTACTGCCTCGGCCAGTGCAGCTCGATCCTGCCGCCCGGCAATGACGGCACCGCGACCGTCGCGGAGATCCTCGCCAACCAGTTGCTCGGCACCCAGCCTGCGCACGCCGACGACGCCCTGCAGAAGTACGCCGGCCTCGCCTCCGCCTACACCGGGCTCACCGACGACCAGCTGTCGGACTACTTCAACGACGCCTCCTTCGTGCTCAGTCCGGACAACATCGAGAGCACCCAGAGGCCGGGTGGTCGCAGCGACGTGACGGTCGTCTACGACAAGAAGACCGGCACGCCCCACATCTACGGCACGACGCGCGAGGGCACCGAGTTCGGCGCCGGCTACGTCGCCGGCCAGGAGCGACTGTGGCTGATGGACGTGCTGCGCCATCTCGGCCGGGGCGAGCTCACCAGCTTCGCGGGCGGCGCGGCCTCCAACCGCAACCTGGAGTCGCAGTTCTACCAGCTCGGCGCCTACACCGAGGCCGACCGCCAGGCCGAGGTCGACAGCCTCGCCCACAGCGGTCCGCGCGGCGCCCTGGCAGTGGCCGACGTGACCAGCTACGTCGCCGGGATCAACCAGTACATCACCGACTCCAAGGCCAGCCTGAGCTTCCCCGGCGAGTACGTCCTCACCGGCAACGCCGACGTCACGGGAAACGGCATCCAGCCGTTCAAACCCACCGACCTGGTCGCGATCTCGGGCATCATCGCGGCCCTCTTCGGCACCGGGGGCGGCAACCAGCTCCAGGCCGCGCTGGTCAAGCTGGCCGCGGAGCAGCAGTTCGGCACCACCACCGGCGACAAGGTCTGGGCGGGCCTCCGCGAAGAGGACGACCCCGAGGCCACCCTCACCGTGCACGGCAGGACCTTCCCGTACGCCGCCAGCCCGGCCGACCCCGTGGGCCCCGCCCTGCCGGACGCCGGCTCGGTCGTAGCCCAGCCCGTCGTCTACGACGCCACGGGCTCCGCGGCCGACACCGCCGAGGACGCCGCGGCGGCACGCTCCGCCCGATCCAGCGCCTCGGCCGCCACGATCCCGGGCCTGTCGAAGCTGACCGGCATGTCCAACGAGGGTGTGCTCCCCGGCGGGCTGCTCGACACCAAGCACAGCATGTCGAATGCCCTCGTCGTGAGCGGGAGGCACACCGACGACGGCCACCCGATCGCGGTCTTCGGCCCGCAGACCGGCTACTTCGCCCCACAACTGCTCCTGCTGGAGGACATCCACGGCCCCGGCATCCAGGCACAGGGCGCCGCCTTCGCCGGGTTGAGCATGTACGTGCTGCTCGGGCGCGGACAGGACTACTCCTGGAGCGCGACCTCGGCGAACCAGAACATCATCGACACGTTCGCGGTGCCGCTGTGCAACACCGACGGCAGCCCTGCGACGCTCGACTCGTCGGCGTACGTCTTCCACGGCGTCTGCACGCCGATGGACGTGCTCTCCTCGACCGAGGCATGGAGTCCGACGATCGCCGACAGCACGCCGGCGGGGTCCTACACACTCAGGGCTTACCGCACGAAGTACGGCATGGTCGGCCATCGCGCCACCATCGGCGGGAAGCCCGTCGCCTACACGACGCTGCGCTCCACCTACCTGCACGACGCCGACACCCTCCTGGGCTTCCAGATGCTCAACGACCCGGATCTCGTGAAGGGGCCGAAGGGCTTCCAGGAGGCGGCGTCCCACATCGGCTACACGTTCAACTGGTTCTACATCGACGATGAGCACACGGCATACTTCAACTCCGGCCTCGACCCACAGCGCGCAACGAACGTCGACCCGAACCTGCCGGTCTGGGGCACCGCCGCCTACGAGTGGCGCAACTGGGCTCCGGCGACGAACACGGCCACCGACATCGGCGTCGCCGCACACCCCCAGGTCATCGACCAGGATTACATGATCTCGTGGAACAACCGGATCGCCGACGGCTACACCCAGAGCTTCTTCGGCATGGGCAGCGTCTACCGCGGCGACCTCCTCGACGACCGCGTGAGAGCGCTGATCGGCAGCGGGCTGAAGATCACGCGCGCCTCGCTGGCGGGCGCGATGGAGGACGCGGCCGTCACGGACCTCAAGGGTGAGGACGTGCTGCCGACGATCCTGCGGGTGATCGACTCCGCTCCCGTCACCGATCCCACCCAGAAGGCGACGGTGAGCGCACTCAAGTCGTGGCTCGCCGCGGGCGCGAAGCGCACCGAGACGACAGCCGGCAGCAAGAAGCTCAGCTTCGCCGACACGATCAAGACGATGGACGCGTGGTGGCCGCTGCTCACCCAGGCCGAGTTCGGCCCGACGATGGGCACGCAGCTGTACGACGCGCTTGCGGACGTCCAGACCGTCGACGAGTCACCGGCTGCCGCGCACTCCGGGGTCAAGCATCAGGGTGCCGCCTATGAGCACGGCTGGTGGTCGTACGTCGACAAGGACCTGCGCACCGTCCTCGGTGACCCGGTCCAGGGCGGCCTGGGCACGACCTTCTGCGGCAACGGCAGCCTGAGCGCCTGTCGGGCCGCGCTGCTGCAGAGCCTCAGCCAGGCCACCGCGGCGACGTACGCCGACACCTACCCCGCCGACACCGTCTGCTCCGCGGGTGACCAGTGGTGTGCCGGGGCGATCCAGCAGAACCCCCTCGGCGGTGTCACCCACGCCCTCACCACCTGGCAGAACCGCCCCACCTTCCAGCAGCTCGTGCAGTTTCCCAGCCACCGGGCGGTCCGCGACCCCGCTGATCCGACCAGTCCCGGCGGCGATGGCGGCACGGGCGGCACAGGCGGCACCGTCACGAATGGCACGCCGCTGACCTTCCGCTCGGTGGAGGCGGTCTGCCGCGCCGGCGCCGCGATCCGGCTCACGGGCCACTGGACCGGCCGGTCCAGTCGCACAGCACACCTGCGCCGCTACTGCTCCGCGCGGGCGACCGCGCGGCGGCGGCCCACGGCGAGCTACGCGTTCGTCGGACAGCAACTGCGCCTCGTGCTCGGGACGGCGAAGAAGGGCGGCACAGCCAAGCTCCTCATCGACGGGAAGGTGGTCAGGACGCTCCCCTTCAAGGGTCGCTCCAAGGCGCCTCGCTGGCGGACTGTCACCGTGTCACTTGCCCCGGGCAGGCACACGATGATCATCCGGCAGACCCGTGGGTCGGCGTACCTCGACCGGGTCATGATTGGACGATGACCACGGACACTCCGCAACCGGTGCCGGCCGGCTCGATCCTCCACCGTTATTACGGCGACTGGAGGGGCCTGCTGGTCGGCTCCGGCACCGGCATCCTGCAGTTGATGCACCCGGCGATCGGTGCGGGCGTCGTCCAGCACTCGAAGTTCTTCGACGAGCCCTATGCGCGGATCCTCCGGTCGCTGCCACCGATCATCGAGTCGAAGATCGGCGGAGAACGTGCACCGGCGGCTGCGGCCCGGGTGCGGGACTTCCACCTCGACATCAAGGGCGTCGACGAGCACGGCAACCGCTACCACGCGCTCGATCCAGAGGTCTGGTTCTGGGCGCACGCGACCTTCGTGATGGCCGACATGACGTGGATGGATCTCTACCACCACCGGCTCACCCGCGACGAGCGTGAGGAGATCTGGGAGGCAGGCAAGACCTGGTACCGGCTCTACGGGATCAGCGAGCGCCCGATGCCGGACACGCTCGACGAGTTCGAGGCCTACTGGGACCACATGTGCCGCGAGGCGCTCGAGGCCACGGAGGCGGCACGCTGGGCGGTCGCTGCATTCGACGATCCCGCCCGTGCACAACCGCCGGGTGTGCCGGACGCGGTGTGGCGGTTCGCCGGAGCCCGCGTCATGGAGGAGCAGCGGCTGATCACCGCAGCGATGCTGCCCGAGGTCGTCCGCGAGAAGCTCGGCCTGGAGTTCACCCGACGCGATCGCGCCCGGTTCGCGCGGCGCGTCGTGCTCCATCGGCTCACCCGGCCGGTCGTGAGCCCGGTGGCGATGCGGCTGCTGAGTCAGGTCTCCCGCTGAGTCGACCGGCGCCCATCAGTCGGTGATCGAGGGCCAGCCCACCTGCTCCTCGAGCGCGAAGGCGATCTCGAGGAGCGTCCGCTCGTCGCCGTACGCCGCCGACAACTGCACCCCGACAGGCAGCCCCGAGGCGCTGAGCCCGAGGGGCAGCGAGATGGCCGGTGCGCCGGCGACGTTGTGCAGCGGCGTGAAGGCGACGTGGTTGCGCAGTCTGTCGATGAGCTGGTCGAAGGGGACGTGCGGGCTGAGCCAGCCGAGCTCGGGCGTCACGTTCGCCACCACCGGTGAGAGCACCAGGTCGACCTGCTCGAACGCGGCCGCGTACCGGGCACCGGCCCTCCGGAGCCGCCACAGCGCGGCCGGCAGGTGGCGCGCGTGGCGCCGCAGGTGCCTGCGCAGCCCGAGTGTGAGGCCGTCGAGTCGCGAGGAGTCGAAGCTGCGGTCGTAGGTGACCTTGCCGAGGCTGCTCACCATCGTCGCGAGCATGCCCCAGTAGAGGACGAAGTCGTCGCCGAGCGTGGCGTCCGCAGGGACCCCGATCGGCTCGACGCTGTGACCCTGCTCCTCGAGCAGGGAGGCGGTGCGCTCGACCGCGGCGCGGGTCTCGGCGTCCACGACGGCGTCGGTGACGGACTCGAGCAGCAGGCCCACGCGCAGGCGGCGGTTCGCCGGCCCCTCGACGAGACCGATCGGCGCCAGCCGCGGATTGCGCCAGTGCCTCTCCATCGCCGCGTGGAAGACGGCGGTGTCGCGCACCGAGCGGGTGAGCACGCCCTCGCTGATGATCCTGATCGGCAGGACGCGCGCCTCCTCGCCGTCGATGTGCCTGCCCCTGCTGGGCTTGAGCCCGATCAGGCCGGCGGCCGCGGCCGGGATTCGGATCGAGCCGCCACCGTCGTTGGCGTGCGCGATCGGCACCGCGCCGGCGGCGGCGAGCGCGGCGGAGCCTCCCGAGGACGCGCCGACCGACCGCGTGGTGTTCCACGGGTTGAGGACCGGGGGCGCGACCCGGAACTCCGTGGTCGCGTTGAACCCGAACTCCGGCAGTCGGCTCTTGCCGAGCACCGTCATCCCGGAGCTCAGGTACTGCGTCGTGTAGCGGCCGTCCTTCTCCGACCGTCCGGAGACGAACGCGTCGGTCCCGTGGTTGGTCGGCATGCCCGCGACGGGGGTGTTGTCCTTGACCACCGTGGGGACACCGGCGAAGGCAGCAGTCGGATCCGGGGAGCGGCGGGGGTCGTCGTACGCCGTGTGCGCGAGTGCATTGAGCCGCGGTGCGACCGCCTGGAGCCGGGCGATCGCCGCCCGCTCGATCTCCTCGGCGCTGAGCTCGCGCCTGCGGACAAGGTCGGCCAGCGCGACCGCGTCGTGGTCGGCGAGAGCATCATCGGTGAACCCATGGATCCGGTCAGCCATGTGCCGACAGTAGAGGGTGTGAGCGGAGCATTCCCGTACCCTTCACGAGTGGCTGCATCTCTCGGAGGCACCTCTGCCGGATCGTATCGGCACGCCCCTGCCGTCGCTCCGCGGAAGATCCTCAGCCGGGCAGCGGGTGTCTTCTACCTGCTCGGCGGCATCGCGTGCCAGCTCCCGCCGGGCGACATCCGGCTCAGCGCGGGCCGGAACCTCACCATCCATGCCATCGGCTATTTCGAGCTCGTCATCGGTCTGGCCCTGCTGCTCACCGGACATCGCTGGCCCCGGTGGACCTACCACCCCCTGGTCGCCGGCGGCTCCATCCTGATCGCCGCGACGATCATGCTCGCCAGGGGATCGGCGACGGCCGAGGACCCGCTGATCACCTTCGCCCTGCCCATGATCGCCGGTACGGCGTTCTTCTCGTGGCGCGGAGCCGTGGTCCATGGGCTGATCGTCGACATCGCCGCATTCGTCGCCATGACCTACATCGACCTCTACGCGAGCCGGATCATCATCGTCCTCGGCGGACTCGCCTGCATCGGCGCCTCGGTCGGATGGCTGGCCCGCGTCGGCGATCGGATCGAGGAGGACCCGCTCACGGGGCTCGGCAACCGGCGGGCGCTGGCACGGCGGTTGGAGTTCGCCGTCGAGAGCGCGGCGCGGGGCAATGACGGTCTGGCGGTCGTGATGCTCGACCTGGACCACTTCAAGGCAGCGAACGACCGCGGTGGCCATGCCGCCGGCGATGAGCTCCTGGTCTCCTGCACGCGGCGCTGGCGAGAGGTCGTGCCCCACGAGCGTCTCCTCTTCCGGTACGGCGGCGACGAGTTCGTCCTGCTCCTGCCCGGCTGCTCCCTCGGCGAGGCCACCGAGCTCGCCGACGAGCTGCGTGCGGGCCTCCCGCAGGAGGCGACCGCGTCGATCGGCGTGGCCATGTGGGAGCGCGGCGACTCCAGCTCGCTCCTGATGGGCCGTGCGGACGTGGCGCTCTACGATGCGAAGGCCAACGGCCGCAACCAGACCGTCGCCTACGGTGATCCCAGCCAGGCCGCGCGTGAGATCGAGATGGCTCTGAAGGCGGGCGAGTTCGTCCTCCACTACCAGCCGATCGTGGCGCTGGAGGACGGGACAGTCCGGGGTGCCGAGGCGCTGGTGCGGTGGCAGCATCCCAAGCGCGGCCTGCTCGGCCCCTCGGAGTTCATCAGCCATGCCGAGCGCACCGGCAGCATCCATGCCCTCGGCGCCTGGACGCTCGACCGCGCAGTCGCCGCGGCCGCGGCCGCCGGGACGACCATGGTCGCGTCGGTCAACGTCTCCATCACCGAGCTGCGCAACCCCGCCTTCTCGAAGCTCGTCAGCGCGACCATCGAGCGACACCACCTCACGCCCCGCCGGCTCATCGTCGAGGTGACCGAGGGCGTCTACGACGAGCACGACCAGCAGGTCATCACCTCGCTCACCGAGATCCGGGCCCTGGGCGTCCGGGTGGCGCTCGACGACTTCGGCTCGGGGTGGTCGTCGCTGCGCTGGTTGACCTCGTTCCCGATCGACGTCATCAAGATCGACGGGTCGTTCGTGCACGGCATCGACAGCGGCGCCACCAGCTTCGAGGTGCTGAACGCGATCATCCGCCTCGGCAAGGCGCTCGGTCTCAGCATCGTCGGTGAGCAGGTCGAGACCGAGCGACAGGCCGCCGTACTCTGTGAGCTCGGCTGCGACCGGGCTCAGGGCTACTACTTCGGCCGGCCCGCGCCCGACCTTCCGGCCTCCGGCCTTCCCAGGCCCGCCTGATTCGACGTGCATCTGGTGCGGCATCTGCGGGTGGCTAGCCTGAAAGGCATGGCCCGAACGATCGCCACCACCACCGCCGTCGAGCTGGCTGAGCTGCTCGACTTCGTCCGCCCCCGCCACCAGATGGTGCTCCTCACCCGCCGCGCCGACGGCGGGCCGCAGGCCTCACCCGTCACCGGCGGCGTCGACGACTCCGGCCGCCTCGTCATCGCCACCTATCCCGAGCGGGCGAAGACCCGCAACGCCCGCCGCGATCCCGAGGTGAGCGTGCTCGTCCTCTCCGACGAGTGGAACGGCGCCTGGGTGCAGGTCGACGGCACCGCCGAGGTCGTCGACGCCACCCACGGGGACGAGGCGCTCGACGCGTTCGTCGAGTACTTCCGCAACATCTCCGGCGAGCACTCCGACTGGGCCGAGTACCGCCGGGCGATGGTCGATCAGGGCAAGTCGCTGCTCCGGATCACACCCACGCGTTGGAGTCCGATCGCCACCGGCGGCTTCCCCGCCCGCCTCGCCTGACCACGACTCACCGATTCCTGGCCTGGCGCCGCATCCGCACCAGGACCGCGGCGACATGGGCCATCGCCGCGGCCTCCGCGGCCTCGGCGTCGCCGATCTCGATCGCGTCGATGATGCGACGGTGCTCGTCGAGCGCGATCGACCGACTGGACTCGTCAGCCCACAGCCCGGAGTTGTGCAGGTGGGCCTTGGCGTCGAGCCGGTGCAGGGCATCACTGAGCGTCGGGTTCGCGGCGAGGTCCCGTACGGCGGTGTGGAACTCCAGGTCCAGGCGGGCATCGGCGAGCGGATCGGCTCCTGCCTCGATCTCCGTCGCCTGCTTCTCGACGAGCCTCCGGAGTTCGGCGGCCTGGGCCGCCGTCGCCCGCTCCGTGGCCTCCCGCGCGGCGAGACCGTCGAGCAGGCGACGTACGGTCATGACCTGGGCGATGACCGTGTCGTCGACCTCGATCACCCGCGCTCCCGCATGCGGGACGCTGACGGCCAGCCCCTCGGCGACGAGCCTCTGCACCGAGTCGCGCACAGGACTCCGACTCACGTCGAGCTCGGCCGCGAGCGCCGGCACGCTCAACGGCGCCCCGGGGGCAAGGGCGCCGGTGAAGATCCGGTCGACGAGCTGTGCGTAGACGGCGTCGCCGAGGAGCTGGGCCTCGGTCATGCTCCCGCAGCCCGCTTCGCTGCGCCCTCGCCGTAGTTGGCGGCGATCCGCTCCAGGAGATAGTCGTACGCCGTGATCGGCTCGTACTTCCCCTGCGGCGTCGTGATGACGACGTCGCGGTTGGCCTGGGCGAAGAACGGGATCGAATAGCGCGCTCCGGTGTACTCCCCGGGCAGCGGCGAGCGCACCCGGTGGAAGTTGGAGAGGAGCTGGTCGTCGCTCCAGCGCATCAGCATGTCCCCAATATTGCAGGTGATGGCGTCGTCACTGGGCGGAACGGGCGTCCACTCCGGAGCCTCGAGGTCACGACCCGGGCAGACCTGGAGCCCGTGCTGACCCTCGCGCTGGAAGAGCAGGGTGAGGCAGTCGAAGTGCCTAAATGAGACCAGGGCACTGTTCTCTCCTCTTTCGAGACTCAGAACAGTGCCCTGACCTGCCAATTCGGTGGAGGTGAGGGGACTCGAACCCCTGACCCCCTGCATGCCATGCAGGTGCGCTACCAGCTGCGCCACACCCCCGTTGGCGTTGTCCCGGAATGATCAGGCCCCGGGCAACGACGGAAAGATTAGCGGAAGCCCCGGCGGATCATGAAATCGGGGCCACCCGGTTGTAGCCGATGAGCCTCCAGCGGCCGGTCGGTTCGTGTCGTTCGAGCTCCACCCATCCACAGTTCGCCATCGGACCGAGGTCGTGGACGGCGTCGATCGGCCAGCCGAGGAGGTGCAGGGTCGCGAGGCGGATGGTGTGTCCGTGGGAGACGAGGAGGCCGGTGGCGCGCTCACCCACGGCCTCCAGCGCGGCGACGATCTCAGCGAGTGCCGGTGCGAGGCGTTCGGTGACCTGGACGTCCGACTCGCCGCCGTACTGGCTGTAGTCCCACGGCCCATGGCCGTGCTCGGCGAAGACGGACGGGCGGTCGCGGCCGGCGAAGGAGCCGACGTGGATCTCGCGGAGGCGCTCGTCGATGACGGCCGTGAGGCCCGTCAACGCCTCAACAGGAGCGGCGGTCTGGCGAGCGCGCCCGAGGTCGGAGGACCAGATCACGTCCGGCGGCAGTGCCGCCATCGACGCGGCCACACGCGCGGCCTGGGAGAGACCCTCCTGGGCCAGCGGGACGTCGGTGTGGCCCTGCCAGCGGCCCTCGGCGTTCCAGGTCGTGACGCCGTGACGCAGCAGGACCAGACGGGTCACAGCTCGCCGAGGTTGATCGACGGGCAATCGCGCCAGAGCCGCTCGAGGGCGTAGAACTGACGCTCCTCCTCGTGCTGCACGTGGATGACGACGTCACCGAAGTCGAGGAGCACCCAGCGGCCATCGCGGTCGCCCTCGCGACGCAGCGGCTTGGCCCCGAATTCGCGGACCTTGTCCTCGATCTCGTCCACGATCGAGCGCACCTGGCGGTCGTTGGGCGCGGAGCAGAGCAGGAAGGCGTCGGTGATCGCGAGCTGCTCGCTCACGTCGAACGCGATGATGTTCTGGGCGAGCTTGTCGGAGGCGGCGCGAGCCGCGACGACGCAGAGGTCGCGGGCGTAGTCGGTGGCCGTCACGAAGCCACCGCCTGTGGAAACGAGGGCAGCGAGGCCCGGAGGGTGGTGTGCGAGGGACGCATCGAGAGGGTCATTCAGTTCTCATTCGTATAGAGGGCGTGCTTGCCGATGTACTGCACGACGCCGTCGGGCACGAGGTACCAGATCGGCTGGCCGCTGCGGTGGCGATCACGGCAGTCGGTGGACGAGATGGCGAGGGCGGGGATCTCGAGGATGGTGACGCGCTCGGCGGGGATCCTCCCCATCACGTGCTCATCGATCGTGTAGCCGGGCCGCGTGCACCCGACGAACTGCGCGAGCTCGAAGAGCTGGTCGGCATTGCGCCACGTGAAGATCTCCGCCAGCGCGTCGATGCCTGTGATGAACGTCAGATCCGCATCCGGCATCATGGTCTTGAGGTCGCGCAGCGTGTCGATCGTGTACGTCGGCCCCTGCCGCTCCAGGTCGACGCGACTCACCGTGAACCGGGGGTTGGCGGCCGTCGCCACGACCGTCATCAGATATCGATGCTCGGCCGGCGAGACCTCCCGGTGCGACTTCTGCCACGGATCACCGGTCGGCACGAAGACGACCTCGTCCAGGTCGAAGACGCCCTGGACCTCGCTCGCCGCGACGAGGTGACCGTTGTGGATGGGATCGAAGGTCCCACCCATCACGCCAACTCTGCGCCGCGACGTCGCTGTCACGAAGTGGCTCAGGAGTGCTCGCGGCCGCCGGC
This sequence comes from Nocardioides sp. Kera G14, assembly GCF_020715565.1. Taxonomy (NCBI): domain Bacteria; kingdom Bacillati; phylum Actinomycetota; class Actinomycetes; order Propionibacteriales; family Nocardioidaceae; genus Nocardioides; species Nocardioides sp. Kera G14. The sequence goes on along the minus strand of NZ_CP085839.1, from coordinate 1,106,953 downwards.
GAACGCCAGCAGGATGAGCATGAGGCTGAGCAGGATCACGATGGCGACACCGCCGACGATCCAGTGGTTGACCTTCTCGGAGTGCTCAGCGGCCTCGGCGGCGTGCAGGACAACGGCGTTCAGCATGGGCTCACCCTACCGCGGGGCATCCCGGTCACCGCACGTGGCCGTCGCCGGTGACGACGTACTTCGTCGAGGTCATCTCCGGGAGACCCATCGGGCCGCGGGCGTGGAGCTTCTGCGTGCTGATCCCGATCTCGGCGCCGAAACCGAACTCGCCCCCGTCGGTGAAGCGGGTCGAGGCGTTGACCATGACCGCGGCGGAGTCCACCGCCGCGGTGAAGCGCCGCGCGGCCGCGAGGTCCTCGGTGACGATCGCCTCGGTGTGCCCGCTGGACCAGCGCCGGATATGCGCGATCGCGGCTTCGAGGTCGGGGACGACCGCGGCGGCGATGTCGAGGGAGAGGTACTCCGACTCCCAGTCCTCGTCGGTCGCAGGCCGCACTCCCTCGAAGGCGGCGAAGGCAGCGTCGCCGTGGATCGTGACGTCGGAGGCCTGCAGCGCCTTGACCACCCGCGGCAGGAACTCGTCGGCGATGTCGGCGTGGATGAGCAGGGACTCGGCGCTGTTGCAGACGCTGGTGCGGTGCGTCTTCGAGTTCAGGACGATGTCGATCGCCTTGTCGAGGTCGGCCGCCCGGTCGACGTACACGTGCACGTTCCCGACGCCCGTCTCGATCACGGGCACCAGCGAGCCCTCGACCACGGTGCGGATCAGCCCCGCCCCACCCCGCGGGATCAGTACGTCGACCAGCCCGCGCGCCTGCATGAGCGCGCCGACCGAGTCGTGGGTGTCCGACGGAAGCAGCTGGATCGCGTCGGCCGGCAGACCGCTCTCCACCGCGGCGTCGCGAAGCACCGCGACGATGGCGGCGTTGGAGGAGGCGGCGCTGCCGGAGCCGCGCAGCAGCACGGCGTTCCCGGACTTGAGACAGATCCCTGCCGCATCGGCGGTGACGTTGGGCCGTGCCTCGTAGATCATGCCCACGACGCCGAACGGCACCCGCACCTGGCGGAGCTCGAGACCGTTGGCCAGCGTCGAGCCACGGACGACCTCGCCCACGGGGTCGGGCAGAGCTGCGACGTCGCGTAGTCCCTGGGCCATGCCGGCGAGGCGCTCGGGAGTCAGCCGCAACCGGTCGATGATGTTCGGCGGCGTGCCGCCCGTCTCGCCCCGCTCCACGTCATCGGCGTTGGCCGCGAGGATCTCGTCGGCGCGTGCCAGCAGCGCGGTGGCCATCGTCTCGAGAGCGACGTCCTTGCTGGCGCGTGGGGCGAGGGCCAGGTCGTAGCTGGCCGTCCGGGCCGCGACTGCGGCGGCCCGGACGCCTGCGACGACATCGGGGGCGAGGGTGCTCATGCACCCAGCCTAGGAGCCCTTCGGGCCACCCGTCGGCTTGATTCCCATCTTGTGGGTGGCACGGCCGTTGAACATTCCGTTGAAGTGATTGACGTAGGCGGTGTAGACGGCCTTGTCGTTGATCTGCAACGTCATCTCCTCGTTGGCCTTGGAGATGTTCGACCAGTTCTCCGAGCCGGTGATGACGAGGTTGGCGTTGGCACCGTTGTAGGTGCCGCTGATCGCCATGAACTTCAGGTGGGAGTAGAAGCGGGGGCCGTAGCCACCGATGCCGTCCTCCTTGGCCGGGTCACGCCAGGCGAACATCCAGTCGCCGCTGCGCACCGGGATACCGGCCTTGACGAGCTGGGGCCACTGCTTGCCCGGCACGCTCATGATCATCTTGACGTCACAGCCCTGCCGCTTCTTGTTGATCAGCATCTTCGTGAGCGCACGACCGCGGCTTCCGAACATGGCGTACATCGCCACCCGGATGACCGTGCGGCCGCCCGACCCGTATCCGCGGTTCGCCCGGCAGGAGACCTTGTTGATCTGCTGAGCCGGCAGGTCGGCCTTGGCGTTGTACCGGTGCAGGCTCGTCGTCGCGTACGTCGAGGGGGTGTCGCCCATCTCAGCCGCCTGTCGCTGGAAGGAGTACGTGTAGGCCGACGGTGTGGTCGTACTCGTGTAGGTGAGCACTCGTCCGCCCGTCTGCTTCTGGGCAGCCATCTGGGCGAACATCTTCACCCACGTGTCGTAGAGGCCCTTGTCGTTGGCCACTGCATAGGAGTCGTTCCACTGGCGATACACACCCTTGGAGGTCAGGTTTCCCGAGTCGGTGATGACGAGGTACTGGGCACCCCCGGAGCGGCTGAAGGCGAAGACCTTGTCGTGCTCGTTGCCACCCTTGCCTGCCTTGCGACAGCGGCCCGCGCACGCAATGAGGAAACTGTTGCGCTTGGCCTTCTTGCCGAGGACCTTCTGCAGCCGCTTGGCGGTGCTGGACATGACGGACTTGTTGACAACGACCTGGACGCTGACGCCGCGCTTGTAGGCCTTCTTCAGAGCCGAGGCGATCTCAGCGCGGTCGAAGGAGTAGACCGCAATCCGGATCTGCCCGCCCCGCGGCGTGTGCACGATGGCCTGGCGGATGCGCCGCACGATGGCGGTCGCCTTCTTCTTGCCCCCGAGCGGGTCGTTGAAGATCGGACCGAGCTGTGGCCGCCAGCCGGGGAGCCACGGGACGCAGTTGGCCGGCAGCTGAGTCGCCGTCGTGGTCGTCGTCGCGGTCCCGTACGCCGTCACCGTCGCCGTCGGGTTGCCCGTCAGGGGATCGGACTCGACCGTGGTGGCCGTTGGCGTCGGCACGGTCTTGGTCGTCGTGACCTTCTTCCCCGAACTGGTGCAGTCGGCAGCAGTCGCTGCGACCGCCTGCGCAAGGGGCGCGGGCCCCGCCGTCTCGATCACGTTGATACCGACTCCACCGAGGGACGCAAGCGCAACCCCCGTGGCCAGAAGGACCTTCCAGCGTCGCACCCGCATTACCCCCAAAGAATCCTGTTCGGCCGAGCCCCGATTGTGGCATCTACGGTCACACACGTCCCATGAACGAGTCAAAGTAAAAGCGCTGTGAATGGCTGTGAATGACCGTGTCCATCTGGTGAACGAGGATGCCCCCGGCCGGGACACGGCCGGGGGCATCCTCGTGGATCACGACGTCAGCCCTTGCGGGTCTTGATCTCCTCGGTCAGGGCGGGGAGGACGTTGTGCAGGTCGCCCACGACGCCGAAGTCGACGAGCTCGAAGATCGGGGCCTCCTCGTCCTTGTTGACCGCCACAATCGTCTTCGAGGTCTGCATGCCGGCGCGGTGCTGGATCGCACCGGAGATGCCGTTGGCCATGTAGAGCTGCGGGGAGACGGTCTTGCCGGTCTGGCCGACCTGGAACGAGTGCGGCTTCCAGCCCGAGTCGACCGCGGCACGCGAGGCACCGACCGCGGCACCCAGCACGTCGGCGAGGTTCTCGACCGGCTCGAAGTTGCCGCCCGTACCGCGACCACCGGACACGATGATCGCGGCCTCGGTGAGCTCGGGACGACCGGTCGCCTGACGCGGCTGCGTCGCGACGATCTGCGCGGTCTTGGCGGCGTCGGAGATGGTGACCTCGAACGGCGTCACGGCACCAGCACCGGCGACCTCCTCGGGGGCGGCCGAGTTCGGCTTGACCGTGATGATCGGCGTGCCCTTGGTGACCTTGCCCTCGAGGGTGAAGTTGCCGGCGAACACGGACTGGGTTGCGACTGCGGTGCCCTCAGCGGCCTGTACGTCGACGGCGTCGAGGATCAGGCCGGAGTCGATCTTGATCGCGAGCCGGGCCGCGATCTCCTTCGTCTCGGCGTTGGAGGGCAGCAGGATCGCGGCAGGAGAGACCGACGCGGCGAGCTGCGCGAGGGCCTCGGCCTTGGGCGCGACGAGATAGCCCTTGATCTGCGCGTCGTCGACGACGTACACCTTCTCGGCGCCGTAGCCCTTGACGACACCGGCGACGGCGTCGGCCTCACCGGGGGCACCGATGAAGACGGCAGACGGCTCACCCAGGCGCTTGGCGAGGGTGAGGAGCTCCAGGGTCGGCTTCTTCACGGAGACGGCTCCGGAGGAGTCCGGCTGGGCGTCGACGAGAACGAGAACTTCAGACATGGCGATATCTCCTACGGCCGACTCAGATGAACTTCTTGGAGGCGAGGAATCCGGCGAGCGCCTTGGCGCCCGAGCCGTCCTCGTCCTTGACGATCTCGCCGGCGGTCCGCGGCGGGCGGGCCGTCACGGTCTCGACGGCGGTGTAGGCCGCACCCAGGCCGACCGAGCCGGCCTCGACACCGAGGTCACCCAGACCCCAGGTCTCCAGCGGCTTCTTCTTCGCGGCCATGATGCCCTTGAAGGACGGGTAACGCGCCTCGCCCGACTGGTCGGTGACCGAGAGGACGAGCGGGAGCTGACCACCGATGACCTCGGTGGCGTTGTCGGTGTCGCGCTTGATCCGGACCTGGTCGCCCTGCGTCTCCACGACGGAGGCGAGCGTGACCTGCGGCAGGCCCAGACGCTCGGCGAGCATCGCCGGGATGACCGACAGGCTGGCGTCGGTCGAGGCCAGGCCGGTGACGACGAGGTCGACCTTCTTCTCGGCGCCCAGCTTCTCGATCGCCTTGGCGAGCACGAGGGAGGTGGCGATCGCGTCCGAGCCGGCGATGGCGTCGTCCACGACGTGCACACCCTTGTCGGCGCCCATCTGGAGAGCCTTGCGGACAGCGGCCTCGGCTTCGGCGGGACCGACGGTCAGCGCGGTGACCTCGATCTCCTCGCCGTCACGCTTCTCCTTGATCTGGAGGGCCTGCTCGACGGCGTACTCGTCGAGCTCGGACAGAAGACCATCGACGCCAACGCGGTCGACAGTGTTGTCCGACTCGAACCGGCGGTCCGCCGTCGCGTCGGGCACGTACTTCACGAGCACCACAATGTTCATGGAGCCGATGTTACTCGCGAGTCACTTACGTGCAACCGCGGGTCGGACGAAACGGTCCGCAAGCCACCCGAGGGCAAGCCACACCAGGGATCCTAGCCCCCAGTTGAAGAGCGCGTTCTTGGTGTGGGCGTTCTCCGACGTCCATGTCTTCAGGCCGTGGGCACGGTCGAAGATGCCGAGGTCGAGGACGTCCGCCACATGCAGGACCGCGGAGATGAAGGGGTTGTCCTCGTTCGCCTGGAGCGCGATGCAGATCGCACCCAGCGCGAGGACGAGCGCGGCGAGGGAGCAGAGGACCCAGAGAACCTGCGCGGCGATCACGCGCGCCTGAGTGGTCGTCATCTGCATGCGGTGACCTTATCGACGGCACAATGTCCGCGTGGAACTCTGGACACGACTCGGCGAGACACGTTCCGTCTGGCGCGGACGCAACTGGCCGCTCGGCGCGACGTGGGAGCCGGAGTCGACCAACTTCGCCGTCTACGCCCCGCGTGCTCGAGCCATGTGGGTCTGCCTCTTCGAGGAGGGGCCGGACGGAACCGACGTCGAGACGCGCTACCAATTGGTCGAGCAGTCCCTCGGCATCTGGCACGGCGCGCTCCCCGATCTCCGGCCCGGTCAGCGCTATGGCTTCCGGGCCGACGGCGAGTGGGCACCCGAGAAGGGCCTGCGTTTCAACATCAACAAGCTCCTCCTCGACCCCTACGGTCTCGCGACCAGCGGCACCATCCAGAACGAGCAGGCCCTCTACGGGTACCGCTGGGATGACCCGGACGAACCCGACCTCGAGGACTCCGCGCCGACCACCGCCCGCAGCGTCGTCGTCGATCCGACCTTCGACTGGGAGGGTGAGACCCCCATCCAGCGCCGCTGGCGCGACACCGTCATCTACGAGATGCACGTGAAGGGCTTCACCAAGCTCCACCCCCAGGTCCCCGAGGAGCTGCGTGGCACGTACGCCGGGCTCGCCTCCCCCGCTGTTGTGGACTACCTCAAGGAGCTGGGCGTCACCGCCGTCGAGCTGCTGCCAGTGCACCAGTTCTTCTCCGAGCCCTCCCTGCTCGACCGCGGCCTCGTCAACTACTGGGGCTACAACACCGTCTCCTACTTCGCCCCCGATGCGTCCTACAGCTCCTCGGGCGATCGCGGGCAGCAGGTCACCGAGTTCAAGTCGATGGTCAAGGAGCTGCACCGCGCAGGCATCGAGGTGATCCTCGACGTCGTCTACAACCACACGGCGGAGGCCGGCCCCAAGGGCCCGACGCTCTCCTTCCGCGGCCTCGACGACTGCGGTTTCTACAAGCGCGTCCCGCCCGGCCCCCAGGGCGAGTACGACGACACCTACTGGGACGTCACCGGCTGCGGCAACACCGTCAACACGTGGGACGACCTCGCGCTCCGTCTCATCCTCGACTCGCTGCGCTACTGGGTCACCGAGATGCACGTCGACGGCTTCCGCTTCGACCTGATGAGCGCGCTCACCCGCACCGGCACCGACATCGACTTCCACTGTGCACTGCTGATCGCGATCGGTCAGGACCCGATCCTGCGCCACGTGAAGCTCATCGCCGAGCCGTGGGACACCAGCCAGGACGGTTACCTCGTCGGCCGGATGCCGCCGCCGTGGGTGGAGTGGAACGACCAGTTCCGCGACACCATCCGCGACTTCTGGCGCGGCCACGCCCACGGCGTGCGGGACGTGGCGACCCGCCTCGCGGGCTCCAGCGACCTCTACGCGGACGACGGGCGGTCGGCGTACAACTCCGTCAACTTCATCACCGCGCACGACGGCTTCACGCTGCGCGACCTCGTCTCCTACGACGGCAAGCACAACGAGGCCAACGGCGAGGACAACACGGACGGCACGGACAACAACCGGTCCTGGAACCACGGCGCCGAAGGCGAGACCGACGATCCCGGGATCGATGCGATGCGCCGCAAGGACGCAGCGAACATGATGCTGATGCTGCTGCTCTCCAACGGCGTCCCCATGATCACCGCCGGCGACGAGCGGGGCCGCACGCAGCAGGGCAACAACAACGCCTACTGCCAGGACAATGCGATCAGCTGGGTGGACTGGACGGTCGAGGCCGCCTGGCTCGACCTCTTCGAGATCACCAAGGCAGCGATCAAGCTGCGCCGTGACCACCCCGCGCTGCGGCAGCGGCACTGGTTCGCGGGCTCGCCCACGATCGTGGGGGGCCCGAAGGACCTCGCCTGGCTGCACCCGGCCGGGCGCGAGATGAACGACAGCGACTGGGCGGACCCGTCGCTGCTCACGGTCGGCACGTTCGTCTCGGGCGGGCCGCTGCGCTCGTCGGACCGGCACGGTCACCAGATCCTCGACGACTCCTTCGTGCTGTGGTTCAACGGCGCCGACACGCCCGTCGAGGTCACACTGCCGGTCCAGCAGTGGGTGCTCTCCGGCGACGTCGCCCTCTCCACCTGCGACACCGTTCGCCTCGGCATGCCGGTGAAGGCCGGTGACACGCTCACCCTCGGCCCGCGCACGCTGGTCGTCATCCGAGGATCGTGATCGGCGCAACTGGGTAGGTTGAGTCGTATGGCGACTCTTGGCCGGATCCCGATCGTGGACGTCCACCCCGTGCTCGAGTACGGCTCGCCGAAGGCGGCGGTCGGTGAGCCGTTCCCGGTGCGCGCGACCGTCTTCCGCGAGGGACACGACCTGTTCGGCGCCGAGGTCGTCCTGATCTCCCCCACCGGAGTGCGACAGCCTCCGGTGCGGATGGTCGAGATCGTGCCCGGCACGGATCGTCATGAGGCGTGGGTCACCGCCGGTGAGCCCGGTGCCTGGAGTTTCGAGATCCAGGCGTGGTCCGACCCGATCGGAACGTGGTTGCACGACGCGCCGATCAAGATCGCCGCCGGGGTCGACGTCGACCTCATGCACCTCGAGGGCGAGCGACTGTTGGAGCGCGTGCGCGCCGAGGGCTTCGTCCCCGACGTCGGTGACACGTTGATGGATTCACTCGCCGTCGCAGCCTGCACCCATCCCCTGAGGGACCTGCTCACCGTGGTCGGCCCGCTCCCGACGTACGTCGACAGGCGCCGGGCACTCACGGGGAGCTGGTACGAGTTCTTCCCGCGGTCCGAGGGCGGCTTCGTCGGTGCCACGAAGCGACTCGACGCGATCGCCGCGATGGGATTCGACGTGGTCTACCTGCCGCCGATCCACCCGATCGGCGAGGTCAACCGGAAGGGGCCGAACAACATGGTCCTGCCCGTCGGCGAACCGGCGCCGGCGGACTGGGTCGGCAGCCCGTGGGCGATCGGCTCCAAGCACGGTGGGCACGACGCGATCGAGCCGTCGCTCGGCACACTCGACGACTTCGACGCGTTCGTCGCGCGTGCCTCCGAGCTGGGCCTGGAGATCGCGCTGGACCTCGCACTGCAGGCCGCGCCGGACCACCCGTGGGTGACGTCCAACCCGGAGTGGTTCACCACGCGTGCCGACGGCACGATCGCGTATGCGGAGAACCCGCCGAAGAAGTACCAGGACATCTACCCGATCAACTTCGACAACGATCCCGACGGCATCCGCGCCGAGGTGCTGCGCATCGTGCGGTTCTGGATGGACCGCGGCGTGCGGATCTTCCGCGTCGACAACCCGCACACCAAGCCGGTCGACTTCTGGCAGTGGCTCCTGGCGCAGGTCCGCGAAACGGACCCCGACGTGATCTTCCTGGCCGAAGCGTTCACGCGCCCGGCGATGATGCGCACGCTGGGAGAGGTGGGATTCCACCAGTCCTACACCTACTTCACGTGGCGCACGGGTCGCGCCGAGATCGAGGACTACCTCACCGAGGTGAGCAGTCGGACCGACCACATGATGCGGCCTGCCTTCTGGACGAACACGCCGGACATCCTCCACGCCTACCTCCAGGAGGGAGGCCATGCGGCGTTCCGGATCCGCGCGGCACTCGCCGCCCTGTCCAGCCCGACCTGGGGCGTCTACAGCGGTTACGAGCTCTGCGAGCACGTGCCGCGTCCCGGTGCCGAGGAGTACATCGACTCCGAGAAGTACCAGCTCGTGAAGCGCGACTGGGCGCGGGCGGAGGCCAAGGGCAGGTCGCTCGCCCCCTGGCTGACCCGCCTCAACGAACTGCGTCGCGCCCATCCCGCGCTGCAGCTGCTGCGCAACCTGCGCATCGTCCCTGTGGAGGGTGACGAGATCGTCGCCTTCACCAAGACGACGCCGGGCGAGGACGGCGAGATCCTCATCGTCGTCGTGGCCCTCAACCCGACAGGCCCGGTCGAGAGCATGGTCCACCTCGACCTCGCCGCCCTCGGCCTGCCCCCGCGCTTCACCGTCCGCGACGAACTCAGCGGCGCGACATGGGAGTGGGGTGCCGACAACTACGTCCGGCTCGACCCGGTGGCGGGCCAGGTCGCCCACGTTCTCGTGGCGACGCGATGAACTCCACCCACACCGACCTCTGGCGCCGGCAGGGCGCCCACGTGCTGCGCGACGCTGCCGGCCACCTCGTCGGCACCCGCTTCACCGTCTGGGCTCCGCATGCGCGCGACGTGCAGGTGAAGGGCGACTTCAACGACTGGGACGGCGGTCGCAACCCACTCACCCGCGGCGACGACGGCGTGTGGACCACCGTCATCGACGGAGTCGCGGCCGGCGCGCGCTACAAGTTCGCGATCCACGGCTCGAACGGACACTGGAGCGATCGGGCGGACCCGCTCGCCCGGCGCGCCGAGGTCGCCCCCGCCTCGGCGTCGATCGTGGAGGAGTCCCACTACACGTGGGACGACGGCCCGTGGTTGGCCCGACGGAGCACCTGGCAGGCGCATGCTCAGCCGTTCTCGACGTACGAGGTCCATCTGGCCTCCTGGCGTCGCGGCCGCTGCTACCGCGACCTCGCCGACGACCTCACCGCGTACGTCGTGGAGATGGGCTTCACCCACGTCGAGCTGATGCCCGTCATGCAGCATCCGTTCGGCGGCTCGTGGGGCTATCACGTCACGGGCTACTACGCGCCGGACTCACGGCTCGGCTCACCCGACGACTTCCGCTATCTCGTGGACAAGCTGCACCAGGCCGGCATCGGCATCATCCTCGACTGGGTGCCCGGCCACTTCGCGACCGATGACTGGGCGTTGGGTCGCTTCGACGGACAGGCGCTCTACGAGCACCCGGATCCCCAGCGCGGATTCCATCCCGAATGGGGCTCGTGGATCTTCGACTTCGGCCGGCCGGAGGTGCGTGACTTCCTCATCTCGAACGCACTCTACTGGGCCGAGGAGTTCCACGTCGACGGGCTCCGCGTCGACGGTGTCGCGTCGATGCTCTACCTCGACTACTCCCGCAATGACGGCGAGTGGAAACCCAACATCCATGGGGGTCATGAGCATCTCGAGGCGGTGCAGTTCCTGCAGGAGCTCAACGAGATCGCCTACGGACGCGTGCCCGGCATCGTCCTGATCGCCGAGGAGTCGACCGCCTGGCCGGGCGTCACGCGGGCGACCGAGCACGGCGGTCTGGGCTTCGGCTTCAAGTGGAACATGGGCTGGATGCACGACACGCTCGAGTACATGCAACGGGAGCCCGTCCACCGGCCCTGGCACCAACACGACCTCGCCCTTCCCCTGACCTACGCGTGGTCCGAGAACTTCGTGCTGCCCCTCAGTCACGACGAGGTCGTGCACGGCAAGGGCTCGTTGTTGACCAAGATGCCCGGCTCACGCGAGCAGCAGTTCGCCGGTCTGCGCGCCTATCTGGCCTTCCAGTGGGCCCATCCCGGCAAGCAGCTCCTCTTCATGGGTTGTGAGATCGGCCAGGTGGCCGAGTGGGCCGAGTCCGGGGAGATCAACTGGTGGCTGCTCGATCCGGCGTCGTCCGGCGACGCCGCCGGGCATTCCGGCGTCCAGGCCCTCGTGCGTGACCTCAACCGGGTCTACCGCGACTGCCCCGCACTGTGGTCGCTCGACAACCAACCCGACGGCTTCCGCTGGATCGACGCCGACGACAGGGACCACTCCACCTTCTGCTTCCTACGCCAGGGCGGCGGCGCGGAGCTGGTCGCCATCCTCAACCTCTCCGACCAGCAGGTGCGGCGCTCCTTCGACCTGCCGGAGGGCAGTTGGCGGGCCGTGCTGAACACCGACGGGTCGGCGTACGGCGGCCACGACCGCGGCCCGAGCCTGCCGGTCACCGCGGCCGACACCTTCGACCTGCCCCCGCTGACGATGCTCTGGCTGCGTAGGGTGAGTGCGTGACCGATCGGCCCGACCCGCGCGACGACGAGGGTGTCCGCTCCTATCTCAACTCGGTGCTGCCGCGGAAGCGTGCCATCGGACAGATGCTCATCCGCGCCGAGGGCGACGAGCCGCGCGTGCTGCTCTGCCAGCTCACCTACAAGCGCGACTGGGACCTTCCCGGTGGCGTCGTCGAGGTCAACGAGTCCCCCGCCCTCGCCGTGATGCGTGAGGTCGAGGAGGAGCTCGCCCTCACGATCCCGACGAGCGAACTGCTGCTCACCGACTGGCTGCCTCCGTGGAGCGGTTGGGACGACGCGGTCTGCCTCGTCTTCGACGGCGGCGTGCACGAGGCGGCGCTGGTCGACCGGGTGGTGCGGCAGGCGCGCGAGATCAAGTCGGTGGCCTTCTGCACGCTCGACGAGATCGACGAGCGGGCCAAGGACTTCACCGCTCGCCGGATCCGCGCGGCCCTCGCCCGGGTCGACGGCGAGGGAGCGGTCTACACCGAGTCCGGCCGCCCCCTCTGACCACGAGATCCGGGGAGGTCAGAAGAGCGCGGAGGCGAGGTTGCGGCGGGCGGTGAGAACCCGCTGGTCGTCGTTGCCCACGGCCTCGAAGAGCGAGATCAGGTGCTCACGTGCCTTGGTGCGCTCATCCCCCGCGGTCCGTGCGACCGTGTCGACGAGCCGGGCGAAGGCCTCCTCGACCCGCCCGTCGAGCAGGTCGAGGTCGGCGGCCATGATCTGGGCGTGGAGATCGTCGGCGTTCTCCGCAGCAGCGCGGGCGGCAGCAGCGTCGACGCCCTGGGTGCGCTGCAGCACCTTCGCCATGGCCAGGCCACGGGCGGCCTCGGTGTCGGCGGGGTTGCCGTCGACGAGCTTCTGGTACTCCGCCACGGCAGAGTCGATGTCGCCGGACACGAGTGCCTCCTCGGCGGCGGCATAACGCGGGTCGGCGCCCTCCTCGCCGTCCTCGGCCGCGGCATGGCGGGGCTGGTGGCGCGCGGTGATGCCCTGCATGGTCAGCTGCTGACCCAACTGCTGGAAGAGCGCCTGCAGCTCCTCGGTGCTGACCACCCCGGGAATCGGCTGCATCGCCGGGCGCCCGTCGAGCAGGACGTACGTCGTCGGCACCTGCTGCACCTGCAGGGCACTCGCGAGCGCCGGCGCCTGATCGGCATCGACGAGCGCCGCGAGGAAACGGCCGTCATAGCCTTCGACGACCGAGGCCACGTCGCGGCCGTAGTCGGCGCTCGCCGGCATCCGCGACGGAGAGGTGAAGACCATCACGACCGGCGCCGTCATCGACGCCTCGACGACAGCCTGGAATCCCGCCTCGTCGGAGACGGGGACGGTGTAGGCGCCGGTGGTCGGCGTACCGCCTGCCGCTCCGCCCGCGGGAGGCGCTGCCGGGGCGGGAGTGGGTCGCTTGAGTCCGGAGAGGTCGAAGGCGCCGTGCGTCATGCGGTCATTCTATTGAGGCCCGATGAGGCGGTCGGCCGCGGTGTAGGGGTCGGACTCCCCCGCCGCCACGGCCCGCGCGAGCGTCTCGAGCTCGCCGGCACCGCCGACGTCACCCCACCGCGCACGCATCATCTCCAGCGCGATCGCCTGGACCTCTTCACGCGCCCGTCGCGCCCGTCGCTCCCCCAGCTCGCCCGTCTCGGCGAGCCACGCGTGATGGCGGTCGATCGCGGCAGCGACCTCGTCGAGGCCGGTCCCGTCCTGGGAGACGGTCTTGAGGATCTCGGGCTGCCACGCGCCTTCGCGCCTCTCGGCGAGGGAGAGCATGCCGCGCAGGTCCCGGCTGACGTTCGAGGCGCCCTCACGGTCGGCCTTGTTGACCACGAAGAGGTCGCCGATCTCGAGGATGCCGGCCTTCGCCGCCTGGATGCCGTCGCCCATGCCGGGGGCCAGGAGGACGAGGGTGGTGTCGGCGAGGGCGGCGATCTCGACCTCGGACTGGCCGACGCCCACGGTCTCGATGATCACGGTGTCGAAGCCCGCGGCGTCGAGGACCCGGACGGCCTGAGGCGTGGTCCACGCCAGCCCGCCCAGATGTCCACGCGAGGCCATCGAGCGGATGAAGACACCGGCATCCGTGGCATGGTCGCCCATCCGGATCCGGTCACCGAGCAGCGCTCCCCCGCTGAACGGCGAGGAGGGATCCACCGCCAGTACGCCGACCCGCTGGTCCCGCTTGCGCAACTCGGTGACCAGCGCGCTGGTGGTCGTCGACTTCCCGACGCCCGGCGACCCGGTGATTCCCACGATGCGGGCATGCCCGGTGTGTGGCGCGAGCTCGGCCATCACGTCGCGGAGCAGCGGTGAATCTCCCTCGACGAGGGAGATAAGGCGAGCGACCGCCCGGGGAGAACCTCCCCGGGCGGCCGCTACGAGTTCGTCAGGCCGCACAGTCGGACTGTGTCACGCCTTCGCAGGCACGCGCAGCACGAGGGCGTCACCCTGGCCGCCACCGCCGCAGAGGGCCGCGACGCCCACGCCGCCACCACGACGAGCGAGCTCGAGCGCGAGGTGGAGCGTGATGCGCGCACCGGAGGCACCGAGCGGGTGGCCGATGGCGATGGCGCCACCGTTGACGTTGACCTTCTCCGCGTCGATGCCGAGCTTGGCGGCCGACTCGAGGCCGACTGCGGCGAACGCCTCGTTGAACTCGACGAGGTCGAGGTCCTCAGCGGCGAGGCCGGCCTTCTCGAGCGCCTTGGCCGTGGCGTTGGCCGGCTGCAGCTGCAGGGAGGAGTCCGGGCCGGCGACCTGGCCGTGCGAGACGATCTCGGCGAGCCAGGTGAGGCCGAGCGACTCCGCCTTCTCCTTGCTCATCACGACGACGAACGCGGCGCCGTCGGAGATCTGGGAGGCCGAACCGGCCGTGATGCTGCCGGTCTTGGAGAAGGCCGGGGGCAGCTTGGCGAGGCTCTCGGCCGTCGTGTCGGCGCGGACGCCCTCGTCGGTGGTCACGACGACGTCGTCGCCGCGGCGCTGCGGGATGGTCACCGGGACGATCTCGTCGTCGAAGACGCCGTTCTTCTGCGCAGCAGCGGCGAGCTGGTGTGAGCGGGCCGCGAACTCGTCCTGCTCCTCACGGGTGAGGGGGATGTCGCGGTCGGCGTTGATCGCCTCGGTGAGGGCGCCCATCGCCTGCGTGGTGGCCTGGTCGTAGAGCGCGTCGTAGGCCATGTGGTCGACCAGCGTGGTGTCGCCGTACTTGAAGCCCTCGCGGGACTTCGGGAGGAGGTGGGGAGCCTGCGTCATCGACTCCATGCCACCGGCGACGACGATCTCCGCCTCGCCGGCACGGATGAGCTGATCGGCCTGCGCGATGGCGTTGATGCCCGAGAGGCAGACCTTGTTGATCGTGATGGACGGCACCGACTGCGGCAGGCCCGCCTTGAGGCCCGCGGTGCGCGCCGGGTTCTGGCCGGCACCGGCCTGGAGTACCTGGCCCGCGATGAGGTAGTCGACCTGGTCGGGTGAGACGCCCGCCTTCTCGAGGGCGCCCTTGATGGCGACGGCGCCGAGGTCGGAGGCGGCGAGCCCCTTGAAGCTTCCGAGCAGACGGCCGATCGGGGTACGCGCCCCAGCAACGATCACAGTGGTCATGACTCCACGTTACCCGTCGGTAACAACGATGGCTAGGGCTGTGCCACGATGGGTTTCATGACGTCCTCACTGGAGATTCCCGCGCACCTGTTCACGGCCATCGACCACGTCGGCATCGCGGTTCCCGACCTCGATGAGGCCATCGCGTTCTACGAGACGACCTTCGGCCTCAAGGAGATCCACCGCGAGGTCAACGAGGAGCAGGGGGTCGCCGAGGCGATGCTCGCCGTCGGCGACACCGACTCCAAGATCCAGCTGCTCGCTCCGCTGAGTGCCGAGTCGACGATCGCGAAGTTCCTCGACAAGAACGGCCAGGGCATCCAGCAGCTCGCCTACCGCGTCGTCGACGTCGACGAGGTCAGCGCGATCCTCCGCGAACGCGGCGTCCGTCTCCTGTACGACGCCCCCCGCCGGGGTACGTCGGACTCCCGGATCAACTTCGTCCACCCCAAGGACGCAGGTGGCGTCCTCGTCGAGCTCGTCGAGCCCGCCAAGGACGCCACCCACTGAGGATCGGCGCAACCGTCGAGGCGGCTCAACCGATCACCCGCGTGGGATCGAAGTGAACTGGACCACAGGGCTAGCAAAGTTTGTTACCCGCCAGTAACGTCCCGTCCCATGCACAAGATCCTTGACGCCATCCAGTCTGGTGAGGCCACCAGTGCGGACTTCGCCAACCTCGAGCTGCCCGAGTCCTACCGTGCCGTGACCGTCCACAAGGACGAGGTCGAGATGTTCGAGGGCGTGCCCTCGAAGGAGAAGGACCCGCGCAAGTCGCTCCACGTGGACGAGGTCGCCCTTCCCGAGCTCGGCCCGGGCGAGGCCTTCGTCGCCGTGATGGCGTCGGCGATCAACTACAACACGGTGTGGACGTCGATCTTCGAGCCGGTCTCGACGTTCGGCTTCCTCGAGCGTTACGGCCGCGAGTCCGACCTCGGCGCGCGGCACAACCTGCCGTACCACATCGTCGGGTCCGACCTCTCCGGCGTGGTGCTCAAGACCGGTCCCGGTGTCACCAAGTGGAAGCCGGGCGACCGCGTCGTCGCGCACTGCCTCTCCGTCGAGCTCGAGGCCCCGGACGGCCACAACGACACGATGCTCGACCCGTCGCAGCGCATCTGGGGCTTCGAGACCAACTTCGGCGGTCTCGCCGATGTCGCGATGGTCAAGGCCAACCAGCTCATGCCGAAGCCCGAGCACCTCACGTGGGAAGAGGCTGCGTCGCCGGGTCTGGTCAACTGCACGGCGTACCGCCAGCTCGTCTCCGCCAACGGCGGCAACATGAAGCAGGGCGACAACGTCCTCATCTGGGGCGCCTCGGGCGGCCTCGGCGGCTTCGCCACGCAGTACGCCCTCAACGGCGGCGCCAACCCGATCTGCGTCGTCTCCAACGAGGAGAAGGCCCAGATCGTGCGCTCCATGGGCGCGGACAAGATCATCAACCGCTCCGAGATGGACTTCAAGTTCTGGAACGAGGAGGGCACCAAGCAGAACCCGAAGGAGTGGCAGCGCCTCGGCAAGGCCATCCGTGAGCTCACGGGCGGCGAGGACATCGACATCGTCTTCGAGCACCCCGGCCGCGAGACCTTCGGCGCCTCGGTCTACGTCACCCGCAAGGGCGGCACGATCACGACCTGTGCCTCGACCTCGGGCTTCATGCACGAGTACGACAACCGCTACCTGTGGATGAACCTCAAGAAGATCATCTCGAGCCACTTCGCGAACTACCGTGAGTCGTGGGAGGCCAACCGCCTCATCGCGCAGGGCAAGATCCACCCGACCCTGTCCCGCACCTACACGCTCGAGGAGACCGGCCAGGCCGCCCTCGACGTGCACCACAACAAGCACCAGGGCAAGGTCGGCGTCCTCTGTCTGGCGCCCGAGGAGGGCCTCGGCGTCACGAACGAGGAGTTCCGCGCGCAGCATCTTGAGGCGATCAACAGGTTCCGAGGCGTCTAGTCGAGGAGCCCGTTGACTCGTCGGGGCATCTGACAAGATGGGGAGGCGCGCGAACCCCCAGGCGCGCGTCTCCCCTATCTGAGTTGAGAGTTGACCCATGAGCGATCAGGGCCTGTCGATCTTCGACGCCGGCAAGTCGGCCGCCCCCACCTCCGGACCGCCGAACGGCCTCGCCGCCGCCAGCGGCACTCTTCCCCTCGCCCGTCGTGGCGGCTATGAGAAGGATCCGGTCGACGCGCTGCTCGCCACGTGGGGAAAGCAGATCGAGGCCCTGAAGGCCGAGGCGGACGCGGCGAAGAAGAAGGCGGCCGAGCTCGAGGAGCGCCTCACCGCCGCCACCGAGCAGCTCACCGAGACCCAGGCGCCGTCGTACGCCGGTCTCGGCGGTCGCGCCAGCGCGATGCTCCGCCTCGCCGAGGAGGAGGCAGCGGAGATCCGGGCCAACGCCGAGCGCGACGCCGCGGAGATCCGGGACCAGGCCCAGCGCGACGCCCGGGCCCTGCGCCTGGCGGCGACGCAGGAGCTCGACGGGATCAAGGCCGAACAGCTCAAGGAGCTCGAGGACCATCGCTCCCGGCTCCTCAGCGACGCCGAGCACGAGCGCAGCCTCGCGCGCGCCCACGCCGACGACCTGCTCGCCGCGGCCAAGCGTGACGCCGACCAGCTCCGGCTGGCTGCCGAGCAGGAGACCACCGAGATGCGGACCCAGGCGCAGCGCGAGGTCGAGCAGGCCCGTGCCGGTGCTGACCGGGAGGTCCAGGAGGCACGCCGCATGCTGGCCGTGGAGAAGGAGCGCCTGGCCCGCGAGGCCACCGACTTCCACGCCTCCAAGCTGGCCGAGACGCGCTCGCTCGTCCAGGACGCCGAGGCGCGAGCCGCAGCGGCCGAGGACCGGGCGCGTGCGGCCAACAACCAGATCGCCCAGTCGCGCCAGCAGGCCCAGTCCGACACCGAGTCACTCCTGGCCAAGGCCAAGCGCGAGGCCGACCAGATCATCAACGCGGCACGCAACCAGGCCGAGTCGATCGAGCTGGCCGGCACCGCCGACGCCGAGCGCGCCCTGGCCGCCGTCAAGGCGGAGGTCGCGCGCATGACCAAGCGCCGCGACGCCATCTCGGCACAGCTCTCCTCGCTCGGTGACATCGTCGCCGGCTTCAGCCGGGATGACACCGAGGAGACCGAGGAGCCGGCGGAGCAGACCCAGGCCACGCCGGCTGCTGAGACGACGCAGACGGACCAGAGCGAGTGACCGACTCCCCGGTCGTCGACGACGGCACCAACGGCACCGAGGATGAGGGCATCCCGCAGCCGGCGGGAGTCGATCTCGGCACGCCCGGCAAGCGGTTCGACCGCAGGGCGCCGTACCTCTTCGGCGTGCTGTTCGGCATCGGTCTCCTGACGGCGGCCGCCATCGGGATGATCATGTGGACCATCTCGGGGGTGCTGGTCCAGATCGTCGTCGCGTTCTTCATCGCGGCCGGGCTGAACCCGTCGGTGGCGTTCTTCGAGCGTCGCGGCTTCAAGCGGGTGTGGGCGGTGACCGTGGTCATCGCCCTGGTGCTCGCGGCCCTCGTGCTCTTCTTCGTCGCCTTCGTCCCGGTCATCACCGACCAGGTCACCCGGATCACGACCAACGCGCCGACCTGGCTCGACTCGCTCCAGAGCAACCGGCACATCCAGAAGCTCGACGACGATTACCACGTCATCGAGAAGATCAAGGAGTACGTCACCAGCGGCGACGTCGCCTCCAACCTCTTCGGTGGAGCGCTCGGGGTCGGCCTGGCCGTCGTCGGCGCACTGCTCAACGCCTTCGTCGTCTTCGTGCTGACGCTCTACTTCCTCGCCGGCCTGGACACCACCACGAACGCGGTCTACAGCCTCGCGCCGGCCTCGCGCCGCGACCGGGTCAGCAAGCTCGGCGACCAGGTGATCCGCGGCATCGGCGGCTACGTCTCAGGTGCCTTCATCGTCGCCCTGTGCGCCGGCCTCTCGTCGGCGATCTTCCTCTTCGTCGTCGGCCTGAGCCAGTACGCCGTCGCGCTGGCCTTCGTCGTCTTCCTGCTCGACGTCATCCCGATGATCGGTGCCACGATCGGGGCGCTCATCGTCTGCGCGATCGGGTTCGCCACGGATCCGAAGATCGGCATCGCCTGCGTGATCTTCTACCTGATCTACCAGCAGCTGGAGAACTACGTGATCTACCCACGGGTGATGTCGCGCTCCGTCGACATCCCGGGCTCACTCACGGTCATTGCAGCCCTCATCGGCGCCTCGCTCCTCGGGGTCGTCGGCGCCCTTCTCGCCATCCCGACCGCCGCAGCTCTGCTCCTGATCACCCGTGAGGTCTTCGTGCGACAGCAGGACCTCAGCTAGCGGCTCAGCTCGGCGGCAGCACGGGATCGTCGGCAGTACCTTCGCCGGCCTTGACCGCGATCACACCGGCGAGGATCAGCAGTCCCCCGACGAGCTGGATCGCGCTGGGCAGCTCGGCGACGAAGAGCCAGGCGAAGAAGACGCCGGAGACGACCTCGAAGAGGGCGATGAAGGCACCGAGCCGCGCCCCCAGCAGGCGGCCTGCGGCCACGCCGGTCAGGTAGGCGAGGCCCGACGTGATCACGCCGAGCGCGAGCACGGGCACCCACCACGGGAACTCGTGGCCGCGCAGGACGACCTGGTCGGTGCTCGCCGCCATCGGCAGGACACCCACGACGGCGAGGACCACCATCGAGAGGGTGCCCAGGACCAGGCCTCCGGCGGCGAGCGTCACCGGTGGAAGCCCACTCGCCTCGTCGGCGTTGACGACGAAGTACGTCGCCGCGCCGATCATCGCGAGCAGGGACCAGGCCACGCCTGAGAGATTGAGCGTGGTCCCACCGGTGAGGTTGAGGACGAGTACCAGCCCCGCGGCGGCCAGGGCCGCCCCCACGAGGGTGATGACGCCGGGACGCTGGCCGTGGCGCAGCCACAGCCAGAGCACGACGGTCGCCGGGGCGGTGTACTCGATGAGGAGCGCTGGGCCGACCTCCATGCGCTCGACAGCCATGAAGTAGCAGAACTGGGCACCCGTGACGGCAAGGATGCCGTAGGCGACGAGCAGGCCGAGGTTGGCGCGGAGCAGGTGCCACCGACCGTCGAGCGCCCTGAGCCCGAAGGGCAGGGCCACGACCGCACCGATCGCCGAGCGCACGAGCGCGGTCGCACCGGGACTCCAGCCGGTCTCGAAGAGCGACGACGCGAAGCCGCCGGACATGCCGAAGGTCAGCGCCGAGATCGCCGCGAGCAGGACACCACTGGCGAGTCGCGAGGCAGGCGCACCGGCGATCGTCTCGTCATGGGCCACAGTGCTCATGACTCATGACACTAGGTGGCGATCCTGTAATCTGTCAACGTGGTATTCGCCCATGACACCGAGTTGACCCTGCAGGCCGTCGTGGAGCTCGTCAACACCGCCGACGATCCCGACGGGCTCACGTCGGTCGACCAGTTGCAGGCCTTCCGCGCGCGGTGGGAGTGGACCGGCCGCTACGACGGCACGAAGGCGGAGCTGGAAGCGGTCCGGGCTCTGCGCGGCCCCCTGCGTGCACTGTTGCTCGCAGGGCGTGATGAGGCGGCCGAGATGGTGAACGCGATCCTGGACGAGGCCGGCGCCGTTCCCCGCCTCGTGCGACACGAGACGCTCGACTGGCACATCCACGCCGAGCCGCCGAATGCTCCGTTCGTGACCCAGCTCGCGGTGGAGACGGCGATGGCGATGGTGGACGTCATCCGCGACAACGAGTCCTCGCGCATCGCGGTCTGCGCGGCCGACGACTGCGACTCGGTCGCCCTCGACCTCTCCCGCAACCGGTCCAAGCGGTTCTGCTCGACCACGTGCGGCAACCGGGCGGCCGTGCAGGCCTACCGCGCGAGGAACGCCTGAAGGATCTGCAGGAAGAGCTCCGGCTTCTCCGAGTGCACCCAGTGGCCGACGCCCTTCATCGTCACCTTGCGCGCCTGGGGGAACCAGCGATGCATCGCCTCGTCGAACTCCGGACGGACGTAGCTGGACTCTCCCCCGGCGATCCACAGCACCGGGCCGGCGTACGGCTGCGCCTCGGCCAGCGCCTTGGCGGGCCAGCTGGCGAGCGCCGCCCCGTCCCGCGCGAGTACGTCGACATTGGCCGCCCAACGCCAGCCACCGCCGTCCGCGGGGTCGACCCGATGCAGGTTCTGCATGAGGAAGGCGCGAATCGTGTCGTTGGGGACCTGCGGCAGCAGCGCCGCCTCGACCTCGGCTCGTGAGCCGAAGGAGGCGAGGTCGACGTCCCGCAGGATGCGCGCGTAGCGCAGCACTCCCCCGGTCGTCTCGTCCTCCTCGACCGGGTAGTCGACGGGTGACATGTCGGCCACGACGAGTCGGGCGACGAGCTGCGGGTGGAGCAGGGCCGTCAGCATCGCGACCTTCCCACCCATCGAGTGCCCGACGAGCGTCACCGGGTCGTCGGCGTCGAGCAGCCCTGCGACCGCCTCAGCCATCTCGACGTAGTCGACGTGGTCGGTCCACGGCGAGCGGCCGTGGTTGGGCAGGTCCACGAGCGTCACCCGGTGCCCGTCAGGCCCAGCGGCAAGGGTGCGCCCGAGCGTGTGCCAATTGCGCCCCTGGCCGAAGAGACCGTGCAGGAAGACGATCCGACTCCCCGTCTCACCGAGGGTCGTGGTGTGGAGCTGCACCTGGTCAGGCTAGCGCCGGCTCCGCGTCGTCGGCCGTCAGGGGCTGCGCGATGCTCTCCAGTGAGCGGCCCTCGGCGCGCACGCCGAGGAACGCCTCCACGACGCCGCCGGCGACCATCAGCGCGGCGCCGATGAAGTAGCCGATCGCGATCGCGGTGATGTCCTTGTCGGCCGAGGCTCGGTCGATCAGCCAGCCGAAGAGCAGCGGGCCGCTGATCCCGCCGACGGCCGTGCCGATCGCGTAGAAGAAGGCGATGCAGAGGGCACGGGTCTCCATCGGGAACACCTCACTCGCCGTCAGGTAGGCCGCGGACGCCCCGGCCGACGCGAAGAAGAAGATCACCGCGCCCATGATCGTCAGCGTCGTGGCGTTGAAGTCGCCGAGGAAGAAGCCGGCGCCGGCGAGCAGCAGGCCCGACAGGACATAGGTCGCAGTGATCATCCGCACGCGCCCCAGTCGGTCGAAGAGTGGACTGAGCAGGAGCGCGCCGAGGAAGTTGCTGACCGCGAAGGCAGCGAGGTACCAGCCGGTCTGGCCGACGCCGAGGAAGGTGGTGAGGGTGTCGCCGTACGTGAAGAAGAAGGCGTTGTAGAGGAACGCCTGCCCGACGAAGAGGGAGAAGCAGAGGATCGTGCGCTTGGGGTAGAGGGTGATGACCGTCTTCGCGATCAGGCCGACACCGATGGACCTGCGTTGGCGCACGGTGATGGTGTCGTCCGGGGTGGAGAGCTGCTCGCCCGTCTCGTCGGCGACCGTCCTCTCGATGTCGGAGACGATCCGCTCGGCCTCGTCCTCGCGGCCGTGGATGAAGAGCCAGCGCGGGCTCTCGGGCACGTGTCGGCGTACGACCAGGATGCCGACGGCGAGCACGGCGCCGAGGGCGAACGCGAGCCGCCAGCCCCACGAGGCGTCGATGACGTGCGGGTCCAGCAGCGGGATCGTGAGCAGCGATCCACCTGCGGCGCCGACCCAGAAGGAGCCGTTGATCGCCACGTCGACACGTCCGCGGTACGGCGCCGGGATGAGCTCATCGATGGCGGAGTTGATCGCGGCGTACTCACCGCCGATGCCCGTGCCGGTGAGGAAACGCGCGCCGAAGTACCACCACGGCGCAGGCGCGAAGGCGGTGAGCACGGTCGCGATCGTGTAGACGCCGAGGGTCGCGAGGAAGAGCTTCTTGCGCCCGAAGCGGTCGGTCAGCTGGCCGAAGAAGAGTGCGCCGAGGCAGGCACCCGCGACGTACGCCGCCCCGGCGAAGCCGACGTCGAAGTTGCTCATGCCGAGCCCGGTGTCGTGCGGCTTGAGGGCGTCCGACATCGAGCCGACGATCGTGACCTCGAGACCGTCGAGGATCCAAACGGTCCCGAGGCCGATGACGATCATCCAGTGCCAGCGGGCCCAGGGAAGCCGGTCCAGGCGAGCAGGGATGTTGGTGGTGATACGGCCCGTCTCGACGCTCATGGTGCGGGAATTACCCGGCTGTGATCAGCGCCATACTCAGCTGCGGGTCAGCTGTAGTCGTGGAAGCCCTTCTTGGTCTTGCGACCCAGCTCGCCGGCGGCGACCTTCTCCTTGAGCGTGGCGGCCGGCTCGAGGCCGGGCTCCTTGAACTCCGCGAGGAGCTCCTCCTGGATCGCCAGCGAGACGTCGTTGCCGACCACGTCGAGGAGCTCGAACGGGCCCATCGGGAAACCGGCGGTCTCCTTGATCGCCGCGTCGATCGTGCCGAGCTCCACGCCGTCCTCGCTCAGCTTGATCGCGTCGTTGAGATAGGGGAAGAGCAGCGCGTTGACGATGAAGCCAGCACGGTCGGAGCAGGAGACGCCGACCTTGCCGACCTTGGCGGTCAGCGCCTTGACCGTTTCGTTGACCTGGGCGCTGGTGGCGTCGGTGGTGACGATCTCGACAAGCTTCATGACCGGCGCCGGGTTGAAGAAGTGCATGCCGATGACATCGGCGGGGCGGCTGGTCGCTGCGCCGAGCTGGGTGATCGGGAGGCTGGAGGTGGTGGTCGCAAGGATCGCGCCCTGCTTGGCGATGCGGTCGAGGTCGCGGAAGAGCTCGAGCTTGATGTCGAGGTCCTCGGCGATGGCCTCGACCACGAGGTCGACGTCGGCGAGGTCCTCGCGACTGGTCGCGCCGGTCAGGCGGCCGAGGACCGCGGCCTTGTCGTCCTCGGTCGACTTCCCCTTGGCGATCGCGCGATCGAGGTTCTTGCCGACGTACGCCGTCACGCCGGCCAGCTTCTCCTCGGAGCGTCCGACGACGACGACGTCGTAGCCGGCCTGGGCGAAGACCTGTGCGATGCCGCTGGCCATCGTCCCGGTGCCGACAACGCCGACCTTGCTGATCTCGTGCTTGAGCTCAGGAGCGGCCTCACCCTCGGCGGAGCCCTGAGTGAAGGAGCCACCCTCGCCGGCGATCTTGACGAGCAGGTCGGCGGGCTGGTGCAGGTGATCGCCCGTCTCGGTGAAGCGCTTGGCGAGCGCGTCCAGCACGACGGCGGGGCCGATCTCGTCGAGGACGGTCAGCGGGCCCTTCGGGTAGCCGCAGCCGAAGCGCATGCCGTGGTCGATGTCCGTGGCGGTCGCGTAGCCGACCTCGAACATGCGCACCGCGTGGTTGAGGTAGGGGTAGACGAGGGTCTCGAAGATCTGCTCAGGAGTCTCAGCGCTCATGAGGCTCGATTCTGGCAGGCGGAACCGCCCTTGGCTACCGGTGAGTAACATTGGAACGAGACAACTTCCGTGCGCTCTGTCATAGGCTTGCGCGCCGTGCGACTTGTGGTGGCGACCTGCCAGGTGGACTACGCCGGGCGGCTGACCGCCCACCTCCCGAAGGCGACCCGGGTGCTCATGCTCAAGGCCGACGGGTCGGTGCTGATCCACTCCGACGGCGGCTCCTACAAGCCGCTCAACTGGATGTCCCCGCCCTGCAGCTTCCGCGAGGGCCTGAGCGAGGACGGTGACATCGAGTGGACCGTCTCGGCCAAGGCGCCCAAGGGCGCGATCCCGGACCAGCTCCGGATCCTGATCCACGAGGTCCACCACGACACCTCCCACGAGCTCGGCGTCGATCCCGGGTTGCAGAAGGATGGTGTCGAGAAGCACCTGCAGGAGCTCCTCGCCGAGCACCCGTCCACTCTGGCCGAGGGCCTGACGCTCGTACGTCGCGAATTCATGACCGCCATCGGCCCGGTCGACCTGATGTGCCGCGACGCGGCCGGTGTCTCCGTCGCGGTCGAGATCAAGCGCCGCGGCGAGATCGACGGCGTCGAACAGCTCACCCGCTACCTCGAGCTGCTCAACCGCGATCCCCTCCTCACCGGTAAGGGCCCGGTCCGAGGCATCTTCGCCGCCCAGGAGATCAAGCCCCAGGCCCGCGTCCTCGCTGAGGACCGCGGCATCGCGTGCGCGCTCGTCGACTACGACGCGCTCCGTGGCCTCGACAACGCCGAGGAGCGCCTCTTCTGATGCAGGTCTTCCACATCGCGACCGTCGCCGACTGGGCCGCTGCCCAGGCGTCGGGCGTCTACACGACGTCGACCATCGGGCGGACCCTCGAGGACGAAGGCTTCCTGCACGCGTCACGAGGGGACCAGTGGGAGGCGGTGCGCGAGCGCTACTACCGCGGTGTCACCACTCCCCTGGTGCTGTTGGTCATCGACACCGATCTGCTCACGTCGCCGTGGCGGGAGGATCCCGTCGGCGACGACACCTACCCGCACATCTATGGCCCGCTCAACACCCAGGCCGTCGTCACCACAGTGCCGCTCCGACCGCTCCCATAGAACGGCTGACTCGGGCTAGGCGACGCGGACGAACTCGCGGCGCCGGGCGCGACTGCGCGCCGCGATCCGCAGGCTGAGCACGACGACGGCGATCACGGCACCCCCGAGCGCCAGTCCGTTCCGCGGGCCGAGGCTGCCGAGCATCCACCCGAAGAGCGGCGGCCCGACCAACGTCCATCCGGCAGCCGCCGTCTGCCAGGCACCGAGCACCCGACCCCGCAGGTGGGCGGGTGGCCCGGTCTGAAGTACGGTGCCGGCGATGGTGTCCTGCATCGCCTCGACGAGCGCGAGCGGGAGGGCGATCGCCACCAGCATCGGGAGGCCCACGGCCATGGCGGCGATGACCTGCAGGAGAGCGCCGACGAGCGCGAGGCTTGCGACCTGGCCGGTACCCGCCTCGCGCAACCGGCCAGCTGCCACGGCACCGGCGACCGCACCGACAGCCAGGACGGTCGAGACCAGGCCGAAGTCCGCTGCGTCGCCGCGGAACGGCCCGGTCACGAGCGTCGCGAAGCTGAGCGTGTAGTTGCGGCCGAGCACGGACGTGAGGCCGCCGATCACCAGCAGGCCGAGCAGGGCCGGCGAGCGCCAGAGCCAGGTGAAGCCCTCCCGCAGACCGGTGCCTCGACTGCGGCTCAGCGAGGTGGGCACGTCGCGGCAGCTGCGCACGAACGGGACGACGGCGACCACGGCGAGGAACGAGAGCCCGTTGAACGCGTACGCCGCGGGAATGCCGAGAACGGCGATCACGACGGCCGCGGCCGACGTACCGATGACGCGACCGGCGGAGACGGAGACCGAGCCGAGCGCGATCGCACTCGGGACATCGCGCTCAGGCACCAGCTCGCAGCCGAGCAGCGCGGTGGCCGGACCGTCGACCGTGGCGATCGCACCGGTGAGGAACGCGAGGCCGAGCAGCACCGGAACCGAGAGGTGGTCGGAGGCTGCCAGGACGGCGGTGACCAGGGCGACCGCCGCCAGCAGGGCGTGACTCGCCGCCACGGTCGCGCGGCGGGGAAGGCGGTCGACCAGGGCACCGCCCACGACGCCGAGGAGCAGGCCCGGCGCCGCCTGGAGCGACAGCGTCAGACCGGTCAGCGAGGGCGAGCCGGTGAGATGGAGGACGAGCAGGCTCTGGGCGACCAGCTGCATCCACGTCCCGATGCCGGAGACGAGGTGGGCGGTCGACCAGAGCGCGAAGTCGCGACGGCGCAGGCAGCGCCAGGGGCTTGAAACGGTGATGACGGGCTCCGGGACAGACGAATGTTCGCCCGGAGGATCGGCGGGCGGCCGCCTAGGTTAAGACACCCGGTGCCGCCAATCCGCATTACCGCCTCAGGCGCCGGCGATCTTCGGCGCGGTGGGGTCGGTGCCCTCATCGCCGGCCTCGCGGGCGACGTACTCCTCGATCTGCTCGACATCGCCCTGGTTGCGGGTGACGACGGCGAGCAGGTCGGACATGGTCGCGACCTCCTCGACCTGCTCCTTGATGAACCAACCCATGAACTGCTCGGAGGCGAAGTCGATCTCCTCGCGCGCGATCCGGTAGAGGTCATTGATCTCGGCGGTGACCCTCTTCTCCGCGTCCAGCGCCAGCGCGACCGGCTCGACGACGTCGTTGAACGTCGAGACGACGGCCGGAAGCGCACCGATCTCGACGGGAGAGTCGGTGTCGATGAGGTACTGCACCATCATCAGCGCATGGTCGCGTTCCTCGGCGGCCTGCGCGTAGAAGAACGCGGCCATCTGCGGCATCGTCAGCGCGTCGTAGTAGACGGCACAGGCGAGGTACTGGTTGTGCGAGAAGAGCTCGTTCGCGATCTGGACGTTGAGCTGCTGGACGAAGCGTTCGGCGACCACGAGGAGGACCCTACGCGACCTTCTTGAGCTGCTTCTTGGTGACCGGCGAGCCGTCCTTGGCGTTGACGAGCTTGCGCCGCTTCACCGTCAGGCCCTTGGGAAGGTCGCCGTCCTTGAGCATGCGCAGCGGGCAGCGCCCGCACTTGCTCTTGGACACGCAGCACTCCGTCTTCGGGAGCTTGGCCTTCTTCCCCATGAGAGGAAGTTAGCACAGCCTTACCTGCCTCAGGCGAGGTTGTTCGCCTGTCGGATCACGTCGACGAAGCCGTCCATGATCTCGGTGAGGCCGAAGTCCTTGGGCGTGTAGACCGCCGCGACGCCGAGCTCCTTGAGCTTGGCCGCGTCGGACTCGGGGATGATCCCGCCGACGATGACGGGGATGTCGTCGATGCCGGCGGCCTTCATCTGATCCAGGACGTCCGGCACCAGCTCCATGTGGGAGCCGGACAGGATCGAGAGGCCGACCAGGTGGACGTCCTCCGCGACGGCAGCGGAGACGATCTGCTCCGGAGTCAGTCGAATCCCTTGGTAGATCACCTCGAAACCGGCATCGCGCGCCCGTACGGCGACCTGCTCCGCCCCGTTCGAGTGGCCGTCGAGTCCGGGCTTGCCGACGAGCACCCGCAGGCGACCGCCCAGCTCCTCGCCGGTCGCCCTGACCCGCTCCCGAACCTTCGTCAGGTCCTCGCCCGCCTCGGCGACGCCGACCGCGCCGGAGACACCGGTCGGAGCGCGGAACTCCCCGAAGACCTCACGCAGGGTGCCGGCCCACTCCCCCGTCGTGGCGCCCGCACGGGCAGCAGCGAGGGTGAAGGGCATGAGGTTCTCGTCCGTCTTGGCGGCCGCGGCCAGCGCCGCGAGGGCCTCGTCGACCTCGGCCTGGTTGCGCTGGTCCTTCCAGGCGTTGAGCGAGTCGATCGCAGCCTGCTCGGCGCGCGGGTCGGCCGTCATGATGGCCTCGTCGAGGTTGGCGGTCAGTGGCGACGGCTCGGTCGTCGTGAACTTGTTGATGCCGACGACGATCTCCTCACCCGACTCGATCCGGGCGCGGCGCTGGGCGTGGGAGGAGACGAGCTCGGACTTCATGTAGCCCGAGTCGACAGCGGCGATCGCGCCACCCATAGCCTGGACGCGGTCGATCTCGGCCTTCGCGCCCTCGATCAGCTCCTGCACCTTCGCCTCGACGACGGTCGAACCGTCGAAGATGTCGCCGTACTCCAGCAGGTCCGACTCGAAGGCGAGCACCTGCTGTAGGCGCAGCGACCACTGCTGGTCCCACGGTCGCGGGAGACCGAGGGCCTCGTTCCACGCGGGCAGTTGGACCGCCCGGGCGCGGGCCTTCTTGGAGAGCGTGACGGCGAGCATCTCGAGCACGATCCGCTGGACGTTGTTCTCCGGCTGCGGCTCGGTCAGGCCGAGGCTGTTCACCTGGACGCCGTAGCGGAAGCGGCGCATCTTCTCGTCCTGGACGCCGTAGCGCTCACGGGTGATCTCGTCCCAGAGCTCGACGAAGGCGCGCATCTTGCACATCTCCTCGACGAAGCGGACACCGGCGTTGACGAAGAAGGAGATCCGGCCGACGGTCTTCTCGAAGTCCGCGTCGGACACCTGGCCCGACGCCTTGACGGCGTCCAGGACGGCGATCGCGGTGCACATCGCGTAGGCGATCTCCTGAACCGGCGTCGCGCCGGCCTCCTGCAGGTGGTAGCTGCAGATGTTGATCGGGTTCCACTTCGGGATGTGGTTGACCGTGTAGGCGATCATGTCGCTGATCAGGCGCAGCGAGTGCTCCGGCGGGAAGACGTAGGTCCCGCGGGAGAGGTACTCCTTGATGATGTCGTTCTGGGTCGTGCCTGCAAGCTTCCCGGCGACCTCTTCGGGGTCGAGGTCGGGGTTCTGCTCCTCCGCAACGACCTGGTACATCGCCAGCAGCCACATGGCGGTGGCGTTGATCGTCATCGAGGTGTTCATCTCGGTGAGCGGGATCTGGTCGAAGAGCTTCCGCATCTCGCCGAGGTGCTGCACCGGCACGCCGACCTTGCCGACCTCGCCCTTCGACAGCGGGCTGTCGGGGTCGTAGCCCGTCTGGGTGGGCAGGTCGAAGGCGACCGAGAGACCGGTCTGACCCTTCGCGAGGTTGGTGCGATACAACGCGTTGGACGCCTCAGCCGTCGAGTGGCCGGCGTACGTACGCATCACCCAGGGACGATCCTTCTCAGCCATAGGGGCCACCTTAACGCGGCTTGTTACCGACCGGTAACCCCTAGGGGTTGTGACGTTCCAGCCGCCGCTGGGAGGCGGCCAGGAGGCGTGCGTGTACGGCGTGGAGCGCGGCGATCTGCTCGACGGGATGCTCCATCCCGTCGGGCAACGGCCGCCCCCGATGGACCCACCTGTGGTGCGAGCGCCAGGTGGGCTCGACGAGGCCGACCTCGGTCAGGGCACGCTCGAAAGTGCGACGAGCCTCGGTGACGTCAGCGTCGGTCGCCTGCGGGTCGTGCAACGTGTCGCGCCAGGCCGCTGCGGCGAGCCGCGCGTCCCCGTGTCGGCGACGCCAGACATCACGGGTGCGGATCGGCAGCACGAACCACGCGGCGGCCACCGCGACCGCGGAGCCGAGCACGATCTCCACGATGCGCTCGCCGAGCAGATCGATGCCGCCCTGGCCGTAATAGCCGTGCAGGAGGGCGGTCATCGCGGTGACGCCGGCGGCCCAGATCGGATAACCGCGCTCGCGGAAGGCCAGCGAGAAGGCCAGCACCACGAAGAGCAGTCCGATCGCCCAGCGCTCCCCCGGCCCGACCACCTCGGTGATCCCTGTCGCGACCACCGTCCCGACGAGAGCCCCGCCGAGACGCTGGACACCCTTGAGCAGGACATCGCCCCGCCCGCGGTTGCCCGCGCCGACGACGTACGCCGACAGGACGGCCCAGACCCAGTGCTCGGGGAACCACCACCGGCCGAGAACGACCGCGACACCGACGGCGACGCCCATCTGGATCGCGAGCTTGGTCGACGGGCGCAACCCCGTCGCCGGACGCGGCGCCGGGCCCGTCACGGGAACGGCGGGCGGAAGCGGCGCGAAGCCCACACGGTCGGCGACCCACTGGACCAGCGTCACCCAAGCGAGCGCGACGGCGGCGATCGCTGCCGGCCAGAGCGTGTGGGCATGGCCGGACATGGGCATGACCGGCGCGACGAGGACGGTGATGAACGGCAGGCTGATGAAGGAGCCGAGCGTGCGGGCGACCGAGCCGAACCGTCGCATCCAGATGGTCAACGCGAGCGCGGCGGTCAGGGCGACACCGGCCCACCACGGATGGTCGAGGAACAGGTGACCGACCTCGGTCGCCACGACAGCGACCACGGCGATCGTGGCCAGCCGGATCGCCCGTCCTCGCGGCGTCGTGCGGGTGCGCGCGTTGACCCGCGCCGAGGTCGCCGCGACCACCGTGCCGAGGATGATCACGTCGCTGCGCAGCCCGGCGGCGTTCGCGATGGCCCACGCCGACAGCCACGAGGCCAGCACGGCGGCCATGGTCACCGTCGCGGTGCGCCAGTCGAAGAGAGTTCTCATCGCTTCCCAGTCTGCCGGGCCACGGGGAGGGCGCCGACGATCGCGGCCGGACCGACGCGCCCGGAGACTAACCTTGGTTGCACCGTACATACTCAGTATGCATACTGAGTATGTGAGCGTGCGTAACGGGCTGCTGGCCCTCCTCTCGGAGCAGCCGATGTACGGCGCCCAGCTCCGCACCGAGTTCGAGTCGCGAACCGGGGACACGTGGCCGCTCAACATCGGGCAGGTCTACTCGACCCTGCAACGCCTCGAGCGCGACGGCCTGGTCAGGCACGGCGTGGACGGCGCGGGTGACCCCAAGACGATCCCCTACTCCCTGACCGACGCGGGACAGGCCGAGGTTGCCCAATGGTGGGACACCGCGCTGCCGACCACGCCCGACCCCCGCGACGAGCTGACCATCAAGCTCGCCCTCGCCGTCACGGTGCCGGGGGTCGACGTCCGGGATCTCGTGCAGCGGCAGCGCGCGGCGGCCATGGCGCACCTGCAGGAGCTGACCCGCGCCAAGCGTGCCGGGAACGACTCGACGCTGGCTGCTGAGCTCGTGCTTGAGCGGCGAATCTTCGACGCCGAGGCGCTGGTGCGCTGGCTCGACCACATCGAGGGCCGACTGGCCATGAACAAGGAGTCTGCCCGATGACCGTGATCCTCTCCCTCCAGCACGTCTCGCGCTCCTATCGGGACGGCGACTCCACCGTGGTGGCCCTCGACGACATCTCGCTCGACGTCGCCGCGGGCGAGCTGGTCGCGATCATGGGCCCCTCGGGCGCCGGCAAGTCGACGCTCCTCCAGATCGCGGGCGGCCTGGAGCCCTTCGACGCCGGCGACGTCCGGATCGAGGGCCGTTCGCTGCGAGGTGCCACGGCGACCGAGCTGGCGCGCACCCGACGGACGTCGGTCGGCTACGTCTTCCAGGAGCTCAACCTCATCCCCACGCTCACCGCGCTGGAGAACGTCACCCTCCCCCTGGAGCTCGACGGGGTCGCCTCCCGTGAGGCGGACAGGATCGGACGCGACGCCCTCGCCGATGTGGGACTCCCCGACTCCGAGCGCCGCTTCCCCGACCAGCTCTCCGGCGGCCAGCGGCAGCGCGTCGCCATCGCCCGCGCGCTCGCCGGTCCGCGGCGGCTGCTGCTGGCCGACGAGCCGACCGGCGCCCTCGACTCGCGGACCGGCGAAGAGGTGCTCAAGGTACTGCGCGAGCGGATCGACGCCGGCGCCGCCGGCGTCCTCGTCACGCACGACTCGCGCCACGCCGCCTGGGCCGACCGGATCGTCTTCCTGCGCGACGGCCGGATCGTCGACAGCACCGAGGGAAGCCGGGTATGAGTCCCGCACTGCGGCTCGGCCGCCGCGAGATCCTCGTCCACCCCTGGCGCTCCCTCCTGGTCCTCCTGCTCATCGGGCTGCCGATCCTGGTCAGTGTCAGCGCCGCGACGCTGTTGGAGACCTCGTCGGTCGACGCGCGAGAGGCGCTGCCGGCCCAGATGGGCATGGCCGCGGTCGAGGCACGGTGGGTCGATGCACCGGACCAGCCCGCGTCCAGCGTGGGCGAAGCCGCGGCGAAGCTCCGGGGAGCCACCGACCAGCCGGTCGTCGAGGTCACCCGCAGCCGCGGATGGTTGGCCTATGACGCCACCGGCCGCGGCGTCAGCATTCTCGGCACCGACTGGAGCTCACCCTTGGCGGCCGGCCTCTCCGACCTGACCGACGGACGCACGCCGACGCGGCGGGGCGAGGTCGGTGTCACCCCGGACCTCGCGCGCCGCGGCCTGGGGATCGGCGCACACGCCACGCTCGGTGACGAGCGGGTCACCGTCGTCGGCATCGTCCATCTCCTGCAGGCGGGCGGGGACGTCACCAGCGACGGCGTGATCCTCCCGCCCAACGCCACAGCGCAGGGGGCGGACACCTCGACGTTCCTCGTGGGCCGCGCCGGGAGGCCGTTCGACCGGTCCGCGTTGGAGAAGGCCGGATTCGAGGTCACCACCCGGGCCCAGGTGCTGAGCGCGGAGTCGTCCAGCATGAGCAGCGAGGACACCCAGCTGATCGCGCTCCTCGTGGTCTGCCTGCTCATCGAGATCACACTGCTGGCCGGGCCCGCCTTCGCCGTCGGCGTACGCCGTCAGCGACGCACCCTCGCCCTCGTCGCCGTCGCCGGCGGCTCCCCACGAGACATCCGCCGGGCCATCCTCTCCCAGGCCGTGATCCTGGGCCTGGGTGCCTCCGTCCTGGGCGCGCTGCTCTCCGTCCCGTTCATGTGGCTGAGCCTGCGCGTCTACGAGGTGGGGTGGGGCACATGGCTCGGCCCGTTCGACATCGGCTGGGTCGCCGTCGTGCCCGCGATCCTCCTCGGAACGCTGTCGGCGGTGATGGCCGTCGCCCTTCCCGCGTGGCACGCCTCGAAGGCAGACGTCGTCACCGCGCTGGCGGGACGCCAGCCGACGCCGAGGGTGTGGCTCGGCTGGCCGCTGGCCGGCCTCCTCGTCCTGGCCCTCGGAACGGTCGGGAGTCTCTGGAACCTCGGGCACGCCGGAGGGGACTTCACGAATGCGTGGTGGGCGATCGTCTCCGTGTGCGGTGCCGTACTCATGACCCCGTGGCTCATCGCGACCATCGCGAAGCTCGCACCGCGCCTGCCGCTCCCCCTCCGGCTCGCGCTCCGGGACGCCGACCGCCACCGGACCCGCAGCGCCCCGGCGATCGCGGCCGTCATGGCCTCGGTGTCGGCTGTGGTCGCGCTCGGCCTCGGCTCCAGCAGCGACGCCAAGCAGACCGACAGGGACTGGCAGTACGCCTACCCGCTGGGGACGGTGACGCTCTCGGCGGAGGCCGACGCGATGCCAGCTATCGTCTCGGCGGTCAAGGAGCGCACGGGGATCACCCTCACGCCTCTCGACACGCTGGCGAACTGGCAGGTCGAACCGCCCGAGGTGGCACCCGACGACTGGTCGTCGTGGTCGGCCCCCACGAGCGTCGCCATCGCCGACTCCGCGACGCTGGCCGGATGGGGGATCACCCTCGACGATGCCGCGCGCACGGCACTGGATTCGGGCAAGGGCCTGGTGGACTCCAGCGCCCACGAGAGCGGTGCTGTCGCTGTCCGGGACTGGTCCACGACCACGGGCGACACCGAGCCCACGCCGGTCGAGGTGCCGGCCGTCGCCACGGACCTCCGACTCCGCGGCCGGCTGCCCGAGGGCGCGGTGCAGCCGACTCTCGCGGGCCTCGTCGTCTCCCCCGCCACGGCCGCCAAGCTTCGCCTGGTGGACACCGACGACGTTGAGCCGTGGATCACGGCCATCGCCGACCGTTCCGCCGACGCGCTCGGGTCTCGGGGGGAGGACGCCGTGCGCGGAGCGGTGGCGACCGTCGACCAGGGCGAATGGAACCTCTCCGTCACGACGCGGCACCGGTCGACGTACTGGCTGGTGCTGCTGCTCCTGACGGTCCTGGGGGCGTTCACCGTTCTCCTGGGCACCTTCTCCGCGACGGGCCTCGCCCTGGACGACGCACGACTGGACATGGCGACGCTCAGCGCGGTCGGTGCGCGGCCACGGACCCGTCGCATCGCGGCGGGCGCCCATGCGGCCGTGATCGCCTTCGTCGGCGCGGTGCTCGGGATCGCGGTCGGCTTCACCCCCGGCATGGCGGCGGCCTACCTGCTCACGTCCGTGGGGTCCGACGGCTGGATCCTCGTCGTGCCTTGGCCACTGCTGGGCGTGCTGCTGGTCGGTCTCCCGCTGCTCGCCGGCGCCACGACGGCCGCCGTCCACCGCACCCGCGTCCAGGCTCCCGGGCGGGCGGCATGAGCAGCGAGGCATGGAACGACCGGCAGCGGGTAAGCAATGGTCCATGGCGCACGATGTCGTTCCCTCCGGTGGTGCTTCCCCTCATCGCCGGGGCGGCCACAGCCCTCGTCCGAAGCACTCGGTTCCAGACCCTGAGGAGGGCCGCATGACACTCGTCGCTCCCACGCCACGCATCCAGCGGCGGCGCCAGCTCCGTGAGCTGATCGTCGTACGACGCCTCCAGCTCGGACGCCTCGTGACCCAGCCGAGTGGCCTAGTCTCTGAGCCATGGTCAACCTCACGCGGATCTACACCCGCACCGGAGATGCCGGCTCCACGCGACTCGGAGACATGAGCGAGACGACCAAGACCGATCTGAGACTTGCCGCGTACGCCGATGTGGACGAGACCAACGCCCACATCGGCGTCGTGCTTGCCGGGGCAGAGCTCGATCCGGCCCTCGCCACGATCCTGACCCGCATCCAGAACGACCTCTTCGACGTCGGCGCTGACTTCGCCACCCCCGTCGTCGAGAACCCTGAGTACCCGCAGCTCCGCGTCGAGCAGTCGTACGTCGACCAGCTGGAGTCCTGGTGCGACGAGTTCAACGACCAGCTGCCGAACCTGCGCAGCTTCATCCTCAACGGCGGCACCCTGGCCTCCGCCCACCTACATGTCGCGCGCACCACCGCCCGGCGTGCCGAGCGCTCCGCGTGGGCCGCGTGGGAGAAGCACTCGGACACGATGAACCTGCTCGCGATCACGTACCTCAACCGCCTCAGCGACCTGCTCTTCATCCTCGCGCGGTTCGAGAACCGGGAGAACGGGGATGTGCTCTGGGTGCCTGGAGGGGAGCGCTGAGAGCGAGCGCAGCGAGCGGGTCAGCGTGAGCCGACCAACAACTCAGAGGGGAGCGCTGAGAGCGAGCGCAGCGAGCGGGTCAGCGTGAGCCGACCAACAACTCAGAGGGGAGCGCTGAGAGCGAGCGCAGCGAGCGGGTCAGCGTGAGCCGACCAACAACTCAGAGGGGAGCGCTGAGCGCTGAGCTAGGAGCGCTCGCGGGCGGCGAAGACTGTCAGGGCCGCCGGCACCATCAGCGCCGCGACCACGAGGAGTGAGCGCAGCGTGCCGGTGTGGTCCCCGATCCAGCCGAGCAGCGGCGGGCCGATCAGGAAAGCGCCGTAGCCGATCGTCGAGACGACGCTGACCCGCTTGGCGGCACCGATCGGATCGTCGGCGGCGGCACTCATCCCGACCGGGAAGCCGAGTGAGGCGCCGAGCCCCCAGATCACGATGCCGACGAACGCGAGGGCGAGGTGGCCGGCGAAGACCGTGATGAGAATCCCGACGGCCGCGAGGCCCGAGCAGCCCCAGAGCACCGGCGCCCGGCCGAAACGGTCGAGGGTCGTCGTACCGAGGAAACGGCTGACCGTCATCGAGACCACGAAGACGGAGAAGGCGGTGACGCCGACCCAGTGCTCCTGGTGATAGCCGTCGATCACGCCGAGGCTGAGCCAGTCGTTGGCCGAGCCCTCGGCCAGCGCGAAGGCCAGCACCATCACGCCGATGAAGAGCGTGCGCGGCTCGGTCCACGGCGACCTGCGCGCACCAGAGGAGTCGACGCTGTCGTGGCTGTGCGCGTCCACCGGGAGGAAGTAGCCGGTGGCGAGGAAGGCGGCCACGAGGGCCGGCAGGCCCACGACGCAGAGGTGCAGCAGCACGGGCACGCCGAGCGCTGCCATGGGAATGCCCACCGCGCTGCCCGCGAGCGACCCGACGCTCCAGACCGCGTGGAAGCGCGGCATGATCGTGCGTCCGAGCCGGCGCTCGACCTCGGCGCCCTCGACGTTCATCGCGACATCCCAGATGCTGACGCCGAGACCCATCACGAAGAGCCCGAGCGCCGCCACGAGCTCGCGACCCGCCACCGTGGCGCCGAAGCCGGCGATCACGAGCCCGCCGACGACGGAGACCGCACCCGCCCGGACGATGCCGGGGGCACTGAACCGCTCGATCATCCGACCGGCCAGCGGCATCGAGACCAGGCAGCCGGTCGACGTGGCGAGCAGCAGCAGGCCGAGCTCGCCGTTGCTCAGGTGCAGCGTCTGACGGATGTCCGGCAGCCGGGAGACGAGCGAGGCGAAGGTGATGCCCGCGAGTGCGAAGGCGGCGAAGACGGCGTTGCGGCTCTGCGGGAGGGTAGGGCTGGAGGTCAACGCGACCAATCCGTGCCCGGGTTGCGCGACTCGATCCAGGCCTGGAAGCCGATCAGGGAGTCCGGCGCCATCGCCAGCTCGACCTGGCCGTCACCCGCGCCCAGGTAGTCGCATACGACGATGACGTGGCCCGGATAGAGCGCGATCTCCTCGTCCCCGTCAGGCTGGCGACTGGAGTTGTAGGCCAGCGAGAGCCGCGACCAGCGCCGCTTCGGCGCCGGCGCGAGGGAGAAGACCCGGAACCACTCCAGCGTCTCGCCGGAGTAGCGGCCGATGCCGAGAAGCCAACCGCGCCCGGGCGACGAGGCCCGGACGCGGTAGGCAAGCTCGAAGGTGCCACCGTCGCGCGCGATGATGCGACGGCGGACCATCAGGCAGAGGAAGTAGGCGACAACGAGGAGGAGCAGGACACCGACGGCGTCAAGCAGCCACTCCCAGAGCGCCATCCCTCCCCTGCCCGGACCCTCAGAGCGTGACGTGCTCGGCGAGGATGGAGACGTGGTCCTGGGCGACGGAGATGAATCCCCCGTCGACCTCGGCGCTCACGACCGCACCCTCGGTCGGGTGGATCTCCACCGCCG
Source organism: Nocardioides sp. Kera G14 (assembly GCF_020715565.1). Taxonomy (NCBI): domain Bacteria; kingdom Bacillati; phylum Actinomycetota; class Actinomycetes; order Propionibacteriales; family Nocardioidaceae; genus Nocardioides; species Nocardioides sp. Kera G14. The sequence continues at coordinate 1,069,696 of NZ_CP085839.1, read as the reverse complement.
ACGGAGCCAGCAGCGAGAGCAGCGGCGCGTGACCCGGCAGGACACCGAGGTCGCCGTCCACCGTGCGGGCGGAGACCGTCGAGGCCTCGCCGCTCCAGACCACGCGGTCTGCAGCGACGAGATCGACGGTGATGGTTCCCGCCATGATCAGAGGTTCTTCTGGATGTCGGCCCAGTTGGCCTCGACGTCGTCGAGACCGCCACACATGAAGAACGCCTGCTCGGCGACGTGGTCGTACTCGCCGTCGCAGATCTTGTTGAACGCCTCGATGGTGTCGACCAGCGGAACGGTCGAGCCCTCGATGCCGGTGAACTGCTTGGCGACGTACGTGTTCTGCGAGAGGAAGCGCTGGATGCGACGGGCGCGGTGCACGATCGTCTTGTCCTCTTCGGAGAGCTCGTCCACACCGAGGATCGCGATGATGTCCTGGAGCTCCTTGTTGCGCTGCAGGATCTGCTTCACCCGGATGGCCGCGTCGTAGTGCGCCTGACCGACGTACTGCGGGTCGAGGATGCGCGACGTCGACGTCAGCGGGTCGACGGCCGGGTAGATACCGAGCGAGGCGATCTCACGCGAGAGCTCGGTGGTGGCGTCGAGGTGGGCGAACGTCGCCGCCGGAGCCGGGTCGGTGTAGTCGTCGGCCGGCACGTAGATCGCCTGCATCGAGGTGATCGAGTGACCCCGCGTCGAGGTGATGCGCTCCTGGAGCGCGCCCATCTCGTCGGCGAGGTTGGGCTGGTAACCCACCGCGGACGGCATCCGGCCGAGCAGCGTGGAGACCTCGGAACCGGCCTGCGTGAAGCGGAAGATGTTGTCGATGAAGAGGAGCACGTCCTGCTTCTGCACGTCGCGGAAGTACTCCGCCATGGTGAGAGCAGACAGCGCCACGCGAAGTCGCGTGCCCGGCGGCTCGTCCATCTGGCCGAAGACGAGGGCGACCTTGTCGAAGACGCCGGCCTCCTGCATCTCGACGATGAGGTCGTTGCCCTCACGGGTGCGCTCACCGACACCGGCGAACGTCGAGACGCCCGCGTGGTTCTTCGCGACTCGCGCGATCATCTCCTGGATGAGGACGGTCTTGCCGACACCGGCACCACCGAAGAGGCCGATCTTTCCGCCGGTGACGTACGGCGCCAGCAGGTCGATGACCTTGATGCCGGTCTCGAACATCTGGGTCTTCGGCTCGAGCTGGTCGAAGGCCGGGGCCTTGCGGTGGATGCCCCAGCGCTCGTTGACCTCGACGGTCTCACCGGGCTCGAGGTTGAGCATGTCGCCGGTGGCGTTGAAGACCTTGCCGAGGGTGACGTCGCCGACCGGGACGGTGATCATGTCGCCGGTGTCGGTCACCGCCTGGCCGCGCACGAGGCCATCAGTGGGTTTGAGTGAAATGGCGCGGATGACGCCGTCACCGATGTGCTGGGCGACCTCGAAGGGGAGCACCGAGGTCTCGTCACCGATGGTCACGGTGGCCTCGAGCTTGTTGTTGATCTCCGGCATCGCGTCGACGGGGAACTCCACGTCGACGACCGGACCGATGACGCGGACGATGCGGCCGGTGGCCGCAGCACCCGTGGTGGCCTGCTCTTCAGCGGTTGCAGTCATGTTCTCAATATCCTTGCGTAGGTATCAGTCGTTCGCGGCGTTGGCGTCGGCGAGGGCGTTGACGCCACCGACGATCTCGCTGATTTCCTGGGTGATGCCGGCCTGACGAGCCTGGTTGGCGATCCGGGTGTACTTCTTGATGAGCTCGTTGGCGTTGTCCGTCGCGGACTTCATCGCCTTCTGGCGCGCGGCCAGCTCCGAGGCGGCAGCCTGGAGCAGCGCGAACCAGATCCGGCTCTGGACGTACTGCGGCAGCAGCCCGTCCAGGACGGCCTCGGCGTTGGGCTCGAACTCGTAGAGCGGCAGCACCTCGCCCTCGGCCGGGGGCTCGATGCCCTCCACGACCTCGAGCGGGAGCAGACGCAGTGCGGTCGGCTTCTGGGTCAGCATGGAGACGAACCGCGTGTAGACGAGGTGGACCTCGTCGACGCCCGGAAAGACATCCTCGCCGCCCTCGGCCGCACCGGCCAGGAAGGCGCCGATGAGCGTCTCGCCGATCTCCTTGGCGACCTCGAAGGTCGGCTGGTCGGAGTGACCCGTCCAGCTCCGGACGACCTTGCGGTTGCGGAACCGGTAGTAGGCCTCGGCCTTACGACCCGACACGTAGAGGTCGACCTGCTTGCCCTCGCCACGGAGGCGCTCGATGAGGCTCTCGGCCTCCTTGAGCACGTTCGAGGAGTAGGCGCCGGCCAGGCCACGGTCACTCGTGATCACGAGGACCGCAGCGCGGTCGGCATTCTCGGGCTCGGTGGTCAGCGCGTGGTCGACGTTGGAGTACGTCGCCACGGCGGACACCGCGCGGGTCAGCTCACGGGCGTAGGGAGCGGCCGCGCTGGCCCGCTGCTGCGCCTTGATGATGCGGGACGCAGCAATGAGCTCCATGGCGCGCGTGATCTTCTTCATCGACTCCGTCGATCTGATCCGCGCGCGGTACTCACGCAGCGATACGGCCATGGGTCAGGCCTTCTTCTGCTTGACGATCTGCTCCTGCTCGACCTCGTCGTCCTCGAGAGCCTCCGCCTTCTCCGAGCCGGGCTTGATGGCCTGGCCGTCGCTGGTCTGGAACTGCGGGAGGAAGGCGTCGTACGCGGCAACGAGCTCGGACGCGGTCGAGTCCTCGAACTTCAGCGTCTCGGCGATGCCGGCGAGGACGCCGGACCTGCCCGACTTGAGGTACTCGAGGAACTCCCGCTCGAACTTGAGGACGTCCGCGACCGGGATCGCGTCGAGGCGACCCGAGGTGCCGAGCCACAGCGAGACAGTCATGTCCTCGACCGAGTACGGCGAGTAGGCAGGCTGCTTCATCAGGGCCATGAGGCGCTGACCACGGGCGAGCTGCTGCTTGGACGCGGCGTCGAGGTCGGACGCGAACATCGCGAAGGCCTCCATGGCGCGGTACTGCGCGAGGTCGACCTTCAGCGAGCCGGTGACACCCTTCAGCGCCTTGGTCATCGCGGCACCGCCGACGCGGGAGACGGAGATGCCGACGTCGATCGCCGGGCGCTGGTTGGCCGCGAACAGGTCGGACTGCAGGAAGATCTGGCCGTCCGTGATCGAGATGACGTTGGTCGGGATGAACGCCGAGACGTCGTTGGCCTTCGTCTCGATGATCGGCAGACCCGTCATGGAACCGGCGCCGAGCTCGTCGGAGAGCTTCGCGCAGCGCTCCAGCAGACGCGAGTGCAGGTAGAAGACGTCACCCGGGTAGGCCTCACGGCCCGGCGGACGACGGAGCAGCAGGGACACCGAGCGGTAGGCCTCGGCCTGCTTCGTGAGGTCATCGAAGACGATGAGGACGTGCTTGCCCTCGTACATCCAGTGCTGACCGATGGCCGAGCCGGTGTAGGGGGCGAGGTACTTGAAGCCGGCGGAGTCGGAAGCCGGAGCGGCGACGATCGTCGTGTACTCCAGGGCGCCGGACTCCTCGAGGGCGCCACGCACGGAGGCGATGGTCGAGCCCTTCTGGCCGATGGCGACGTAGATGCAGCGGACCTGCTTCTTCGGGTCGCCGGACTCCCAGTTGGCCTTCTGGTTGATGATCGTGTCGATCGCGACCGTGGTCTTGCCGGTGGCGCGGTCGCCGATGATCAGCTGGCGCTGGCCACGGCCGATCGGGGTCATCGCGTCGATGGCCTTGATGCCGGTGGCGAGGGGCTCGTGGACCGACTTGCGGGCCATGACACCGGGCGCCTGGAGCTCGAGGGCGCGACGGCCGGTGGTGGCGATGTCGCCGAGCCCGTCGATCGCGTTGCCGAGCGGGTCGACGACACGGCCGAGGTAGCCGTCACCGACGGGGACGGAGAGGACCTCACCGGTACGGCGGACCGTCTGGCCCTCCTCGATCTTGTCGAAGTCACCGAGGACGACGACACCGATCTCGCGGGTGTCGAGGTTCAGCGCCAGGCCGAGCGTGCCGTCCTCGAACTCGAGGAGCTCGTTGGCCATGGCCGAGGGCAGGCCGGAGACGCGGGCGATGCCGTCAGCGGTCTGGGCGACCGTGCCGACCTCTTCGGTCGCCGCGGCCTCAGGCTGGTAGTCGGCGACGTACTTCGCCAGCGCGTCCCGGATCTCGTCGGGACGGATGGACAGCTCCGTCATGTCGATGCCTTCTCTCTCGTTACTTTGAGTCTTAGGGGTCAGCCCGCTGTGCACAATGGCCGGCGTCAGCCGGCCAGCGCGCGCTGGGCGTCGTCGAGCTTGCTCGCGATCGAGCCGTCGATGACATCGTCACCGATCTCGACCTTGATGCCGCCGATGACCGTGGGGTCGACCAGCGTGTTGAGGTGGATCTCGCGGCCGTACTGCTTGGCCAGTGCCGCGGCGAGGCGGGTCTCCTGCTCCGGGCTGAGCGGAGCAGCCACACGGACGGTGGCGACTCCCTCGTTGCGGACGGAGGTCGCGACCTTCTGATACTCCTCGAGCGCGGCCGTGACCGTCCGGTAGGTTCCCGCGAGCGCCTGCTTCACCAGGGTGACGGTCGCCGGAAGGGCCGTCGCACCGAGCAGCGAGTCGATGAGCGACTCCTTGTCAGCGGTGCTGCGGGCCGGGTCGGCGAGCGCGTCGCGAAGCTCAGGCGTCGTCTGGATCGCCTGCTCGACGCTGAACAGTTCGTCGACCAGTCGGTCGGCGTCGTCGGCCGAACGGACGACGGCGATCTCGCTGAGGTGCTCGAGCGCGTCGACCAGGTCGTGCCCCTGCGTCCAGCGGCGGGAGACCGCGGAGAGCAGGAGGGTGAGCGCGTCGTCGGCGATCTTTCCGCCGAACACGTCCTTCACCACGGCGTGCTTGGACTCCGCGGCGACCGAGGCGTCGGCGGCGAACCGGCGCAGCGCCGGCTCGGTGCGCAATGTCTGCGACACGTTGAAGAGTCCTGTGGCGACCGAGGCGGCCGTCTCACCCGAACCCGCCGCAGCGGCGAGCTCGTCGGTGAGGGCGGCGAGCGCTTCGGCCGAGGCTCCACGCACGTCCATCAGGCCTCGCTCGACTCGAGCTCGGCGAGGAAGCGCTCGACGATCCGGCTCTGGCGAGCCTCGTCGTCCAGGCTCTCGCCGACGATCTTGCCGGCCAGGCCGGTCGCGAGGGTGCCGACCTCGGCACGCAGGGACGTGACTGCCTGAAGGCGCTCGGCCTCGATCTGCGTCTTGCCGTGCTCGACGATCCGAGTCGCCTCGGCCTGGGCCTGCTCCCGCATCTCAGCGACGATCTCGGCGCCCTGGGCGCGAGCCTCCTCGCGGATCCGGGCCGCCTCCTGGCGGGCGTCAGCAAGCTGCGCCTCCAGCTCGGCGAGCTTGGCGTCGGCCGCGGCCTGCTTGGTCTCGGCGGCGGCGAGGCCGCCCTCGATCGCCTCGGTGCGCTCGGCGTACGCCTTCTCGAAGTTCGGGATGACCAGAACCTTGAGCAGGTACACGACGATCGCGAGGACGATCAGGCCGAGGATGATCTCTGCGAGGTGCGGAACCAGCGGATTCGGCTCATCCGCCGTCTCCGCAGCCGCAAGGACAAGCGTCGTCAACATGGGAATCTCTCAGACTGCCCGAAGATCAGGGCTTGAGAACGAACGCGAGAGCAAGCGAGATGATGAAGAACTGCTCGGCGAGCACGAAGCCGAAGATGGCGATGCTCTGCAGACGGCCCTGGGCCTCCGGCTGACGAGCGACGCCGGCGACGTACGCGGCGAAGATGAGGCCGACGCCGATGGCGGGGCCGATCGCAGCGAGGCCGAGGCCGATCATGTTCAGGGTGCCACCCATGAGGGTTTCCTTTCGGTTGGAGACGAGCTCAGTGCTCGTCAGCGATTGCGCTGCCGATGTACATCGCCGACAGCAGAGTGATGACGTAGGCCTGCAGGAACATGACCAGCATGTCCAGGAAGCTGACCCCGATGCCGATGACATAGGAGAGGACACCGGCGGTCACGCCGAGGGCCTTGGGGTCGTGGTGCAGGATCAGGAACTCGCCGCCGATGGAGAACAGCGAGAGCAGCAGGTGACCGGCGAACATCGTCGCGAAGAGACGCAGGGCGAGCGTGAACGGCCGGACGATGATGTTGGAGAAGAACTCCAGCGGGATCAGCATGATCAGGATCGGGCCGCTGATGCCCGCGGGCACCGTCTGGTGCTTCAGGTAGCCGAAGAACCCGTGCTTGATGATGCCGGCGATGTTGTACGTCGCCCAGATGACGAGCGCGATGGCGGCGGTGTAGCCGATGTGCGACATCGTCGGGAACTGGATGAACGGGATGACACCGAAGAAGTTGTTGATCAGGACGACCGTGAAGATGCCGAACAGCAGCGGCACGTACTTCATGTAGTCGTGGCCACCGATGGTGTCGCGAGCGATCGTGTTGCGCACGAAGCCGTAGACGTACTCGCCGGCGAACTGCAGGCGGCCCGGGACGATCGCGGCCTTGCGCGACATGGCCCAGAAGAGGCCGACGGCGATGATGGCGGAGAGCACCACGAGCAGCATCGGCTTCGTGACGTCCCCGAAGACCGCCGGAAGGTCGAAGTCCGACGGGCCGGGAGCGGTGAAGTCCTCGGCGGGGATCATCGTGGCGAGCAGGCTCACGCGTTCTCCTGGTTCAGGTCGTGGGATCGGGGCGAAAGATAGCAGGACGTGACGTCCATCAGGCACCGGCCCCGGAGAGGTCGAAGAGCGGGATCCGCTCCTTGCGGACGAAGTACCCGAAGGCGCTCGTCCATACGAGGGTGACCGCGATGACGGCGACCGCACACCAGTTCAGCTGGGCGCCGTCGGTGACCGCCGAGACGATCGCGAGAGTGCCGAGAAGCAGGCCACCCTGCGCAGTGAAGACGCAGAGCGCGGCGAGCAGGGAGGCCGCGGGCGAGGCACTGGCCACGCGTACGACGAGCCAGGTGCCGGCGCCCAGGACGACCAACGTCGCCAGGCCGCCGACCGCCGCGCCGATCGCTCCGGCGCTGCCGGAGACGAGTGCGCCGATGACGATCGCCAGGACCACGGGGGCCGCGGACCACGAGAGCGCGCCGCGCAGCACATAGGTGCGGCGGGTTTCGGTCGTCATGAGGGCGGCCGTTTCTTCTCGCGGATCAGGGGCTCGACACACCCTACTCGGCGTGCTTGTGAAAGTTAGCACAAGCACTTCGGGTCACCTAACTTGAACGATCCAGAGCGACCCGGGCGTGGACCTTGGGAAGGACGAACGTCAACGCCAGGGTTCCGAGGAGGGACACGGCCAGGATCACCCACACCACCGCGCCGGTGTAGAGGCTCGCGAAGACCGAGCCGAAGGCGATCAGGGCCGCCCACAGCCACATGATCAGGACGGCCCGTCGCTGACTGTGGCCAATCTCGAGCAGGCGGTGGTGCAGGTGCTGCTTGTCCGGAGCGAAGGGCGAGCGGCCGGCCCGGGTGCGGCGTACGACGGCGAGGACGAGGTCGGCCAGCGGCACGATCAGGATCAGCAGCGGCAGGGCGATCGGCAGGAACGTCGGGAGCAGACTCGACTGGGCTCCACCGGCGCCCTGGCTGAGCTGGCCCGAGGTGAACGTGCCCGAGAGGCTGACGGCGCTTGCGGAGAGCACCAGACCGATCAGCATCGAGCCCGAGTCGCCCATGAAGAGTCGCGCGGGGTTCCAGTTGTGCACCAGGAAGCCGGCACACGCTCCGGCGAGCGCGACGGCCAGGAGCGCTGGAGTGGTGGCCCGATCGACCTCGTTGACCCGGCTGAGCGTGTAGGAGAAGGCGAAGAACGCCAGGGCGCCGATGCCCACGACTCCGGCGGCGAGGCCGTCGAGGCCGTCGATGAAGTTCACCGCGTTGACGGTCGCGATCACCACGAGTGCGGTCACCAGGGCGCCTTGGGCTGGGTCGAGAACGAACACGTGCTCGTTTCCTGTGGAGACCCAGTAGTACTGGATGTGGAAGCCGATCAGGACCGCGGTCGCGATCACCTGCCCGCCCAGCTTGGTGAGGGCGTCGAGCTCGACGATGTCGTCGAGGACGCCGACCAGGCAGATCACTCCCCCGGCGATGAGCACGGCGCCGGCATCGCGGGTGATGAAGGGCGAGCCGCCGCTGATGAACGGCACCTCCCGCGCGACGAGATAGGCGGCGACGAGACCGCCGAACATCGCCACACCGCCCATGTACGGGATCGGCTCGTCGTGCACGTCGCGGTCGCGCACCTTCGCCACCGCCCCCGTGCGCAGGGCGATCTCGCGCGAGACCACGGTGAGGAGGTAGGTCACCGAGCCCGCGACGAGGAAGAGGAGGAGGAACGCCCTCACTGGATGGGCGCCTCGGGGGCCACGATGGCCTCGCCGTGCTCGGCCAGCACGCGATTGAGGTCGTCGACGGAGAGCGCACCGAGGCGGAGCAGCCGGGGCGTCGCGGAGGTGGCGTCGACGATCGTCGACGGCGAGTCGGAGTCACCGGGCGTGGCGCCGTCGTCGAGGATCACGGCGACCTTCTCCCCCAGCATCTCCTCGGCCGCGTCGGCGTCGGTCGCCGCGGGCTGACCGGTGAGGTTCGCCGAGCTGACGGCCAGGGGGCCGGTCCGCTCGAGCAGGGCGAGCGCGACCGGGTGGTCGGGGACGCGGATGGCGACGGTGCTGTGGGTCTCGCCGAGGTCCCACTGCAGCGAGGACTGCTCCCGGCAGACCAGCGTCAGCGGTCCGGGCCAGAAGACGTCGGCCAGGGCTCGCGCCCATGCCGGCACGGCGGTGGCGAGCGCGTCGAGGGTCGCCACCTCGCTGACCAGGACGGGAGGCGGCATCTGGCGGCCACGGCCCTTGGCGTCGAGGAGCGCCTGGACGGCCTTCGGGTTGAAGGCGTCGGCGCCGATGCCGTAGACGGTGTCGGTCGGCAGGACGACGAGCTCGCCGCGGACGAGGGCGTCGGCGGCGATCGAGATCGCGCCGGCGCGGGCCTGCTCGAAGGTCGTGGGGAGTCGCTGCGCCATGGCGCTCATCGTGCCAGTCTCGCGGTCACGAAGCGCGGACGGCCCGCCAGGTCGTCGTGATCGCGGATTTCCGTCCAGCGACCGGTGGCCGCGAAGACCGCCGCGGCTCCCCCGTTGCTCGCGCCGGGCCCCTGCTCGTCGGCATGCTCGGCGCCGACGACGCCGCCGGGCCTGAGCAGCAACGCCGCGCGGTCGGCGAGGCGCCGCATCGCGTCGAGGCCGTCGTCACCGGAGAAGAGCGCGAGATGGGGATCATGATCCCGGGCTTCCTGCGCCACGCTCTCCCACGCCTCGAGGGGGATGTACGGCGGGTTGCAGACGACCACGTCCACCTGGCCGAGGAGGTCGTCGAAGGCGTCGAACGCATCTCCCTGTCGGAGGTCCACACCGGTGCCCTCGAGGTTGCGCTCGGCCCAGCGGTGGGCCTCTTCGCTCAGTTCGACGGCGTGGACCTCGGCTTCGGGAACCTCGTCCTTGATGGCCTTGGCGATGGCGCCGGAGCCGGTGCAGAGGTCGAGGACGACCGGTGGTCTCGAGGCTCGCTCCGCTCGCACCGCGACCAGCGCATCGATCGCCCAGCCGGCGAGGAGCTCGGTCTCGGGGCGGGGCACGAAGACGCCGGGGCCGACACCTAAGTCGACGTACCGGAAATGGGCGACGCCGGTGAGGTGCTGCAGGGGCTCCCTCCGAGCCCGCCGCTCGACGAGGGAGGCGAAGTCGGCGGCCGCCTCCGGCGAAACGGTGTCAACCAGCAGAAGGTTGCCACGCGGGACGTCGAGGACGTGCGCGAGCAGCAGGTCGGCGTCCACGGCGGGTGAGGCGACGCCGCCGGCCTCGAGTTCAGCGATCGCCGCCGCGAGGAGCTCGCGGCGCTTCACGACTCGAGGGCGGCGAGCCGGGCCGCGAGGTCGGCCTCGACGGCCGACTCGAGCACCGGGCCGAGCTCACCGTCGAGGACGGTGTCGAGGTTGTAGGCCTTGTAGCCGGTCCGGTGGTCGGAGATGCGGTTCTCCGGGAAGTTGTAGGTGCGGATCCGCTCGGAGCGGTCGACGGTGCGGATCTGCGACTTGCGTGCGTCGGAAGCGGCTGCCGCAGCCTCCTCCTCGGCGGCCGCGAGGAGGCGTGAGCGCAGGATGCGGAGCGCGGACTCCTTGTTCTGCAGCTGTGACTTCTCGTTCTGGCAGCTCACCACGATCCCGGTGGGAAGGTGCGTGATGCGCACGGCCGAGTCGGTCGTGTTGACGCTCTGTCCGCCGGGGCCCGAGGACCGGAAGACGTCGATGCGCAGGTCGTTCTCGTTGACCTCGACGTCGACCTGCTCGGCCTCGGGCATGACGAGCACGCCGGCGGCCGAGGTGTGGATCCGGCCCTGGCTCTCGGTGACGGGCACCCGCTGGACGCGGTGGACTCCGCCTTCGAACTTCAGCAGCGCGTACGGCGCCCGGCCGGGCTCCGGCGTCCCCTTGGCCTTCACCGCGAGGGTCACCGACTTGTAGCCACCGAGGTCGGACTCGGCGGCGTCGATGATCTCGGTCTTCCAGCCGAGGCGCTCCGCGAAGCGGGAGTACATCCGGAGCAGGTCGCCCGCGAAGAGCGCCGACTCCTCGCCGCCCTCGCCGGACTTCACCTCGAGGATCGCGTCCTTGTCGTCGGACGGGTCGCGTGGGATGAGCAGGCGCTGGAGGCGCTCGGCCGCAACTTCGCGCTGGGTGCGCAGAGCAGCAGCCTCGTCGGCGAAGGACGGGTCCTCGGCGACGAGCATCTCGGCCGCCTCGATGTCGTCGGCCAACCCCAGCCACTCGCGGTAGGTGGCGATGATCGCCGACAGTTGCGCGTAGCGGGTGTTGAGCTGCTTGGAGAGTCGGGCGTCGGAATGAACTTCGGGGAGACCGAGCTTCTGCTCGATCTCCCCGTGTTCAGCGATCAGCCCTTCGACTGCGTCGAACAGGGCCTTAGCTCACTTCTTGCCGTAGCGAGCCTCGAACTTCGCGACGCGACCGCCGGTGTCGAGGATCTTCTGCTTGCCGGTGTAGAACGGGTGGCACTCGCTGCACACGTCGGCGCGGATGGCGCCCGAGGTGATGGTGCTGCGGGTGGTGAAGGACGCGCCACAGGTGCAGGTGACCTGCGTGTCGACGTACTCGGGGTGGATGTCAGTCTTCACAAGGATTCCTTTTGGTGAGTGGCTCCGGGTCCCGCCGCGGCTGCGTCGGGTGAACCGGGTCCGGAATGTGACAAGTCTAGGAACAGCCGGGCGGCGCTCCTAATTCCCGCCTCGGCAGCGTCAGACGACGATGCTGAGCAGGAGGGTGAAGACCAGGCCCGAGACCGACAGCACGGTCTCCATCAGCGACCAGCTCTTGAGCGTCTGCGGGACGGTGAGGCCGAAGAACTCCTTCACCAGCCAGAAGCCGGCGTCGTTGACGTGGCTGAAGAAGACCGAACCGGAGCCGACGGCGAGGACGACGAGCGAGACCTCGGCGCTGGACTGGCCGGCCATGAGGCTGGCCATCAGGCCGCTCGCGGTGATCGTGGCGATCGTGGCCGAGCCCGTCGCGAGGCGGATCAGCACGGCGAGCACCCACGCCATGAGGATGACGGAGATGTTCCGCTCGGTCGCCCAGTCGGCCAGCACCGTACCGATGCCGGTGTCGATGAGGACCTGCTTGAAGCCACCACCGGCGGACACGATCAGGATGATGCCGGCGATGGGAGGGAGCGAGCTCTCCAGCGACGCCTTGACCTGGTCGCGGGTGAAGCGGGCGCCGCCACCGAGCGTGAAGATGCCGACGACGACCGCGAGGAGCAGGGCGATCGGCGGGTTGCCGAGGATGTCCCAGACCTTCTGCAGGCCGTTGTCCGGGTCGTCGATGAGGATGTCCACGAGCGCCTTGCCGACCATGAGGGCGACAGGCAGCAGCACGCTGCACAGCGTCACGACGAAGTTGGGGCGCCTACCCGTCGAGCGGTCATCGGCGTCGAAGGTCGTCGGGGCCTCGACCTGCACCCAGGTGCCGGCGAGCCGCCCGAAGAGCGGGCCGGCGATGATCACGGTCGGGATCGCCACGAGGACGCCGAGGCCGAGGGTCGTGCCGAGATCGGCACCGAGGTTGTCGATCGCGAGCAGCGGGCCCGGGTGCGGCGGGACGAGGCCGTGCATCGCCGAAAGGCCCGCGAGGGCGGGGATGCCGACCACGACGAGCGACAGCCGTGCGCGCCGGGCCACGAGGTAGATCACGGGCATCAGGAGGACGACACCGATCTCGAAGAACATCGGCAGGCCGATGATCGCACCGATCAGGGCCATCGCCCACGGCAGCATCCGGGGCGAGGCGTGCCCGACGATCGTGTCGACGATCTGGTCGGCACCGCCGGAGTCGGCGAGGAGCTTGGCGAACATCGCACCGAGCGCGATCAGGAGGCCGACACTTGCGGCGGTCGAGCCGAACGTCGTGGTGAACGAGGTGAGGACGTCGTTGACGTTCTCCCACGCGACCAGGCCGACGGTGAAGGACCCGAGGATCAGCGCGAGGAAGGGGTGCAGCTTCAGCACCATGATGAGGACGACGATGACCGCGATGCCTGCGAGGGCGGCCAGCATGAGCTGCCAGCCGGGGGCCACGGGGTCGACCAGATCGGTCCCGGCGGCCGCCAGGCCTGTCGGGACGAGGGCGGACAGGGTCATGACTTCTCCTCGTTGAGATCGACCGAGCGGTCGACGTACTCCTGGACGATGGCGTCGACCGACTGGTCGACGTCGATGACGAGACCGCGCTCCTCCGGGGCGAGCGGCTCGAGGGTGGCGAACTGCGAGCTCAGCAGCGAGGCAGGCATGAAGTGCCCGGGTCGGCTGGCCTGGCGGGCGGCGATGATCTCGCGGGTGCCGTGGAGGTGCAGGAAGACGACGTGCCCGGCGTGGTGCCGGAGCTGGTCGCGGTACTTCCGCTTGAGCGCCGAGCAGCTGATCACGCCGCCGCGCTCCTGATGGGCCGCGAGCCATGTCCCGATCGCCTCGAGCCATGGATGGCGGTCGTGGTCGTCGAGCGGCACGCCGGCCGCCATCTTGTCGATGTTGGCCTGCGGGTGGAGGTCGTCGGCATCGGCGAACGGGACGCGGAGCCGCTGGGCGAGCGCCGCCCCGACTGAGGACTTGCCCGAGCCCGAGACGCCCATCACGACGACCAGAGGACTCACTGACGAGCCCGACTGCCGAGATGTGTTCACCGTCACAGTGAAACGCAAACGTATGCCTTTTTCAAGTAGATCGATCCAATGATCTGCCCATTAAGATCAGCGCTGTGAACGCGCTGCACGGCTCGGTGCTCTCCTCCCTCGGAGTGGCCATCGTCTCCGGAGAGCACCCCGAAGGGTCGGTACTGAACCTCGAGGGTCTCTGCCAGACGTACGGCGTCTCGCGGAGCGTGGCGCGCGAGGCGGTCCGGGTGCTCGAGTCCATGGGCCTGCTCGCGTCCCGGCGGCGGGTCGGCATCACGGTGCAGCCCCGGGCGCAGTGGAACGTCTTCGATCCGCGGGTGATCCGCTGGCGGCTCGACGGGACCGATCGCGTCGCCCAGCTGCTCTCCCTGTCCGAGCTGCGAGTCGGGATCGAGCCGGCCGCCGCGTCGCTCGCCGCCGTACGCGCGACGCCCGAGCAGTGTCGCCAGCTTGCCGCGGCCGTCTCGGACATGGAGGTGCACGGTCGGGCGGGCGACCTCGAGGCCTACCTCGCGGCCGACCAGGCCTTCCACCGCGTGCTGCTGGCCGCCAGCGGCAACGAGATGATCGCCTCACTCGGCGACGTGGTCAGCGAGGTGCTGGGCGGGCGCACCCACCACGGGCTGATGCCGCACCACCCGAATCCGGCGGCGATCGCGCTCCACGAGGAGGTCGCGCGTGCCGTCCGTGCGCAGGACGCGGCGGCGGCCGAGCGTGCGATGCGGAAGATCATCGACGAGGCCGCCGCCGCCCTGTCCGAGCAGCTGGCTCCCCAGGGCGAAACGCCAGGAAGCTAGGAGTCCTCGCCCGGCGTCGTCTTCTGGATCTGCGTCAGGAACTCGATGTTGGTCGAGGTCTTCTTCAGCCGCTCCAGGAGCAGCTCGAGGGCCTGCTGGCCGTCGAGGCCGGAGAGCACGCGCCGGAGCTTCCAGATGATCTGCAGCTCCTCGTTGCTCATCAGGAGCTCCTCACGGCGGGTGCCGGAGGCGACGGCGTCGATCGCCGGGAAGAGCCGCTTCTCCGCGAAGTCGCGGCGCAGGCGGATCTCCATGTTCCCGGTGCCCTTGAACTCCTCGAAGATCACCTCGTCCATCTTCGAGCCGGACTCGACCAGAGCCGTGGCGAGGATGGTGAGCGAACCGCCGTTCTCGATGTTGCGGGCGGCACCGAAGAACTTCTTGGGCGGGTAGAGAGCTGCCGAGTCGACACCGCCCGACAGGATCCGGCCGCTGGCCGGGGCGGCCAGGTTGTAGGCGCGGCCCAAGCGGGTGATGCCGTCGAGGAGTACGACGACGTCGTGGCCGAGCTCGACGAGCCGCTTCGCGCGCTCGATCGCGAGCTCCGCGACGATCGTGTGGTCGGTGGCCGGTCGGTCGAAGGTCGAGGAGATGACCTCACCCTTGACGCTGCGCTCGAAGTCCGTGACCTCCTCGGGACGCTCGTCGACGAGCACGACCATGAGGTGGACCTCGGGGTTGTTGACGGTGATCGAGTTGGCGATCGACTGCATGATCATCGTCTTGCCGGCCTTCGCCGGGGAGACGATCAGGCCGCGCTGGCCCTTGCCGATCGGCGAGGCCAGGTCGATGACGCGGCCGATCATGTTGTCCGGCGTGGTCTCCATCCGGAGGCGGTCGCTGGCGTAGAGCGGAGTCAGCTTGGAGAACTCCACCCGATTGGCGGCGAGCTCGGGAGCAGCGCCGTTGACCGAGTCGATCTTCACCATCGGGTTGAACTTCTGCTTGCTCTCGCCCTCCCGCGGCTGACGCACCTGGCCGGTGATCGCGTCGCCGCGGCGCAGGCCCATCTTGCGGACCATCGGCAGGGAGACGTAGACGTCGTCGGGACCGGGCAGGTAGCCGCTGGTGCGGACGAACGCGTACTGGTCGAGCACGTCGAGGATGCCCGCGGCCGGGACGAGGATGTCGTCCTCACGGATCTCGGTGTCGATGCCACGCGGGTTGCCGGCCGGACGGTCGGCGCGGTCACGTCCGCGGCGGCGGCGGTTGCGACGGGAGCCACCCTCCTCGCCGTCGGTCGACTGACCGGACTGTTGACCGCCCTGCTGGCCGGTCTGGTTCGGCTGGCCGCCCTGCTCGCGGTCCTCACGCTGTTCGCGCTGTTCGCGCTGTTCGCGCTGGGCGGGGGCATTGCCCTGTTGCCTGCTCTGGGCGGGCTGGTTGTTCTGGGCGGGCTGGTTGTTCTGGTTGTTCTGGCCGGTGTTGCGTTGGCGGTCGCGAGGCGCGCGTGGCTCGCGCTGCTCACCCGCGTCGCTGTCGTTCGTCTGCTCGGCAGACTTCTCGGCGGGCTTCTCGGCCTTGTCGACCTTGTCGACCGGCTTCTCCGCGGGCTTCTCGGCCGGCTTCTCCGCCTGCTTCTCGGCCGGTCGTTCGGCCTTGGCGGCCGGACGCGCGGCGCCCTGGGCGCCCTTGATCGCGGCGACCAGGTCGGCCTTCTTCATGGAGCCGGCGCCGGCGATCCCCATGCCGTTGGCCATCGACTTGAGGTCGGCCAGGAGCATGGCGTTGAGCCCGCCGGACTTCTTCTTCGCCGTGGAGGCAGCGTTGTCCGAGGGGGCTTCGATGGTTTCTGTCACGTGAGTCCTTACGTGCTTGTGCAGAGCTCCCGGTCGGCAGTGGCCGAGACATGGCCGTTCGCTGCGTTCGTGCTCGGGAGTGGGCGCCGTACTGTGCGGCGCGTCACGGCGACAGTAGCACGCCCGCGGAGGCCACCTGCAGGGAACGGGCAACCCACCCCGACGGGCAACGCGCAAGCAGGACGTCGGCGTCCTCCGGGGACGTCACGAACGCCAGCACGGTCGGGCCGGCGCCCGAGACGACCGCCGGGACTCCGTCCGCCCGGAGTTCGTCGACGAATGCCAGTGACGTCGGCATCGCGGGGCGGCGGTACTCCTGGTGCAGGAAGTCCTTCGTCGCGCGGTGCAGGTGCTGGGGCTGTCCGGCCAGCGCGGTGACGAGCAGCGCCGCGTTGCCCGAGTTCTGCGCCGCCTCCGCATGCGGTACGTCGACGGGCAGCAGTCCCCGCGCCACCTTGGTCTCCACGCCCGTCGGCGGAATGAAGACCACGACGCCGACGGCCTCGGCAACGGGGGCGTTGACGCTGTGGAAGGTCTCACCCTCGTGGCCCGAGATCGTCAGACCACCGAAGACGGCAGGAGCCACGTTGTCCGGATGTCCCTCGATCGACGCGGCCAGCTCGAAGAGCGCGACGTCGTCCAGCCGCGCCGATCCGTCGACGACGAGCGCACGGGCCAGAGCGAGGCCGCCGACGATGGCCGCCGAAGAGGAACCGAGCCCGCGGGCGTGCGGGATGACGTTGACGCACGACAGCCGCAGGCCGTGCGGCCGGCCACCGAGGGCGTCGAAGGCGGCGTACATCGACTGGATGACGAGGTGGGTCTCGTCGAGCGGGACGGTGTCCGAGCCGGAGCCTTCGACCGAGACCTCGAGGCCTGAGGCGATGACCGAGGCGGTGAGGGTGTCACGCCACTCGAGCGCCAGCCCGAGGGTGTCGTATCCGGGACCGAGGTTCGCCGACGTGGCCGGGACGGTGACGGTGACCGGTCCTGCGACGAAGTCAGACAAGACCGGCGGCCGCAGCAGCAGCGTCGATGTCCGCGTCCACGACGATCTCGCGGACCTCACCGAAGAACTCCAGCGCGGTGGCCGGGTCCTTGAGGCCGTGACCGGTGACGGTGATGACGACCGTGGCCCCGGAGTAGGAGTCACCGGAGGCGAGGTCGTCGAAGAGGCCGGCGACGCCGATGGCCGACGCGGGCTCGACGAAGACGCCCTCGTTGCGGGCCAGGGCGGCCTGCGCCTCGAGGATCTTCTGGTCCGACAGCGCCTTGAACCGGCCACCGGACTCGTCGCGCGCGGCCTCGGCGAGCGCCCACGAGGCGGGGTTGCCGATCCGGATCGCGGTGGCGCGGGTCTCGGGCTCCTCGACCGGGTGGCCGAGCACGAGCGGAGCGGCACCCTCGGCCTGGAAGGCCCGCATGACCGGTCGCTTGGTGGCGTTGCCGGCGGCGGCGTACTGCTTGTAGCCGAGCCAGTAGGCGCTCATGTTGCCGGCGTTGCCGATCGGCATGAGGTGGAAGTCGGGCGCGTCGCCGAGGCGGTCGACGACCTCGAAGGCCGCGGTCTTCTGGCCCTCGAGCCGGACCGGGTTGACCGAGTTGACCAGGGCGACCGGGTACGCCTCGGCGAGACCGCGGGAGAGCTTGAGGCAGTCGTCGAAGTTACCGCGGACACGGATCACCTGGGCGCCGTGGACAAGAGCCTGGGCCATCTTGGACGCACTGATCTTGCCGTCGGGGACGAGCACGATCGGCGTGATGCCGGCCTTGGCGGCGTACGCGGCCATCGCGGCCGACGTGTTGCCGGTCGAGGCGCAGACGCAGGCCATCGCGCCCTCGTGGACGGCGACCGAGACCGCGGCGGTCATGCCGCGGTCCTTGAACGAGCCGGTCGGGTTCTGGCCCTCGACCTTGAGCCAGACCTCCCCGCCGGTGAGGTCGGACAGCCAGCCGGAGTGGACGAGCGGCGTGCCGCCCTCCCCCAGCGTGATCGCAGGGGTGCCGGCGGGGATGTCGAGCAGATCGCGGTACTCCTCGATCACTCCCCTCCACTGGTGCGTACTCATGACTCGAAACCTTCCACACGGAGGACGGAGGCGACGTTGCGGACCTCGGGCATGCCCCGGAGGTCCTCGACGGTCGCGGAGAGATCGGCGTCGAGCGCCGGGTGTGAGACGACGACGAGGAGCGCGTCGTCTCCCTCCCCCTCCTGCCGCACGAGGCGGATGGAGACGCTGTGCTTCGCGAAGACGGTCGCCACCGCGGCCAGCACGCCGGGGACGTCGGCGACGTCGAGGGCGACGTAGTAGGACGTGCGCACGTGTCCCATCGGCAGGATCTCCGCCTGGACGTACGTCGACTCACCGACGCCGCGCACACCGACACGTCGGTTCCGGGCGACCGTGACGAGGTCACCGAGGACCGCACTCGCCGTCGGGGCTCCCCCGGCGCCACGGCCGTAGAACATCAGCTGGCCCGCAGACTCGGTCTCGACGTACACGGCGTTGAAGGCCTCGCGCACGGCGGCCAGCGGGTGGCTGGAGGGCAGCAGGACGGGGTGGACCCGTGTACTGACCGTCGGGCCGTCGGCGGTGTCGGAGAGCTCGCAGATCGCGAGCAGCTTGATCACGGAGTCGATCTGGTGGGCGCCCCAGACGTCGTCGGCGGTGACGGAGCTGATGCCCTCGCGGTAGACGTCGTCGATCGTGACGCGGGTGTGGAAGGCGAGGGTCGAGAGGATCGCGGCCTTGGCGGCGGCGTCGAAGCCTTCGACGTCGAGCGTCGGGTCGGCCTCCAGGAAGCCGAGCTCCTTGGCCTCGGCGGCGACGACGTCGAAGTCGCTGCCCTCGCGGTCCATCTTGTCGAGGATGTAGTTGGTCGAGCCGTTGACGATGCCGAGCACGCGGCGGACGCGGTCGCCGGCGAGCGACTCACGCAGCGGGCGCAGCAGCGGGATCGCGCCGGCGACGGAGGCCTCGAAGAAGATGTCGCGGTCGGCCTTCTCGGCGGCGGCGAAGAGCGTCGAGGCGTCCTCGGCCAGGAGCGCCTTGTTGGCAGTGACGACGCTTGCGCCGGACTCGAGGGCGGCGAGGATGAGCGAGCGGGCGGGCTCGATGCCGCCGATCAGCTCGATGACGACGTCGACACCGCTGGTCACGAGGGCGCGGGCGTCGGTCGTGAGCAGCTCGCGTGGGATGTCGAAGTCACGCTTCGCGTCGAGGTCGCGCACGGCCACGCCGGTCAGCTCGAGTGGAGCACCGACGCGCGCCTCGAGGTCGGTCGCCTGCTCGGTGAGCAGCCTCACCACCTGGGAACCGACAGAACCGCCGCCCAGGAGGGCGACCTTGAGGGGAGGCATGGTCACAGGCTATCGGCGGTAGGGCCCGGTTGCCGAAGTCGCAGGGCAGGCCACGAGGCCGCGGCGGCCAGGGCGCCCGCCGCTACCACGAGGACCACCGCCCCGTGGACGGGGTGGGAGGCGGCGTACGCGGCGAAGACGGCACTGCCGAGGGCGAGCACGAGCGCCTGCACCAGTGCGTCGTTGAGCTGCAGCGCCGACGATGCCCGACCGTGCTCAGACTCCGGCGCCGCCTCGAGCGTCAGGACGCCGAGAGTGGAGAAGGCCATGCCGATGCCCAGACCTGCGACGCCCCATGAGCCGATCGGGATCGCCAGCGGCACCGCGTCGACGGCCACGAGCGCGAAGCCGAGGACGCCGACGGCGAGGGCCGCCACCCCCAGGCGCACGCCGACGACGGGATCACCCAGGATGCCGAGTCGTCGGCCGGCGAGCCACGAGCCGAGGAACCAGGTGACGGCACCAGCGGTGAGTGCCCAGCCTGCGTGACTGAGGCTGAGGCCGCGGTCGAGGTGCAACAGCAAAGGGATGTAGGCCTCCGCACCGGCGAAAGCAGCACCGATCAGGCCGCGGGTGCCGATGATGCTGGGCAGTCCGCGGCCGCCGCTCCAGGTCCGTGCGGGCAACAGGGAGCGTCCGGCCAGTACCGCACAGGCGACACCGACCGTGAGCAGCGGCACCCGGATCACGACGTCGACCTGGCCGGCAACGCTGACCAGCAGTACGCCGAGCGCCGCCCCGGCCGCGCTGTGGAAGGTGTCGAGCGAGAACGGCGCGTGCCCGCTGCCGCCGCCGGTTGCCGCGGCACGGACGAGCAGCCACGCGACCAGGGCCAGCACGGGAATGCCGAGGAAGACCCATCGCCAGCCTGCGACGTCGGCGACGGTCGCTGCGAGCACCGGACCGACGAGTGCGGGGAGGATCCAGGCTGCGGAGAGGACGGTGAAGGCCCGTGGGCGCAGCTCTTCCGGGTAGGCCTGTGCGACGACGACGTACAGGCCGACGGAGTAGGCGCCGGCGCCGAGGCCCTGCAGGAGGCGGCCGCCCAGAAAGATCATCATCGTCGGGGCCGCGCCACACAGCAGGCAGCCGGTGGCGAAGACGGCGACGCCGAGCGCGATCGCGGGGCCGGGGCCACGACGGTCGATCCACGGGCCGGCGACCGTCAGTGCGAGCACCTGTCCGGCCATCGGTGCCGCGAAGGCCA
Organism: Nocardioides sp. Kera G14; assembly: GCF_020715565.1. NCBI lineage: Bacteria > Bacillati > Actinomycetota > Actinomycetes > Propionibacteriales > Nocardioidaceae > Nocardioides > Nocardioides sp. Kera G14. The sequence continues at coordinate 1,049,274 of NZ_CP085839.1, read as the reverse complement.
CGGCATAGAGCGACAGCCCATCGAGGTCGGCGGCGACGTCGGGCATGACGGTCGCGACCGCGAGCGCCTCGAAGGCGAAAAGGAACGCGAGGCAGAAGACCCCGACCGTCGTGCGGGCGTACGCCCTCACCCGAGGTCGGTGGTGAGCAGGTCCTCGACGGTCTCCCGGCGCACGAGCGTGCGGGCGACGCCGTCCTTGACGGCGACGACGGGCGGGCGCAGGGCGTGGTTGTAGTTCGACGCCATCGAGCGGCCGTAGGCGCCGGTTGCCGGGACGGCGACGAGGTCACCGGGGCGGATGTCGGAGGGCAGGAACTCGTCCTTGACCACGATGTCGCCCGACTCGCAGTGCTTGCCGACGATGCGCGCCACCACGGGCGCCGCGTCGCTCGTGCGGGACGCGAGGGTCGCCGAATAGTCCGCGTCGTAGAGCGCGGTACGGATGTTGTCGCTCATGCCGCCGTCGACGCTGACGTAGGTACGGGTGTGGCCGCCGTCGAGCGCGACCTGCTTGACCGTGCCGACGGTGTAGACGGTGCACATGCTCGGCCCGACGATGGCACGGCCCGGCTCGATCGAGAGATGCGGCTCCTCGATGCCCAGCCCACGGCACTCCTGCGTGACGATCTCGCGCATGCCGGCGGCCAGCTCGACCGGGGGCTTGGGGTCGTCCTGGCTGGTGTAGGCGATGCCGAAGCCGCCGCCGAGGTCGGTCTCGGGCATGACGTGGCCGAGCTCGTGGGCGATCTTCGCGTGCAGGGCGAGCACGCGGCGGGCCGCGACCTCGAAGCCGGCGGTGTCGAAGATCTGCGAGCCGATGTGGCTGTGCAGCCCGCGCAGGTCGATGCCGGGGTGCTCCAGGATCCGCCGGGCGGCCCCGAAGGCATCGCCGCTGCTGATCGAGAAGCCGAACTTCTGGTCCTCGTGCGCGGTGGCGATGAACTCGTGGGTGTGGGCCTCGACGCCCGCGGTCACACGGATCATGACGCGTGCCGGCGTACCGGTTTCGGCGGTGATGGCGCCGATCCGCTCGATCTCGTCGAAGGAGTCGACAATGATCCTCCCGACGCCGGCGATGATCGCGCGGCGAAGCTCCATCGCCGTCTTGTTGTTGCCGTGGTAGCCGATCCGCTCGGGATCGAAGCCGGCGCGCAGGGCGACCGTGAGCTCGCCGTCGGAGCAGACGTCGAGGCAGAGGCCCTCCTGATCGATCCAGCGGGCGACCTCGGTGCAGAGGAAGGACTTGCCGGCGTAGTAGACGTCGGCAGGAGCGAACGCCTCCTTGAAGGCACGGGCCCTGCTGCGGAAGTCGTCCTCGTCGAGGATGAAGGCGGGCGTGTTGACGTTGGCGACCAGCTCCGGGATGGAGAGGCCGCCGACGTACAGGTCGCCGTCACGCTTCTCTGCCGTCTGCGACCACAGGTGGGGCATCAGGTCGTTGACGTCGTCGGGCTCCTTGAGCCAGACCGGACTCGTGCCGGTGAAGGACCCCGGGCTGACGTGGCTGTTGTTCACATCCGCTCCGGAGCGCTCACGCCGAGGAGGCCCAGGCCGTTGGCCAGGACGGTACGGGTCGCCTCGACCAGCGCGAGGCGGGCCCGGTGCAGGTCGCCGGCCTCCTCGTCGCCCTGCGGCAGTACGCGGCACTGGTCGTAGAACCGGTGGTAGAGCGCCGCAGTGTCCTCGAGATAGCGGGCGACGCGGTGCGGCTCGCGCAGGTTCGCGGAGCTCGCGACGACGCGCGGGAACTCCGCCAGGGCGCGCAGGAGCACGCCCTCCGTGTCGTGGGTGAGCAGCTCGAGGTGCTCGGTGGAGAGCGTGACGCCGAGGTCGACGGCATTGCGGATGATCGAGCTCATCCGGGCGTGGGCGTACTGCACGTAGTAGACCGGGTTGTCACTCGAGGCCTTGGTGATCTCGGCGATGTCGAGGGTCAGCGGGCTGTCGGCGGGATAGCGCGCGAGGCTGTAGCGCAGGGCGTCGACGCCGATCTCCTGGGCGAGCTCGTCGAGGGTCACGATGTTGCCGGCGCGCTTGGAGAGCTTGACCTCCTCGCCGTTCTTCATGATCTTCACGAGCTGCCCGATGAGCACCTCGATGTTCCGCTGCGGGTCGTCGCCGGCGCAGGCGGCCATGGCCTTGAGACGGCCGACGTAGCCGTGATGGTCGGCGCCCAGCAGGTAGATGCAGCGGTCGAAGCCACGGCTGCGCTTGTTGAGGTAGTACGCCGTGTCGGAGGCGAAGTAGGTGAGCTCACCGTCGGACTTGATCAGGACGCGGTCCTTGTCGTCACCGAAGTCGGTGGTGCGCATCCACAGCGCGCCGCCGTCCTCGTAGACGTGGCCGAGCTCCTCGAGCTTCTTCAGCGTGTGGGGAACGCCGCCGTTCTCCTGATCGGCCTCGTGGAGGCTGAGCTCGGAGAACCAGACGTCGAAGTGGGTGTTGAAGCCCTCGAGCTGCTCCTGCTGCTCCTTGAGCTGGAGCTCGTAGCCCTTGGCCCGCACCGCGACGAGTCGCTCCTCCTCGGGCAGCTCGAAGATGCCGGGCTGCGCCTCGCCGACCGCCTTGGCGAGGTCGTCGATGTAGGCGCCGGCATAACCGCCCTCCGGCGTCGGCCGGCCCGTCGCCGCGGCGATGATCGAGCTGGCGAAGTGGTTCATCTGGACACCGCGGTCATTGATGTAGAACTCGCGGGTCACCTCCGCGCCGGCGGCGCTGAGGACGCGGCCGATCGCGTCACCCAGGACGGCCCAGCGGGTGTGACCGAGGTGGAGCGGGCCGGTCGGGTTGGCCGAGATGAATTCGACGTTGATCTTCTCCCCCGCGAGGGCGTCGTTGTCGCCGTACGACGAGCCGGAGGCGAGCACCTGCGCGGCGATCTCGCCCTGCGCACCCGCCTCGACCGTGATGTTGAGGAAGCCCGGGCCGGCGATCTCGACGTCCGCCACACCCTCGGCGTCCTTGAGCCGCACGGCGACGAGCTCGGCCAGTGCGCGCGGGTTGGTGCCCGCCTTCTTGGCGAGCTGCATCGCGATGTTCGTCGCATAGTCGCCGTGCCCCTTCTGACGCGGGCGCTCGACCGTGACCGTGGTCGGAACGCCGTCAGGAAGGGTGAGGTCGCCACTCGTCGCGAGGTCGCGGAGGACATCGACGATGGCTGAGGAGAGCTGCTCGGGGGTCACCGGGCAAGCCTATCGGCGCGCTCTGCGTGCCAACGACCCGGTTTCGCCGCCCTCCCACGATGCCCTGTAGTGTCGTCCCGCACCGGCCCGGCGAAATGCCGCGCCCGTGCGTTGCCTCCGTAGCTCAGGGGATAGAGCACTGGTTTCCGGTACCAGGTGCCGCAGGTTCGAATCCTGCCGGGGGCACAAAATGTGGAACACGTTCTAGTGTGTGCGCATGGTCGAGTCCTATCCCGCACCGCCGTGGAACATGGTCGGACAGCTCTGGCTGTCCCTCTTCCGCGTCTCCGAGCCCGTCGACGAGCAGCGACCGAAGGGCATGTACGGCGTCGCCCTGGTCTCCTACGAGCCCGGCAGCCCGCTGACCTATTCCGAGCTGCTCGTGGCCCGGGTCGCCGACAAGCCGCACAAGGGCGTCACGGTCACGGACATCTGGGTGGACTCCCCCGCCTCCATGGCCGGCGGGCGAGAGCTCTGGGCGATTCCCAAGGAGCTCGCCGACTTCACGCTGAAGCGGAATGAGGGCCGGCTCGTCGACCGGGCGCAGTGGTCGGTGAGCGCCGAGGCCCGGCAACTCGCGGCAGCTCGGTTCCGTGACACCTCGCGCGTCGCCGTACGCCTTCCGTTCTCGGGGGACACGGTGCAGCCACGTGATGGAGACTGGGTGACCGCGTCTCTGACAGGAAGCTCGCGCGCGCTGCCCTGCCTGGGGTCCTGGGAGTTCGCCGCTGACGGCCCACTCTCCTGGCTCGCCGGCCGCCGCCCGCTGCTGTCGGTGCGGATGCGCGACTTCCGGATGTCCTTCGGCTGAGGTGGATCCGGCGGGCACACTGCACGTATGGACAGCGAGACCCGGACCTACCGCACCGGAGACCGCGAGGTCGTCCTCGACCTCACGCGGGACTGTGCCTCCTTCGCCTCCGGTCGCGGCGACGGGCTGCTCAACCTCTTCGTGCCTCACGCCACGGCGGGCCTGGCGATCATCGAAACCGGTGCCGGCAGCGACGACGACCTCCTCGCCGCGGTGGGCGAGCTTCTACCGGCCGACGACCGCTGGCAGCACCGGCACGGCTCCCGCGGCCACGGCCGCTCCCACGTGATGCCCGCGCTGATTCCGCCCTACGCCACCGTGCCGGTGGTCGGTGGCGAGCTGATGCTCGGCGCCTGGCAGAGCATCTGCCTCGTCGACCTCAACGTCGACAACTCGGACCGTGAGGTCCGCTTCAGCTTCCTCGCCGGCTGACGCGAGTCCATGACCTCGGGCTCCGCAGCAGCCGTCGCATCCGGTGATGCCGACGACAGCGCCGCTGTCTTCGCCGAGTTCCGGGCCTCCCAGAAACGCGCCCAGCGTGAGGAGGCGACCCAGATCAAACTCGCCGCCCAGTACGCCTCCTTCCACGAAGTCACCGACTGGCAGCACGCCGCCCCCCTCTTGGAGAAGGACGAGGAGATCCCCGGCTCCGAAGGCGAGTTGTTGTTGGGTGGCGACGGAGGCACCTGGGTCACCGAGTTCGCCGTCGCCGAGTTCGCTGCCTCCACCGGCCGCACCCTCCGCTCGGGGCGGCTCTTCTTGGCCCAGGCCATCGAGCTCGTCCACCGCCTACCGCGCGTGTGGGCCGGCGTACAGGCAGGTCGCGTCGATGGGTGGCGGGCCCGACGGATCGCCGACGCCACCATGACCCTGCCGCGGGAAGCCGCCGCGTGGGTCGACGGCCAGGTCGCGTCCCGCGCCCAGAAGGTCGGTCTCGCCACCCTGGACCGGCTCGTCGAGGAAGCCATCGCCCGGTTCGACCCCGAGCAACTCGTCGAGGACGAAGCCCACGAGCTCGCCGCCCGCCACGTCACCTCTCACCTACCCCGTCACGGATCCGCCACGACCATGGAGATGACCAGCCGGCTCGATATCGACGACGGACTCGCGTTCGACGCCGTCCTGGACGACATTGCCGACCAGATCGACCCCAGCCTCCCCAAAGCCGTCCGACGCTCGATGGCGGTCGGGATGCTCGCCCGTGGCGAAGTAGCTTTCAACCACCAGACCACCGACGGCCAAGGCAGCAAGGCGACGGTCACTGTGGAGCCCCCGACGTTGAACTTGGTCGTCCGCGTCGCCGAGGGCGACACCATCGCCTCGGTCCACACGCTGACCGGGCAGCGCCTCGGGATGGTGTCCGTGGCCCAACTGCAGCGCTGGGCCAGTCACTCCAAGATCGTCGTGAAACCTGTGCTCGACCTCAACGTCGAAGCCGTCTCAACCGGTCGGTTCGCTGCCGGCCGGCTCCGCGACCAGGTCATCGAACTGCACCGGACCTGCGCCTTCCCGCACTGCAACCGCCCCGCCGAGGCCTGCGACCTCGACCACACCGACGCATGGACCGAGGACGGACCACCCGACCAGACCCGGACCGGCAACCTCGCCTGCCTGTGCCGACATCACCACCGCGTGAAGACCCACACCGCCTGGCGCTACCGACAACTCGAACCCGGCGTCCATGAATGGACCAGCCCCCACGGCCTGACCTTCATCGTCGACCGCAACGGCACCACCGACCTCGGCGGGCCTGACACGATGCCCGGGTGCGCCTCCTGAGCGAAACCGAGCAACGTCGCCTACGACAGCTGCCGCTGACGTACGACGAGATCGGCATGAGCCTCGCCGCCGACCTGCCCCTCGGTTATCGGCATGTCCGACGATCGGTGCCCCTCCCTCCGACGACGGAGTGGTCCCAGGCCACGAAGGCGCTGTTCGCCTGGCAGGTTCAGGAGGGCGCGGGACTCACCGTGCGCGCCTCGGGCCAGGTCGAGCAGGGTGCGGTCGTCGAGATGCGGCTCGGAGTCGGGCCTGTCGCCGCACGGCCTCGATGTCTCGTCGTCGCCGTCATCGATGAGCCCGATCGAGTCGGGTTCGCCTACGGCACCTTGGAGGGCCACCCTGAATCAGGCGAGGAGGCGTTCCTCATCACCCGCACCTCTGAGGGCATCCAGTTCCGGGTCACGGCCTTCTCCCGACCGGCAACCGCACTGGGTCGACTGGCCAAGCCTGTCGCTGAACGCGTTCAGGACGCCATCACCGAACGCTACCTACGGGCTCTGTCACAGCCCTAGCTCTCGGGCCCGAGCCGTAGCCTCGTGCGCATGAGCCATGCGCACGACCACAGCACCGCGCCGCAGCAGCACCGCTCGGCCGAACGCCACGTCGACGTGTGCGTGATCGGCGGCTCAGCCGCTGGTCTAGGCGCGGCGCTGCAGCTCAGCCGCCAGCGGCGTTCCGTGATCGTCGTCGACTCCGGCGAGCCCCGCAATGCCCCGGCGTCCCACATGCACGGTTATCTCGGCCACGAGGGCCTCCCGCCGGAGGAGCTCACTGCGCTCGGCCGCGAGGAGGTCCGCAGCTACGGCGGCGAGATCCTGTCCGGCGTCGTGACCCGCGTGACGCAGGTGGACGACGGCCCCTTCCGGGTCGAGCTGGAGGGCGACGTCTCGGTCGTGGCCCGCCGCGTGCTGGCCGCGACCGGACTGGCCGACGAACTGCCGGACATCGAGGGCATCGCCTCGCACTGGGGACGGGACGTGATCCAGTGCCCGTTCTGCCACGGCCACGAGGTCCGTGATCAGCGCATCGTCCAGGTCATCAACCACCCCATGGGCCTGCATGCGGCCCAGATCTTCGCACATCTCACCGACCGGCTCACCGTGGTGGTCCCGGCGTCGGTCGACGTCGACCCGGAGAAGGTCGACCACTTCGAGGGCGCCGGCGTCTCCGTCGTACGGGCTGAGGCGCGGCGCATCGTCGACGGACCGACAGGAGAGCTGCAGGCCCTCGAACTCGACAACGGCGAGTCGGTCGCCGCCGACGTCCTCGTGGTCGGGTCGCGGTTCCGTGCGCGGGTGGAGCCGCTGAAGCCGCTCGGCCTCACCGCCGAGCCGGATCCCAGTGGCCTCGGCGATGCTCTCGCCGTCGACGAGCTGGGCCAGACGACGGTGCAGGGCGTCTTCGCCGCCGGCAACATCACCGACCCGAGCCACCAGGTGCTGCACGCGGCCGGTCACGGCACCAAGGTCGGCGCGATGATTGCGTCCGACCTCGCCGCCGAGGACCTCAGGACCGCGGCACGCCCCTCTCCTGGCGAGGCCGACTGGGACCACCGCTACAGCGGCGACCAGATCTGGAGCGGCCACCCGAACGGCTCACTCGTCGACGAGATGTCCGACGTCACGCCCGGACGCGCCCTCGACGTCGGTGCCGGTGAGGGCGGCGACGCCCTCTGGCTGGCCCGACAGGGCTGGACCGTGACCGCCGCGGACGTCTCGGCGAACGCGCTGGAGCGGACCGCAGCGGCCGCCGAGCAGCACGGTCTCGACGTCGCCTGTCTGCATGCTGACGCCAACGGCCGGCAGCCCTTCCCCGCCGACGAGTTCGACCTGGTGACCGCCCACTACGCATCGATCCCTCGCACGCCGGACCGTCGTGCGATCCGCAACATCCTTGCGGCCGTCACTCCCGGAGGAACCCTGCTGATCGTCAACCACGACCTCACGGATCTCGAGCAGGACGCGCCCCGTCCACAGGCGTTCGACCCCGACGCGTACGTCCGGATCGAGGACTTCCTCGACGAGATGGCCGAGGGCTGGCAGGTCGAGGTCAACGAGATGCGGCCCCGCGACCACGGCACGGCCGCCTCGCACCACGTCAACGACCTCGTCCTCCGTGCGCGGCGCGCGCTTGCCTGATCGTGTGAGACTCAGGGCATGGCACTGTCATTGCGCTGCCCCTGCGGCGAGCGGATCGTGGACTTCAACGACACCTTCGTCGAGACGGTCCAGAAGCACCTGAGCGAGGCCCACGAGGGCCGCAGCTATGACGCGGACCAGATCATGGCGTTCGCGATGCCGACCGACGACAAGAACGTCCCGGCCCGATGACACCGATCGAGCTGCTGAAGGAGGCCTTCGGACGGCTCGAGGAGGCCGTCCCTGAGGTCGTCGACGGGCTCACCGACGAGCAGTTGACCCACCGTGTCGGACCCCAGGCCAACACGATCGCGTGGCTGGTCTGGCACCTGACCCGCGTCCAGGACGACCACATCGCCGACGTGGCCGGCACCGAGCAGGTCTGGACCTCCCAGGGCTTCGCCCGCGACTTCGACCTGCCGTTCGACGACGCCGCCCATGGATACGGCCAGACGACCGAGGAGGTCGGGCAGGTACGCGCCACGGCTGAGCAGTTGTCGGCGTACTTCCGGGCGACGTACGCCGCCACCGTGGCCTATCTCGACACCCTCACCCCCGAGGATCTCGACCGTGTCGTCGACACGCGATGGGATCCTCCGGTGACGCTCGGCGTGCGGCTCGTCAGCGTCGTCAACGACGACACCCAGCACCTCGGCCAGGCGGCGTTCGTACGGGGACTGCTGGCCTGACCACAGATCAGGCAAGAATGGTGCCCATGCGCATCGCAGACAACGTCGTCGAGCTCGTGGGCAACACCCCGCTCGTCCGACTCTCCAAGGTGGTCCCACAAGGACCCGTCGTCGCCGCCAAGGTCGAGTACCTCAACCCCGGCGGCAGCAGCAAGGACCGCATCGCCGCCGCGATGGTCGACGACGCCGAGAAGGCCGGCCTGCTCCAGCCCGGCGGCACGATCGTCGAGCCGACGTCCGGCAACACCGGCGTGGGTCTGGCACTGGTCGCGCAGCAGCGGGGTTACAAGTGCATCTTCGTCTGCCCCGACAAGGTGAGCGAGGACAAGCGCAACGTTCTGAAGGCGTACGGCGCCGAGGTGGTCGTCTGCCCGACCGCGGTCCCTCCCGAGCACCCCAGCAGCTACTACAACGTCTCCGACCGCCTCGCCGCCGAGCCCGGCGCGTGGAAGCCGGACCAGTACTCCAACCCGGCCGGACCGCGCTCGCACTACGAGACCACCGGCCCGGAGATCTGGCACGACACCGACGGTAGGGTCACGCACTTCGTGGCGGGCGTCGGCACCGGCGGCACGATCACCGGCACGGGCCGCTACCTCAAGGAGGTGAGCGGCGGGAAGGTCAAGGTCATCGGTGCCGACCCCGAGGGCTCGGTCTACTCCGGCGGCACCGGCCGTCCCTACCTCGTCGAGGGCGTCGGCGAGGACTTCTGGCCGAGCGCCTACGACCCCGAGATCGCGGACGAGATCATCGCCGTGAGCGATGCCGATGCGTTCGAGATGACCCGTCGCCTCGCCCGCGAGGAGGGCCTCCTCGTCGGTGGTTCCTGCGGCATGGCCGTCGTGGCGGCTGCGAAGGTCGCCGAGACCGCGGGCCCGGACGCCGTCATCGTCGTCCTGCTTCCCGATGGTGGTCGTGGCTACCTCTCCAAGGTCTTCAACGACGAGTGGATGCGCTCCTACGGCTTCCTGCGCACGACTCTGGACGGCCACGAGCCGGAGACGCCGACCGTGGGCCAGGTGCTGCGCGCCAAGTCCGGCGAGATGCCGGCGCTCGTCCACACCCACCCGTCGGAGACGATCCGCGACGCGATCGAGATCCTCCGCGAGTACAACGTGAGCCAGATGCCGGTCGTCGGCGCCGAGCCGCCCGTCGTCATGGGCGAGGTCGCCGGCTCCGTCAGCGAGCGCGCGCTGCTCGACCTCGTCTTCACCGGCAAGGCGCACCTGACCGACGCCGTCGGCCAGCACATGGAGCCGCCGCTCCCGCTCATCGGATCCGGCCAGCTCGCCAGCGAGGCCGTCGACCTCCTGATCGAGAGTGACGCCCTGATGGTCGTCGACGACGGCAAGCCCCTCGGCGTGATCACGCGCCACGACCTGTTGGGAGTGCACAAGTGACCGAGACCCCAGGCTTCTCCACCCGCGCCATCCACGCCGGCCAGGAGCCGGACCCCCGCACCGGTGCCGTCAACGTGCCGATCTACGCCTCGTCGACCTTCGCCCAGGACGGCGTCGGCGGACTGCGCGAGGGCTTCGAGTACGCCCGCACCGGCAACCCCACCCGACGCGCGCTCGAGACAGCGATCGCGGCCCTCGAGGGCGGCACCCACGGCCGGGCCTTCTCCTCCGGCATGGCGGCGACCGACGCCGCCCTGCGATCCATGCTGCGGCCGGGTGACCACCTGGTCATCCCCAACGACGCGTACGGCGGCACCTTCAGGCTGATCGACAAGGTGCTCACCCACTGGGGGATCACCTACTCCGTCGCACCCGTCGACGACCCGCACGCGATCGCCGAGGCGATCACGCCGGAGACCAAGGTCGTGTGGATCGAGTCTCCGACCAACCCCCTGCTCAACGTCGCCGACATCGCCGCCGTCGCCGAGGTCGCCCACAACGCCGGCGCGAAGCTCGTCGTGGACAACACCTTCGCGACGCCGTACTACCAGCAGCCGCTCGCGCTCGGCGCCGATGTGGTTCTCCACTCGACGACGAAGTACCTCGGCGGCCACTCCGACGTCGTCGGCGGCGCACTGGTCACCGACGACCCCGAGCTGGACGCGGCCTTCGGCTTCCTGCAGAACGGCGCCGGCGGTGTGCCGAGTCCGTTCGACGTCTTCCTCACGCTCCGCGGGCTCAAGACGCTCTCGGTGCGGATGGACCGACACACGGCGAACGCCGCCGCGATCGTCGAGCTCCTCCAGGGCCACGAGAGCATCTCCGAGGTCCGCTGGCCGGGGTACGCCGGGATGGTCTCGATCCGGCTCTCGGGGGGCCGCGAGGCGGCTCTCGACATGTGCAAGAAGCTCGAGCTCTTCACCCTCGCCGAGAGCCTCGGCGGCGTCGAGTCGCTCGTCGAGCTGCCCGCGGCCATGACGCACGCCTCCACTGCCGGCTCACTGCTCGAGGTGCCCGACGACCTCGTCCGGCTCAGCGTCGGCATCGAGGACGTCGAGGACCTGCTCGAGGATCTGCGCCGGTCACTTCGCTGACCTCCTGGGCACGACAGGCCTTGTGAGCTAGAACACGTTCTAGCTACTGTCGGCGGCATGTTGCGTGTCGCTGTATGGTCCACGGGCACCGTCGCCCGCCATGCCATCGCCGGGGTGCTCGCGCACCCGGAGATGGAGCTGGTCGGGGTCTGGACCTCGACCCCGGAGAAGGAGGGGACGCCGTACGGCGACGTACGGGCGACCACCGACCGGGACGCGATCCTGGCCCTGAAGCCGGACTGCATCGTGCACGCCGCGATGACGGACGACCGGATCTTCGAGGCGATCGACGACCTGCGCTCCTTCCTGGATGCAGGCGTCAACGTGGTCTCATCCGGGCCGGTCGTCCTGGTGTGGCCGTGGGGCACGTTTCCCGACACGGTGATCGACCCGCTGGTGAAGGCGGGCGTCGCCAACGACGCCACGCTCCACGTCAACGGCATCGACCCCGGCTTCGCCAATGACCTGCTGCCACTCGCGCTCTCGTCCCTCTCCCAGCGGATCGACCACCTCCGCGTCAGCGAGATCGCCGACTACTCGACCTACTACCAACCGGTCGTCATGCGCGACCTCTTCGGCTTCGGCCAGCCGCTCGACGCCCGGCCGATGCTGTGGGAGCCCGGCATCCTCTCCACGGCATGGGGCCCCGTCGTGCGCCTCCTGGCCGCCGGCCTCGGGGTGACGCTGGACGAGCCCTTGGTCGAGTACGTCGAGCGCCGACCCGCTCCGCGCGACATCTCGACCCTCAGCGTGGAGATCTCCGAGGGCACGATGGCCTCGGTCCTCTTCCGTGTCGTCGGCACCGTCGACGGCGTCCCGCGGATCACCCTGCAGCACGTGACCCGCTGCTCCCCCGAGCTCGAACCCGACTGGCCCACGCCCACCAAGGGAGACGGCTGCTACCGGGTCGAGTTCGAGGGCGAGCCCACGATGTCACTCGAGTTCAGCCACCACGGCGAACACGGCGACCACAACGTCAGCGGCATGATCATCACCGCCCAACGACTCGTGAACGCGATCCCGGCCGTCGTCGCCGCGGCACCCGGCCTGGCCACCCCGCTCGACCTGCCACTGGTCACCGGTCGCGGGCTCGTGGCCCGGTGAGCATCCTCGACCGATTCCGGCTCGATGGGTACGTCGCGATCGTCACCGGCGCGGGCCGCGGCATCGGCGCGGCGACCGCCGTGGCCCTCGCCGAAGCGGGGGCGGATCTGCTGATCGCGGCCCGCACGCCATCGCAGCTCGAGGAGGTCGCGGAGCGGATCCGCGGTGTGGGGCGCCGGGCTGTCGTCGTACCGGCCGACCTTGCCGATCTCGAGACGGTCGCGTCGCTGCCACGGCGGGCCGTCGACGAGCTCGGCCGCCTCGACGTGGTGGTCAACAATGTCGGCGGCACGATCCCCAACGCCTTCCTGGACACCGGCGCCGCCTACCTGGAGGAGGCGTTCCGGTTCAACGTCTCGACGGCGCACGCGCTCACGCACGCGGCGGTGCCGCTGATGCTCGAGTCCGTCGACGGACAGCACCAGAAGTCCGTGACGAGCATCAGCTCGATGATGGGGCGTACGGCGGCCCGCGGCTATCTCGCCTACGGGACGGCGAAGGCGGCATTGGCCCACTGGAGTCGCCTGGCCGCGACCGATCTGGCGCCACGGATCCGCGTCAACGGGATCTACGTGGGCTCGGTGATGACGAGCGCTCTCGAGTTCGTGGCCGGCGTCCCGGAGACGCGGGCCGAGATGGAGCAGAAGACTCCTCTGGGGCGGATCGGCGAGGCGGAGGACATCGCCGCGGCGGTCCTCTACCTCGCCTCACCAGCTGGTCAGTATGTGACCGGGAAGCTGCTCGAGGTCGACGGTGGGATCCAGGAGCCCAACCTCGACCTGCGGCTGCCCGACCTGCACTAGCAGGCCGAGCAGCCGGCGGATCACTTCGTGTACCCGACCTCGGTCCAGTCGACCGCCTGGAACTCGGCCGGGCCGTAGTTGGCCAGGTTGCCGTCGACGATGAAGACCTGCGGCGCCGGGGCGAACGGCACCATGGGAACGAACTTGGAGATCACGTCGTCGATCTGGCCGGCGATCTCTGCGCGCTTGTCCTCGTCGAGCTCGGTGTTGGCCTGCTTCCACAGGCCCTCGAGCTGCGGGTCGGTGATGAACGAGAAGTTCTGACCATCGCCACCCGGCTTGCCGGCGGGCGTGAACAGCGACTCAGCAGTGGAGATCGGGAACTGCGTGCCCACCCAGGAGAAGGTCGCCAGGTCGTAGTCGCCGTCAGTGATCTTCTGGAAGTAGTCGTCGGACGGGACGGTCTGGATCTCGATCGGGATGTCGATCGCCTTGAGCGACTGCTGGATCTGCAGCGCACGGGCCTTGTTGGTGTCGACACCCGACGGGACGATCACACTGAACTTGAGCGTCTTTCCATCCTTCGTCCAGGTGCCGTTGGCGTCGGTGTAGCCGGCGTCGGTGAGGATCTTCTTGGCACCATCCACGTCGAACTTGAGGTTCTTGCCGACCACGTCCGTGTAGCCCGCCTGACCCGGCATGAAGATGTAGGAGCCCTGCGTCTCGGCGGCGGCACCCACTGGCTCGTTGGCCGTCTTCGCCATCAGCTCACGGTCGATCGACTTGGCAATCGCGGTACGGACCGCGACGTCGTCCAGGCCCGGCTTGAGGCCGTTGATCGTCACCTGCGTCCAGGTCAGGCCACCCGACCGCTCGACGACGGAGTCGGCCTTGCCCTTGGCCATGGTGTAGCCATCGGCGTCGGAGTCGACCTCGACCGCGTTGAGCTCCGAGTTGGTGAAGGCTTGGGCCTGGGTCGCCTGGTCCATTGCCTTGAAGGTGATGGTGTCGAGCTTGGGTGCCTGGCCCCACCACTTCGGGTTCTTGGCGTAGGTCACGATGTGGTTGGTGGCGTCGACCTTCGAGGCGACGAATGGACCGCAGGAGGGCAGCGGCTTGTCGACGTACCCCTTGCTCCACGCGTTCGGGTCGGAGGCGATCTTCGCCGGGACGATGGCGCCGTTGAGCAGGTTCGGCCAGTCCGCATAGGCGTCGGTGAAGGTGAACTTGAAGTCGGTCGGGCTGACCACCTCGAAGGAGGAGACGTCCTCGAAGCCGGCCGACGAGGCGATGTCGAACTTCTCATCCTTGCCGGAGAGCGCGGCGAAGGTGGCCTTGTAGTCATCAGCGGTGATCGGCGTGCCGTCCTCCCAGACCGCCTTGTCGTTGAGCTTGACCTCGACGGTCTCGGGGCTCTCGCTGACCAGCTTGATCGACTCGGCGTAGTCCTCGTCGGCCTCCCACGTGCCGTCACTCTTGAACTTGATCAGGCCGCAGGCCGCGGGCGCCAGGACCTGGTTGGTCTCGTCGTTGGCGCCGAGCGAGGTGTTCGGGTTCCAGTTGCCGTTTCCGGTTGGGTCCGACGAGACCGCGAGGTTGACCGTGCCGCCGTCCGTCAGCTTGTCGTAGTCGACCGGCTTCCAGCCGACGAGCGGGATCTCGGTCCTCGACTTGGTGTTCTCGGACTTGGTGTCGGCCGTGTTGGCCTTCGAGCAGCCCGCAAGCGCCATTGCCGCCAGGCCGAGTGCGGCCAGCGGTGCGCCGACCTTCCTCATCGTGTTCATCGTGATCCTCTCGGTCCTACTTCTTGGTGTGGTGACACGCCACTGAGACGGCGCCGGCGCCGATCAGTGGTGGCTCAAGGGTGTCGCACATCGCGACCTTCTCGGTCTCGCCCTCGGCCGCCAGCTGCTTGCGCAGCGGGCAACGGGTCTTGAACTTGCAGCCGTCGATCTGCTGCGCGGGGCTCGGCAGGTCGCCTTCCAGCAGGACCCGCTCGCGAGTCCGCTCGAAGGCCGGGTCCGGAATCGGCGCGGCCGAGATCAGGGCACGGCTGTAGGGATGCCGCGGGTCGGCGAAGACGTCGGCGATCGGGCCTGCCTCGACGACCTTGCCGAGGTACATCACGCAGACGTCGTCCGCGATCTGCCGTACGACGCCGAGGTCGTGGGCCACGAAGAGCAGCGAGATCCCCAGCCGCTCCTTGAGGTCCTGGAGCAGATTGACGATGCCCGCCTGGATCGAGACGTCGAGGGCCGAGACCGGCTCGTCGAGGACGAGCAGCTTCGGGCTGGTCACCAGCGCCCGCGCGATGCCGATGCGCTGGCGCTGGCCGCCGGAGAGCTCGTGCGGGAAACGCGCTGCCATGGCACGGTCAAGACCGACGAGCTCGAGCATCTCGTCCACCCGCGCCTCGCGCGCGGCCCGGCTCTTCTCGGTGAGGAGCAGAGGCTCCGCGATCGACTCTCCGATGGGCAACCGCGGGTCGAGCGCGGCCCCGGAGTCTTGGAAGACGATCTGCACGTCGGAGCGCAGGCGCCGCCGGCTCCTGGCGGTCAGGGTCGACACGTCCGTGCCGAGGAACGTGATCGAGCCACCCATCGGTGCGGTCAGCTCGAGGATCTCCAGCGCGGTCGTCGTCTTGCCACAGCCGGACTCCCCCACCAGCGCCATCGTGCGGCCGGCCTTGACGTCGAAGCTGACGCCGTCGACGGCGCGGACCGTGCCGACCTGGCGCCGCATCACGCCGCGCAACAGCGGGAAGTGCTTGGTGAGGTCGTGCACCTCGAGCACATTGGGTCGGCCCTCGTCCAGCGGCGCCGGGATCGCGAGCGCCTCCGGTGCCGGGAAGATCGCGTCCGCCGGCAGGGTGCCCGCCTCGATCTCGGGCGTGCGGATGCAGGCGGCGCCCGAGCCGTCTGCCTCCACGACGATGGCGGGCTCCGCGCCACGGCAGGCGTCGAGCGCGGCCGGGCAGCGCGGCGCGAACGGGCAGCCGGGCGGAAGGTCGTCCAGCGCCGGAGGCCGTCCCTCGAGCGGGACCAGCCGCTGCGTGCCTGCCGTCAGGATGTTCGGCACAGAGCGGAGCAGCCCGATCGTGTAGGGCATCTTCGGCCGGGCGAAGACCTGATCCACGCCGCCCACCTCGACCTGCTTGCCGGCGTACATCACCGACACGCGGTCGGTGTGGCCGGCGACGACACCGAGGTCGTGCGTGATGAGGGCGACGGCGGCACCGGTGATCCTGCGGGCCTTCTCGAGGACGTCGAGGATCTGCGCCTGGATCGTCACGTCGAGGGCGGTGGTCGGCTCGTCGGCGACGATCAGCCGCGGGTTGTTGGCGATCGCCATCGCGATCATCGCCCGCTGGCGCATGCCGCCGGAGAACTCGTGGGGGAAGGCCATCGCCCGTGCCTCGGGATCCGGGATGCCGACGGTGCGGAGGAGCTCGATCGCGCGGCTCGCCGCAGCCTTCTTGGAGAGTGAGCGGTCGTGGACCAGCAGCGCCTCACCGATCTGGTCGCCGATCCGGTGCACCGGCGTCAGAGCCGAGAGCGGGTCCTGGAAGACCATCGCCACCTCGCGGCCACGGATCCGCGACATCTCCCTGTCGGAGAGCTCGAGCAGGTTCTGTCCGTCGAACATGATCCGGCCACTCACCACAGCCGTCGGAGGTAGCAGCCCCATGATCGCCAGCGACGTGACCGACTTTCCGGAACCGGACTCCCCGACGATGCCGAGCGACTCCCCCTGGGCGATGTCGAAGCTCATTCCACGGACGGCGTGCACGTCGCCACGCTGCTGCTTCGGCTGCGGGAACGTGACGTGCAGGTCCTGGACGCGCAGCAGCGGCTCAGCGGACTCAGCCACGGCCGCCTCCTCGCGGGTCGAGGGCGTCACGCAGCGCGTCACCGACGAGGTTGATCGCGAGAAGGAGAATCACAAGCACACCTGAGGGGAAGAGGAAGAGCCACGGCCGCGTCGTCGCGGCGGTCCACCCGCCGTCGAGGAGGGTGCCGAGCGAGACGTCGGGCGGCTGGACACCGAAGCCGATGAAGGAGAGACCGGTCTCGGACAGGATCACGTCACCGATGCTGATCGTGGCGTCGATCAGGAGGATCGACATGACGTTGGGCAACACGTGGGTACGGATGACGTGCCAGCTGCCGAAGCCCATGTAACGGGACGCCTTGACGAACTCCCGCTCGCGCAGAGCCCTGGTCTGCATCCTGACCGTCTGCGCCATCACCATCCAGCTGGTGATCGCGAGGAAGCAGGTCAGGACGATCCAGCTGCCCTTCGTCACGGGGTACAGGATGATGAGCACGAAGAGGGTCGGAAGCACGAGCATCAGATTGATGAACCAGGCGATGACCTTGTCGCTCCTGCCACCGATGTACCCGGCGAAGGAGCCGATCGTCGCCGAGAGGAACGTGCTGACCAGGCCGCCGACGAACCCGATGATCAACGACTTCCGCAGACCCTGCATGGTCTGGGAGAAGATGTCCTGACCCAGGTCGTTGGTGCCGAACCAGTGCAGCGTCGTGGGTGGCCAGTTGAGGTTGTAGGCGTCCTGCTCGACCGGGTCCCACTGGTAGAAGAGGGGACCGACCGCCGCCCAGAGCACCAGCAGCAGGATGACGATCGCGCCGATCCAGAATCGCTTGGCTCGTCGCAGACGCGCCCACACGATCGCCCCGCGACTGCGCGCGACTTTGGTGGTCACGACCTCGTTGAGCTCGTTGGCCTCGGCCAACTCCATGCCTGACATGCCGGTCATCAGAGCCTCGCTCGGGGGTCCAGCGCCACGAAGAGGATCTCCGAGAGCGTCGAGCTGATCAGGGTGAGCACGGCGATGTAGCACGTGGTGCCCGCGATGCCGTTGATGTCGGACTGCTGCAGCGTGCGGATGGCGTACTGGCCCATGCCGTCCCAGCCGAAGATCACCTCGAGGAAGAGCGAGCCGGTGACCAGCAGGCCGATGCTGTACGCGAAGAAGACCGCCATCGGGATGAGCGCGACCCGGACACCGTGGCGCAGCGTGGCAGCTCCCTGGCGCAGGCCCTTGGCCCTGGCCGTGCGGATGTAGTCCGCGTCGAGCACGTCGAGCATCGAGGCACGCTGGTAGCGGCTGAAGCTCGCTGCCGTCATGAGGATCAGCACGATGCTCGGCAGGAGCAGGTGGGAGATCCGGTCCCAGACGTGCGGCCAGAAGCCGCCGTCGACGATCGCGGACTTGGGGCCCGAGAACGTGATCACGGTGTGCCCGATCGCGTGGTTGAGCTTCGTGGTGATGATCATCGCCAGGATGCCGAGCACGAAGGTGGGCGCCGCGAAGATGACGTACGACGCCGTCGTCACGACGTTGTCCGAGAGCTTGTACTGGCGCATCGCGCCCCAGACCCCGAGGGCGATGCCGAGCAGCGTGCCGAGGATCGAGCCGACGAGCAGCATCTCCAGGGAGATGCCCATCCGGACCCACATCTGGTGCGCGACCGACTGGTTGTTGACCCCGATGCCGAAGTCACCGTGGATCACCCCCGCGAACCAGTGCAGCGTCCGCTGCCACAACGGGTCGTGGGGGTTCACCCCCATGCCGTCGAGGAAGAGGTCGATGGTGTGCTGCGGCGGGCGGGGGTGGCGTCCCTCCATCTGTGCCGCTGGGTTCAGCGTGAGGCTGGCGAGGACATAGGCAAGGCAGCTCGCGACGGCTGTGAGCACGACGTAGTTGGCGATCCGCCGCCCGAGGTAGGCGATCATGATGCCGGGACCGTAGTACGACTACGCGCCCTCCCGTCCCCGATACGGGGACTCGAAATGGTCACGATTTGTGCCCGGAGTGCCTCAGTTGGCCGCCCCGGAGGCCGGGTCGGGCACCTTCCACGGCGACTCGCACTTGCTCAGCACGCCGTCCTTCTTGGCGTCCGCCCCCATGGAGCGCGCCTGGTCGACGTACGGCTCGACGATGCTGGCACCGCCGGAGCTCACGCCGATGCCGCCCTGCACCACGCAGTTCGTCACCTTCGCGGGGTCGAGGGTGGCGAGCAGGGTGCCGAGCTTGAAGAGCTCGACCGGCGAGAGGTCGGTGTGCAGGCTCTTCATCACCGAGGCGACACCCTTCGCGAGGAAGCCCGGGCTCGCCGCCTTGCGGAAGACCTTCTTCTGGATCGCCCGCATCACGACCTCCTGGTGGCGCGAGCGGTCGAAGTCGCCGCGGAGCAGGGCGTGCCGGATGCGCGAGTAGGCGAGCGCCTCGTACCCGGTCAGGTGGATCTTGCCCGCCTGGAAGCCCTTCTTCTTGAGGTTCTCGTCGGAGAAGAAGAACGGGTTGTCGATGTCGACGCCGCCGATGGTGCCGACCATCGCCTGCAGGCCCTCGAAGCGGGTGAGGAAGACGTAGTCGGGCTGAATGCCGACGAGGTCGCCCACCGTCTGGGCGAAGAGCTTGGGGCCACCGAAGTAGAGCGCGGCGTTGATCTTCTCGAAACCGTGACCGGGGATGTCGACCCACGAGTCGCGCGGGACGCCGATGATGGCCGAGGCGCCCGTCTTCGTGTTGATCGACACCATCTGGATGGCGTCACCACGGGCGTGCAGCATGTCCTCGCCCGGACGCGCATCGGTGCCGACGGCGAGGACGTAGAGCATGTCCTTCCCGATGTCGACCTTGCGGGCACGGTTCGTGGCGACCAGCACGGCGGAGTCCGGCTGTGCGGTGGAGTCGGGCAGCACGAAGAGCGTCGTCCCGAGTACGCCGGCGAGGCCGGTCGTGACGAGCAGACGACGGAGACTCATGAGCTTCACTGGGTGACCTCCGAGCTCGGGCTGGCCGGCGTGCCGGTCGCAAGCGGAACGGCCGGGCCGTGCTCGACGGTGTAGCCGAAGACCTTCCAGCTGCCTGAGTCGTCGGGGGTGAGGGCGAGAGAGCCCCTCACCTGCTGGGTGGACGTCAGGGAGCCGGTCGTCTCGAAGGTGAGCGACCATCTCGCGGTGACACCCGAGGGCACGTTCTTCGGCGACAGCACGTCGAGCGACACCCGGCGTGCGGTCGCCTCGGCGTGATCGATCTGGTCGGAGAGCGCGCTGCTCGTGAGCAGGTCGAGATCGCCCTGGGCCTTGGCCTTCGCCCCGTCGGTGAAGGCGGCGAAGGCGCCACCGAAGTCCGCCCGCGGGAAGTCGCCGAGGTAGGCGGCGTCGAGGTAGGTGTCGACCACCGTGGTCACCGCCGCGGAGAGCTTGTCGCGGCCGGCCTGGTCCAGCTTGCCCGTCACGGCGGCGACCGTGACCTGCGTCGCAGTGCTCGCCTGTGCGCTCGGGCTCTCACCTCCGTCGTCCTTCTTGAGCGGGTTGGGCGTGCTGCACGCGCTGATGGCAAGGCTCCCGGCGAGGGCGATTCCGCCTGCCAGAAGAGTCTTTCTGCCAATGTTCATGGGTCTGGGGTCCCGTCTTGGTGTGGGTTACATGACACCCTGCCCGAAAGGTGACCCCTCGCCGGGTATTTCCACCTCGGTGGGTCTAGCCTTGAGGCTCGTGGAGACGAGTGCCCAGACCAGCGACATCCCGGAAGAGTTCGGAGCCAACGAATGGCTCGTCGAGGAGATGTACGACCAGTACAGGAAGGACCCCTCGAGCGTTGACCCGGTCTGGGTGAAGTTCTTCGAGGCGAACGGCGACCCGGGCAGCCCCTCGAACGGCACGCCGAGCAGTAACGGGAACGGCACCGCTCAGAAGGCGGCCACGACTCCGGGCCCGGCCCCCACTCCCACGTCCACGGCGCCGGAGCACCTCCCGACTCCGAGCGCCACTCCCGCGGCCCCTGCCCCCGTGGCGACTCCGCGTCCCGCCAACACCAAGGCGGCCGAGCCGGCGAAGGGCACCACCAACCCGGTGCCGAAGGACGCTCCGGCGCCCGCCCCCGTCGCGACCAACGACGAGCCCGTCTACACGACGCTGCGCGGCATCCCGGCGGCCACCGCGAAGAACATGGACATCTCGCTCGCGGTCCCGACCGCGACCTCGGTCCGCAACATCCCGGTGAAGCTGCTCTGGGACAACCGCACCGTCATCAACAACCACCTCGCACGCGCCCGCGGCGGCAAGGTCTCCTTCACGCACCTCATCGGCTACGCCATCATCAAGGCGATCAAGGCCAACCCGGCGATGAACAACACCTACGCCGAGGTCAACGGCAAGCCCACCCAGGTGACGCCGGCCCACATCAACCTCGGTCTCGCGATCGACCAGTCGAAGCCCGACGGCACCCGCCAGCTGGTCGCCCCCTCGATCAAGGGCTGCGAGTCCATGGACTTCGCGCAGTTCTGGACGGCGTACGAGGACATCGTGCGCAAGGCCAAGGACAACAAGCTGACCATGGAGGAC
Source organism: Nocardioides sp. Kera G14 (assembly GCF_020715565.1). NCBI lineage: Bacteria > Bacillati > Actinomycetota > Actinomycetes > Propionibacteriales > Nocardioidaceae > Nocardioides > Nocardioides sp. Kera G14. Next base: position 1,027,952 of record NZ_CP085839.1, on the reverse strand, counting down.
TACTCCGGCACGACGGTCAGCCTCACGAACGTCGGCGGCCTCGGCACCAACAACTCCGTGCCCCGCCTGATGCAGGGCCAGGCCGCCATCATCGGCGTCGGCTCGATGGACTACCCGCCGGAGCTGCAGGGCGCCTCCGAGGCGAACCTCGCCCGCGACGCGGTCAGCCGGATCATGACGATGACGTCGACGTACGACCACCGCGTGATCCAGGGAGCGCAGTCGGGCGAGTTCCTGGCCGCCGTCCACAAGATGCTGCTCGGCGAGAACGGCTTCTACGACGAGATCTTCCGCTCGCTGCGGATCCCCTACATCCCGATCCGCTGGAGCCGCGACGTCGCGACCACGCACGACGACCAGATCTCCAAGCAGGTCCGCGTCGGCGAGATGATCAACGCCTTCCGCGTCCGCGGTCACCTGATGGCCGACATCGACCCTCTCGAGTACAAGCAGCGCACCCATCCCGACCTCGAGATCGAGAACCACGGCCTGACGCTGTGGGACCTCGACCGCGAGTTCCCGACCGGCTCGTTCGGCCCGGCCAACAAGTCGTTCATGAAGCTGCGCGACATCCTCGGGGTGCTCCGCAACGCGTACGTCCGCACCACCGGCATCGAGTACATGCACATCCAGGACCCGGAGCAGCGCGCCTGGATCCAGGAGCGCGTGGAGACGCCGTTCGACCGTACGCCGCGTGAGGAACAGCTCCGCATCCTGCTCAAGCTCAACGAGGCCGAGGCGTTCGAGACCTTCCTGCAGACGAAGTTCGTCGGCCAGAAGCGCTTCTCCCTCGAGGGTGGCGAGACCGCCATCCCGGTGATCGACGAGATCGCCGAGGCTGCCGCCGAGACCGGCCTCGAGGAGGTCGCGATCGGCATGGCCCACCGTGGTCGCCTCAACGTGCTGGCCAACATCGTGGGCAAGTCCTACAACCAGATCTTCCGCGAGTTCGAGGGCAACATCGACCCGCGCACGGTCCAGGGCTCCGGCGACGTGAAGTACCACCTCGGTGCCGACGGTGAGTTCACGGCCGGCTCGGGCGACACGATCAAGGTCTCCGTGGCGGCGAACCCGTCGCACCTCGAAGTCGTCGACCCGGTGCTCGAGGGCATCGTCCGCGCCAAGCAGGACGTCCTCAACCAAGGCGAGGGCTTCCCCGTTCTGCCGCTGCTGATCCACGGCGACGCGGCCTTCGCGGGCCAGGGCGTCGTCGCCGAGACCTTCCAGCTCGGCCAGCTCCGCGGCTACCGCACCGGCGGCACCGTCCACCTCGTGATCAACAACCAGGTCGGTTTCACCACCTCGCCCGGCTCGTCACGCTCCTCGCTCTATGCGACCGACGTGGCCCGCATGGTCCAGGCGCCGATCTTCCACGTCAACGGTGACGACCCCGAGGCCTGCGTCCGCGCGGCCCGGCTCGCCTTCGACTTCCGCCAGCGGTTCCACAAGGACGTCGTCATCGACCTCGTCTGCTACCGCCGCCGTGGTCACAACGAGGGCGACGACCCGTCCTTCACGCAGCCGCTGATGTACGACCTCATCGAGCAGAAGCGCTCGGTCCGCAAGCTCTACACCGAGTCGCTCATCGGCCGTGGCGACATCACGGTCGAGGAGGCCGAGGAGGTCCTGCGCGACTATCAGGCCCAGCTCGAGCGGGTCTTCACCGAGGTCCGCGACGCCGACAAGAAGCCCGAGCAGTGGGAGACCGTCCCGGACTACCCGGAGAAGACGGTCAGCACCGAGGCGACGACGGCGATCAGTCCGGAGGTCCTCAAGCGGATCGCCGACGCCTACGTCACGCCGCCTGAGGGCTTCACCGTCCACCCGAAGGTGATGCCGCAGCTGCAGCGCCGCGCCGCGTCGATCTCCGACGGTGGCATCGACTGGGGCACCGGCGAGCTCATCGCCTTCGGCTCCCTGCTCATGGAGGGCCGCTCGGTCCGCCTCGCCGGCCAGGACTCCCGCCGCGGCACCTTCGCCTCGCGCTTCGCGACGATGATCGACCGGGTCAATGCGGACGAGTGGACGCCGCTGTCCAACCTGTCCGAGGACCAGGCGAAGTTCTACGTCTACGACTCCCTGCTGAGCGAGTACGCCGCCCTCGGCTTCGAGTACGGCTACTCGGTCGCCCGCCCCGACTCACTGGTCCTCTGGGAGGCCCAGTTCGGTGACTTCGTCAACGGCGCCCAGAGCGTCATCGACGAGTACATCTCCGCGGGCAAGACCAAGTGGGGCCAGGACTCCGGCGTCGTGCTCCTCCTCCCCCACGGCTACGAGGGCCAGGGTGCCGACCACAGCTCGGCGCGCATCGAGCGCTTCCTCGCGCTGTGTGCTGACGAGGCCATGGTCGTGGCGCAGCCGTCGACCCCGGCGTCCCACTTCCACCTGCTCCGTCGCCACGCCCTCGGTGAGCTGCACCGTCCGCTGATCGTGCTCACCCCGAAGTCGATGCTCCGCCGCAAGGAGGCCGCCTCCCAGCCGGCCGACTTCACCTCGGGCACGTTCCAGCCCGTCGTCGGTGACACCACGGTCGACGCCGCGAAGGTGAAGACCGTGCTCCTCGTCTCGGGTCGCCTCACGTGGGACCTGGTCGTTGACCGCAAGAAGCGTGACCGCGACGATGTCGCGATCGTGCGTGTCGAGCAGCTCTACCCGTGGCCGAACGACGAGATCGCCGCCGAGCTCGCGAAGTACCCGAACGCCACCGCGAAGTGGGTCCAGGACGAGCCCGCGAACCAGGGCCCGTGGCCGAGCTTCGCGCTCAACGTGTTCAAGCCGCTCGGTGTCGACGCCGAGCTGATCAGCCGCCCGGCCTCCTCGACCACCGCGGTCGGCACGGTGAAGCGTCACCTCGCCGAGCAGGCCGAGCTGCTCGACGCCGCCTTCGCCTGAGGAACTTCGCCCCCAGACACCGGCCGGCCGCGCAGTGCGCGGCCGGCCGGTGTCACGCAGTGGCAATGACGATGACGTTGCTGCGGAAGCGGGTGCCGTCCCAGTCGCCGCAGGTCACCAGGACCAGCCGTGGCGGCCCACCCTGCTCGAAGAGCGCCTCGGCGCGGCGCGCGACCAGCCCCTTGTCGTAGACGCCCACCCTCCGCACGGTGTAGACGACGCGCTGTCCACCGCCGGTGCTCACCGAGACCCGATCGCCCAGGTGGAGCCGCTCGAGGTGCTCGAGCGCACCTCCCCCGGTGTGCACCGTGTGTCCGCTGATGAGCACACTGCCGGCGGGCGATCCGGGAACCGCACCGCCTGCCCACCAGCCGAGTGTCGAGGCGTCGGCCGGGGGCAGGAGGGTCCCGCCCGCGACTTCGACCGACACGACGGGCGCGTTCACTCCCAGCGCGGGGATGACGACCCGCCGTGGGGCGCCGTGCGCCGCCGCGACCACCCGCGCGGCCGGGACGGGCGGGCCTGCCGCTCCCCTGGCCGCCACCACCGCGTCCGCGCCGCTGGCGACCGACTCCGTGGACCCGTGCTGCCACACCAGCCCGGCTGCGACGAGACCGAGTCCGGCGAGGACGCCCGCCGAGCGGCGCACGTCCAGGCCGGACCGACGCTTCTCAGGCACTGCGTCGCCGGCGCGCTGCCGTCAGCGCGATGAGGCCACCACCCAACGCGAGCAGCGCCCCGGCCAGCGAGAGGGTCGCTCGCTTGAGGAGGCCGCCCTCCCCGGCGTCGACCGCAGTGGGCACGCCCGGCGAGCTCGAGGGCGTCGCCGGCACGTACGGCGCGGAGACGTTCACGAAGGTGCCCGTCCCGGGGCCCGAGGCGTGTGCGAGCGTCAACCTGATGGGCGGCCCAGCCAAGGCGGCCGGCGGAGCGGGCGTCGAACTCGCGCCGGCCGGCGGGGCGGCCGATGAGGCGTGGAAGCTCTGCGCCGGCGTCGCGGCGTCGCAGGGTGCGACCCAGAAGACCTTGGTCTTCCGGTCGCTTCCGTTGGAGCGCGGCGTCGAGACGGTGAGCTTCACGTGGAAGCCCTGCTTCGGGTGCGGCGTGCCGGTGAAGCTGAGGGTGTAGGTCTCGCGAGCGTCCAGGCCGGTGGCGGTGCCGGCCCCGCTGGCCGCGTCGCCCCCGACAGGCACGCTCAGCGGCCCGCCGGCGACCGTCACCGTCGCGTCGGCCGTCGGTGCCTGCATCGCGAAGCTCACCGTGGACACCACGTCCGGACCCTCGTCGAAGCCGTACCACTCAACGCCCACGGTGCATCCCGGGTGGGGGGTGTTGTTCGGGATGCCGTCACCGGTGCCGGGGGTGATGATCTTGACCGTGCCGTTGTTACCGGGCGGGTCTCCCTCGGCAGCCGCGGACGGCGTACCGGTGTGTGAGGAGGACGCGGTTCGAGCTCCCGGGGCGGCAGCCGAGGCACCCCTCTGCGCGGCGCCGTGCGAGGCGCCGGCGTGTGTCCTGCCGACGGCGCGGCCTCGTCCCTGACCGTTCGCCTGCGGAGCCGAAGCCTGCTTGCCGTGCGTCGCATGTCCGTTCACTGCGCCATTCCCGGTGCCGTTCGCAGCGGCATTGGCTGCGTGACCGTTCGAGCTCGTACTGCCCTGCGACGACGGCGCTGCTTCGGCGGCCGAGGTGGCGACGGCGCCGAGGCAGGTAGCGAGGACGGCAGCGGCCAGCGCGTGCGCCGACCTGGTCCCAATGGTCCCCATTATCGAGTTTTCTCCTTGTGTCCAGCCTCCCCGCACGGCTAGTGACCCGAAGGAGCCACTCCTATACAAGCGGGCGACCGCGGCTGCAAGGATGTCGGCATGTACTTCACGGACCGCGGACTCGAAGAGTTGGAGAGACGACGAGGTGACGAGGAGGTCACCTTCGCCTGGCTGGCCGAGAACCTCCAGACCTTCGTCGACGTCCACCCGGAGTTCGAGACCGCGATCGAGCGGCTCGCCACCTGGCTCGCCCGCCTGGACGACCCCGAGGACTAGGAGCGAGGTCAAGCACCGAGCTTGCTCGTGTGCTTGTGCCGAGCGACGACGTCGCCCGACCGAAGGTCGGGCACGACGACTGAAGCCTCCTCAGAGGGTCAGGAGCACCTTGCCGAACACGTCGCCCGTCGCGAGCTTCTCGAAGCCGCGGCGGGCGTCGTGCATGTCGATGCTCTCGTCGATCAGCGGACGCACGCCGGTGGCGTGCATCATCGCGACGAGTGAGGCGAGCTCTGACCTCGTCCCCATGGTGGAGCCGATGATGCGCAGCTGCAGGAAGAAGATGTGCGTCAACATGGTGTCGTCGAGCTTGGGGCCCGACGTCGTACCGGAGATGACGACGGCGCCGCCCGGCCTGAGGGAGCGGATCGAGTGCTCCCAGGTGGCCCGACCGATGGTCTCCATCACGGCGTCGACCTTGACGGGGAGCCGCTCACCGCTCGGGAGGGCCTCGTGGGCGCCGATCTCGAGCGCCCTGGCGCGCTTGGTCTCGTCCCGGCTGGTGGCGTAGACCGTCAGTCCGGCGGCTCGGGCCAGGACGATGCAGGCCGTGGCGACGCCGCCGCCGGCTCCCTGCACGAGGACAGAGTCGCCGGGCTTCAGCTGGCCCTGCGTGAACAGCATCCGGTACGCCGTCAGCCACGCCGTCGGGAGGCAGGCGGCCTCCTCGAGCGAGAATCCCTGAGGCAGCGCGATGACGTTGCTCCGCGGCACGGCGACGCGTTCGGCGAAGGTGCCCTGGTGCAGCTCGGAAAGCAGCGTCCGCTTGGGGTCGAGCGTCTCGTCGCCCACCCATTCCGGCGTCGAGATCACCGAGTGGACCAGGACGGGGTTGCCGTCCTCGTCCAGGCCGGCTGCGTCGCAGCCGAGGATCATCGGCAGGCGGTCGGACTTGAGGCCCTGGCCCTTCAGCGACCAGAGGTCGTGGTGGTTGAGGCTGGCCGCCTTCACGGCGACGGTCGCCCAGCCCTCAGGAGCGACAGGCTCGGGGCGCTCACCCAGTGCCAGCCCGCTCAGCGGGTCGTCCCACGACTGTGACTCGGCGTAGACCGCGAACATCGTCACGCCCCTCAGACCCGGATCACGCCGTCGGCACGGGCGGCCTCGGCGACAGCCGTCGCCACGGCGTCGCGGATCCGCGGGTCGAAGGGGTTCGGGATCACCAGCTCAGGGGCGAGCTCCTCGCCGACCAGCTCGGCCAGCGCGTGGGCCGCAGCGAGCTTCATCCCCTCAGTGATCTTCGTGGCGCGCGCGTCGATCGCTCCACGGAAGATGCCGGGGAAGGCGAGCACGTTGTTGATCTGGTTGGGGTAGTCCGACCGGCCGGTCGCGACCACGGCGGCGTACCTGTGCGCGACGTCGGGGTGGACCTCGGGCGTCGGGTTGGCCATCGCGAAGATGATCGACTGCGGCGCCATGGTGGCGACGAGCTCCTCCGGAATGGTGCCGCCGGAGACACCGATGAAGACGTCGGCGCCGTCGAACGCCTCGGCCATCCCGCCCGAGCGGCCGGTCACATCGGCGGTCGACGCGGCCAGGGCCGCCTTGACCGGAGTGAGGTCGGTACGCGTCGAGGAGACGATGCCGTTGCGGTCGAGGACGACGAGGTCCTTGATGCCGTAACCCAGCAGGATCTTGGAGACCGCGACGCCGGCCGCACCGGCGCCGCTGATCACGACGCGGGTGGTCTCGGGCGTGCGGCCGGTGAGCTTGAGGGCGTTGACGAGGGCGGCCAGGGTGACGACGGCGGTGCCGTGCTGGTCGTCGTGGAAGACGGGGATGTCGAGGAGCGCCTTGAGCCTCTCCTCGATCTCGAAGCACCGCGGGGCCGAGATGTCCTCGAGGTTGATGCCACCGAAGCTTGGCGCGAGGCGGACGACGGTCTCGACGATCTCGTCGGGGTCTGTGGTGTCGAGGCAGATCGGGATGCCGTCGACGCCGCCGAACTCCTTGAAGAGGATCGCCTTGCCCTCCATCACGGGCATGGCTGCGGACGGGCCGATGTCGCCGAGGCCGAGCACCGCGGTGCCGTCGGTGACGACGGCGACGGTGTTGGGCACCCAGGTGTAGTGCTGGGTCATCGCTGGGTCCTCGTGGATCGCCATGCAGACGCGCGCGACACCCGGCGTGTAGGCCATCGACAAGTCCTCACGACCGTCCAGAGGTACGGTCGCGGCCACCTCGAGCTTGCCACCGAGGTGGAGGTCGAAGGTGGGGTCGCCGGCGTACGGGAGGGTCGTGTCAGTCACGAGATCGGAGTCTGACACAGCCGAGAGGGACCCGCCTGCGGACGACCGCGATGAGGGATGCGTCCGGCACAGGGCCGCGATGGCGTGAGTCGACGCCCTCGTCGGGGTTGTCCGACAGCAACCACCAGCCCCGCTCACGGCGCTCGACGGCACGCTTCACGGCGACCGTGCCGTCTGCGAAGCGGGCGACGACGAGGTCGCCTGGGCGTGGTGTGGCGTCGTACCGGATCCAGAGGAGATCGCCCGGACGCAGGGTCGGCAACATCGACCGACCCCTCACCCGAGCGAATCCCCACACGGGAGTAGTCTCGCAAACATGACCCTTCGCATCTTCGCCCCCACCATCACGGTCGCGGCTCACTGCGACCTGCCCTGCGGCGTCTACGACCCCGCCCAGGCCCGTATCGAGGCCGAGTCGATCAAGGCCATCATCGCCAAGGTCGCCGACAGCGACGACCCCGACTTCCGCACCCGCGCCGTCATCATCAAGGAGGAGCGCTCCCAGCTGGTGAAGCACCACCTCTGGGTGCTGTGGACCGACTACTTCAAGCCCCCGCACTTCGAGAAGTACCCGCAGCTCAACACGCTCTTCAACGAGGCCACCAAGCTGGCTGGCGGTGGCGGTGGCACCAAGGCTGTCTTCGACGCCGAGGTCGCGGACAAGCTCCTCGCCAAGATCGACGAGATCGCCGAGATCTTCTGGGAGACCAAGAAGGCCGCCTGAGCCTGCTCCCACAGATGAAGAAACCCGATGTCGAGCTGAGGCTGCCGGCCGATGGCGCCTATGTCGCGGTGCTGCGCACCGCGACGGCCGGGCTGGCAGCCCGGCTCGACTTCACCCTGGAGGAGATCGAGGACGCGCGCATGGCGGTCGGTGAAGCCGCGGCCCTCGCGCTCGAGGCCGCCGCCCCGGGTGCCGACCTCCACACCTACTTCTGGCTCGCCCCCGGGCAGCTGACCGTCGAGGTCTGTGTCGGTGCCGAGCACCCGGCCACTCCGGACGAGGACTCCTTCGCCTGGACCGTTCTGCGGACGCTCGCCGAGGTGAGCGCCCGCACCGACGATGACCGGCTGGCGATCACCCTCGTGGCCACCAGCTCGCTCGGCAGCCAGCCTCCGGCATGAGCACCGACTCCTCGTCCGGACTCGAGGAGACACGGCGTCGGAGCGCGGCGCTCTTCGCCGTGCTCAGTGATGTCTCCCTCCCCGAGCACGAGCGCCAGGCCGCCCGCAGCGAACTCGTCGCCCTCCACTCCCCGCTCGTGGAGCACCTCGCGCGTCGTTTCCAGCACCGCGGCGAGCCCTATGAGGACCTCGTCCAGGTCGGCATCGTCGGCCTCATCAAGGCGATCGACCGCTTCGAGCCCGAGCGCGGGCTCGAGTTCTCCACCTATGCCACGCCCACCGTCATGGGTGAGCTCAAGCGTCATCTACGTGACAAGGGCTGGGCCATCCGCGTGCCGCGTCGGCTCCAGGAGCTGCGCCTGCGGATCACCCAGGAGAGCGCCGAGCTGACCCAGAAGCTGGGTCGCTCCCCCACCGCACGCGAGCTCGCGGACAGGGTCGGCTGCAGCCTCGAGGAGATCGTCGAGGGACTCGAGTCCGGCAACGCCTGGTCGACGGTCAGCCTCGACGCGACCGACTCCGATGAGGCCGCCGGGATCCTCGACGTGGTCGGGGTCGACGACGCGGGACTCTCGCTGGTCGACGTACGCGAGTCGCTGAAGCCGTTGCTCGGGGAACTGGATGAGCGGGAGAAGCGGATCCTGCTGCTGCGCTACTTCCGCAATCTCACCCAGTCGCAGATCGCCGAGGAGATCGGCGTCTCCCAGATGCATGTCTCGCGCCTGTTGGCGCGGACGCTCGCCCGGCTACGCCAGGGGCTCGAGGGCTCGTAGGCTCGCCGGCGCGAAGATCCCCACGAGCGCGACCACCGAGGCGAGCGCCAGGACGGCGCAGACGGCCGGGGTGTCGCGGAAGCTCCAGGCGAGCCCGAGGTTCACCAGTTCGACGAGGACGACCGGGCTGCGCGCGATCGAGCTGAGCCGGAGCAGCCCCCATCCGCACGCCACCAGGGCGAGTGCGACGAGGACGAAGAACGCGGACGTCGTGAGTCCCATGGCCAACCGGCTACCGTGAAGGTTGATCAGCTGGAGAACCGCGAGGAAGACCAGCGCCACGGCCTGGAGGGCCACCACTCCGACGGTGACCTTCAAGGGGCGCGGCACAGCATCGAGATTCACCCGCACAGCGTACGGCGCCCGGTGGTCCAGACCACTGACGGCGTGCAGTGTTGGTAACAGTGAGGAAACACACGACGAATCACTCTTGTCTCAATGGCTCCGACCTGAAACGCTTGGCTGGCGCTCGTGAAGGCGTTCACATCGGCACGCCCGGACGCAGCAGGCAGTTGAGACCCGACAGCCGCACTCGAACTTTCGAAAGTAGGGATTTCCCACCCATGGATTGGCGTCATCGTTCAGCCTGCCTCGACGAGGATCCGGAGCTGTTCTTCCCCATCGGGAACACCGGCCCTGCGATCCTCCAGATCGAGGAGGCGAAGGCGGTCTGCCGCCGCTGCGAAGTGCGCGAGCAGTGTCTGCAGTGGGCGCTCGAGGCCGGTCAGGACCACGGGGTCTGGGGTGGCCTCTCCGAGGACGAGCGCCGCGCGCTCAAGCGTCGCAACGCCCGGGCACGCGTCCGGACCGCCTGAGATCTAGAGGGTCAGTGTCAGCACCGCCCGCGCACCGAGGTCGTCCTCCCGGTTCGCCAGCGTGATCTGACCACCCAGCTCACCTTCGACGAGGGTCTTCACGATCGAGAGTCCCAGGTTCGTCGACGTCGCGAGGTCGAAGTCCTCGGGCAGTCCCGTGCCCGAGTCGGTCACGGAGACGAGCAGGGTGCTGCCGTTGCGGGCCACGTCGACGGTGATCTCCCCGATCCCGTCGCCACCGGCGTCGGGATAACCATGCTCGACCGCGTTCTGGAGGAGCTCGGTGAGGACCATGGCGAGCGGCGTCGCCACCTCCGAGTTGAGCCCGCCGAACGAGCCGGTGCGGCGCACCCGCACGTGGGCTGCGCCGACGCCGCCCACCTCGCCGAGCGCCATGCTCAACCGGTCGGCGATGTCGTCGAACTCGACGATCTCCTCCACGGCCTGCGAGAGCGTCTCGTGGACGATGGCGATCGACCCGACCCGGCGTACCGCCTCCTCGAGGGCGACCTTCGCCTCCGGTGAGTCGATCCGGCGGGCCTGGAGGCGCAGCAGCGCCGCGACGGTCTGCAGGTTGTTCTTCACCCGGTGGTGGATCTCGCGGATGGTGGCGTCCTTGGTGACGAGCTCACGGTCGCGACGGCGCAGGTCTGAGACGTCGCGGACGAGCACCGCTCCCCCGATGTGCACGCCCTCAGGCCGCAGCGGGAGCGCACGGACGACCATCGAGACGGTGTCGCTCACGATCTCCGCGTCACGGAACGAGCGGCCGCCCAGGACGGCGCTGAGGGTCTCCTCATCGAGGCGTCGCTTGGCCGGGACGAGCTCGCGGGTCACGTCGGCGAGGGACTTGCCGGTGAGGTCGCCGTGGAGGCCGAGCTTGCGGAAGGCGGACTGCGCGTTGGGGCTGGCGTACTCGACCAGCCCTGCGGCATCGACCCGCACGAAGCCGTCGCCGACCCGCGGGGTGTCGGCGTCGTCGCTGCGCTGGGCAGGATTGGGGAACCAGCCGCCGGCGATCATCCGGGTGAGGTCCGAGGCCGTGCGGAGATAGGTGAGCTCGAGGTGCGAGGGCGTACGTACGCCGAGCAGGTTGGTGTTGCGGTCGACCACCGCGATCACGCGGTCCTCACGACGAACCGGGATCGACTCGATCCGCACCGGCACATCGTCGCGCCACTCGGGGTCGCCCTCCCGGACGAGGCGACCCTCGGTCCAGGCGGCATCCAGGAGCGGGCGCCGGCCGGCCGGCATGAAGGTGCCGAGCACGTCGTCGACGTACGCCGTCGGGCCCGTGGTCGGGCGCATCTGCCCTCCCGCCCAGAAGCCCTGTCGCTCCCGGTCGGGAAGCCAGAGGACGAGGTCGGCGAAGCTCAGATCGGCCACGATCTGCCAGTCCGCCATCAGCAGCTGGAGCCAGCCGACGTCGGCGTCGTCGAGGTCCGTGTGAGCACGGACGAGCTCGATCAGCGAGGGCACGCGGCGAGTCTAGGACTGCGGTCGATCGTGCTTAGGATGTGGGCCATGGCGATGTCGGGGTCGTACTGGCGGGGCGTGCGTGCCCAGGGCGGAGCGCTGCCCGCAGACCGCCCGCTGACCGACCTCACGGCCGAACTGACCCGCATGCTGGGCGATCCGGATCCGCAGCTGCGCGAGGAGATCGCGGTCCGGATGCTGGTCGACTGGCTCACCCAGGGCGTGTACGACGACCTCCTGGTCGGCCTGGGCGACGGCATGGCCACAGGTCTGACCGTCGGGATCGGCGAGCGCGGCACCGACTCGGCGCTCCGTCGTACGGCGTCGGCCACCGTGCTCACCGCCTGTCTCGCCCGCGACACCGCCCGCAGCCTCGTGCCGGCCGGGAAGGTCCTGGAGTGGGGCGACCGGGTCGTGGCGTGGCTGCTCACCGACCGCGACCTGCGGGCCGTCGTACCCGGTGCCGACGCGCTGGCCACGCTGTCGGCCTCACCGCACGTCGGCCGGCCGGAGCTGACCGTCGTGCTCGACGTGGTCGCAGACCGTGTCCTGGCGCCGACCGCCGACCGGTTCGGTCTCGCCGAGGCCGACACGCTCGCGCGGACCACGATCGCCGTGCTGCGACGCGACGTCGTCGGCCTCGACCTGCTCGAGCCGTGGGTCATGCGGCTCGGTGTGGGTGCGATGGAGGATGCGCGCAGGACCGGCAACGCGGAGGCCTTCCTGCGGGCGCTCTACACCCACGTGACCGTCGGGCGCCGGCCGCTCGGCGTCCGGGCGGACCTCGTGCTGCTGCTCGTCGACGTGCTGCGCGAGATCAACGCCGACCTGAGGTAGGCGGAGAAGCAGAAAACCCCGCCGGAGCGGGGTTTTCAGAAGTCTCAACAGCTCAGCTGGACGTCGCTGCGCGACGTCAGCGTCGTCGCTCGGCGCTCGCGGACGAGCAAGCTCGCCGCGGACCTCGCTCCTAGCTGTTGGGGCGCTTGCCGTGGTTCGCGCCCTTCTTGCGACGCGCGCGACGCTTGCGACCGGTCTTACCCATGCCGTCCTCCTCTAGTTGCAGACCGCGGGAGTCTAGCCCAGCTCGGACTGGATCCTGACTTCGGTGAGGCGGAGCATCACCTTGGCACGCAGCTCGCCGGGGGCCACCTCGCTGCACGAGCGGGCGACGACGGCCTTGATCGTGCGCTGCACGTCATAGCGCTCCAGGCACGGGTTGCAGGTGTCCAGGTGCTTCCGGACCGCGTCACAGTCGGCACCGTCCAGCTCGTTGTCGAGCAGGTAGACGATCTGCTCGATGAAGTCCTCGCACTCGTGCTCCGCGCTCATGCCACCGACTCCCGCACATAGTCGCTGAGCAGGTCGCGGAGCTGGCGCCGGCCGCGATGGAGCCGCGACATGACCGTGCCGATGGGCGTGTCCATGATCTCGGCGATCTCCTTATAGGCGAACCCCTCGACGTCGGCGAGGTAGACGGCGAGGCGGAACTCCTCGGGCAGCTTCTGCAGCGCCTCCTTGACCTCGGAGTCGGGGAGGTGGTCGAGCGCCTCGGTCTCCGCGGACTTCAGGCCGCTGGAGCTGTGCGACTCGGCGCGGGCGAGCTGCCAGTCCTCGACGTCCTCGGACATCGACTGCTGCGGCTCGCGCTGCTTCTTGCGGTAGGAGTTGATGAAGGTGTTGGTCAGGATCCGGTAGAGCCAGGCCTTCAGGTTGGTGCCCTCGCGGAACTGGTGGAAGGACGAGAACGCCTTGGCGAACGTCTCCTGGACCAGGTCCTCCGCGTCGGCGGGGTTGCGCGTCATCCGCATCGCGGCGGAGTACAGCTGGTCGAGGAACGGCAGAGCGTCGCGCTCGAAGCGCTGCGCCCGCTCGTCGTCGGTCTCGACTGGGGACTCAAGGGTTGGCTCGGACATCAGGTCCCAGACTACGGCCTCAGCCGCGACGCCCTCGGGACGCTCCAACACGATGGTCATGTGGGTTTCAACCCACGAGGCGCAGAGTCCATTCCGCGACCGCGTCGACGATTCCCCGGAGGCTCATCTCCTCGGCCGCGAGGTGGCGGGCGGGGATCTTGAAGCCGTGGTCGGCGTAGGGCACCTCGACGAGCTCGGTGCGGGGCAGTGCAGGGAACTCCTCGGGCCGGCCGAACGGGTCCCTCTCCCCCTGGACGACGAGCGTGGGGAGCTGGGTGTGGGCGAGCTCGTCGAGGCGGGACTTCTCCGGCCTGCCCGGTGGGTGCAGGGGGAAGGCCAACGCCAGGCAGCCCGTCGCTCCCAGCGACTTCGCGGTCCGGCAGGCCGAGCGGGCACCGGCCGAGCGCCCGCCGACGATGAGCGGTGTCCTGGACCTGAGCTGGTCGGCGACGGCGGTGAGGCCGGTGTCGAGGGTCTTCGGGGGCGAGGCGATCTTCTTGCCGGCGACCTTCCACGGTTGTTCGAAGAGGAGCACGCTCACGCCGTAGCTCGGCAGCCCGAGCGCGAGCGCCTGGAGATCACGGCTGTCGACACCGCCACCGGCGCCGTGGCTCAGCAGCATGGTCGCCACCGGCCGGGCGGCCCGGCGTTGGAGCAGCCGGCCGTCGCCGTACGGCGTGGGGACGGTCGTCTGGGTGACGGCGGCCATCTCAGGCCTCGGTCAGCGGGGCGATGAGCTCCGGACCGTTGTTGCGCACGTTGCCGACGGCGGTGGTGACCGGCCAGGCCTCGACGTGCGTGGCGGGCGTGAGTAGGTCGAGGGAGGCACCGCCCTCGCCGAGCCACGCGCCCCACCGGTCACGCTCGACCAGCAGCGGCATCCGATCGTGGAGCAGGCCGAGCTCATCGGTCGCCGTCGTCGTGATCACGGTGCAGGACCAGAGGAAACCCTCGCCCTCGGGCGCCCCGGGATCCCGCCAGATCTCGTAGAGGCCGGCCATGGCGAGCGATCCGCCGTCGACGGGATGGATGTAGAACGGCTGCTTGGTGCCGTTCTCGGCCTGGTACCACTCGAAGTAACCGTCGGCCGGCACGAGGCAGCGACGGGCCGCGAAGGCCTTGCGGAACGCGGGCTTCTCGGCGACGGTCTCCACCCGGGCGTTGATCATCCGGGCCCCGCCCTTGGCGTCCTTCGACCACGACGGCACGAGCCCCCAACGGGCCGTGCGCAGCTGCCGCGCCGGCGCTTCTGTCTCGTGGGAGGTGCGCTCGGCGACGATGTAGACCTCGTCGGTCGGTGCGACGTTGTAGCTGGCCGGCAGCTCGGTCGCGAGCCTGAGCTCCTCGACATCGAACTCCTGGGCGAGCTCACCCGCCGACTTGCTCGAGGCGTAGCGACCGCACATGCGGCCAACCCTAGTCAGGCCGCGTCAGGCGCTCCGGGCGAGCTCGTCGAGGAGGTGGGCAGCCGACGCGTCCGTGGTCGGAAGTCTTTCGATCCAGACCCGAGCGGCGCGGTCGGAGACCATCCGGCGCAGCAGGTTGACCCGCTGGACGAGGGCGTCGTCACGCCTGGCGACCACGACGACCCGACTGGCTCCGACCTTGCCGATCGCCTCCTGGCCCGTGAAGACGCTGCGTGCGGCGTGACCCACGAGGGTCAGGCGCCGGGCGACGGCCCACAGGTCGAGGCCATCGGGCTGGGCCAGCTCGGCGACGACGAGCGCATGGCGGTCCGCGTCCTCGCGGGCGTCGCGGTAGAGGCCTGCCAGTCGCTCCCGCAGGTGGGCCATCGACGAGAGGCCGGTGAGCGGGTCCGAACAGGAGAGGCCGTGGAGGTAGGCGAGGGTGGCCTCGCTCCACGCAACGCTGAGTGCTTGCATCTCGTCGAAGTCGGGATCGCGTTCGGCGACGAGTCGAGTGGTCGACCGGAGCCCCTCGATGCTCTCTCCCAGCGAGACCCCCATGTCCGCCAGGTCACGACCGACCACCCAACACGCCTCGAGGACACGCCCCGGCTCGGCGGAGGCCAGAGCCTCCCCGGCTGCTTCGAAGCGCGGTGGCAGTGCCGCCGCCCCCCGTCCCTCAGAACGGCGGGCACGTCCTCCGCGCCTACCGAACAGCCCCAACTCCGGTCTCCGCCCTCATGTCTGCCGCTGCTGTGTACGACGAAGAGACGGCAGGGTTGCCCGGTCATGACGCGACTGAGGAAACTTTTCGTCGAGGTTCTTCGGAGAGATCGCGTCATGACGCCGCGCGCGAGACGTCGTTGTCCTCGAAGGAACACAGAGGGGGTAGTCCATGTCCGAGGTGAGCGACGCGCTCCCACAGCTCGATGAGCCCGGCGACGCCGAGCTCATCTCCGCTGTGCGCGGCGGTGACACGCAGGCCTACGGCATGCTCTTCGAGCGCCACGTCGAGGCGGCGCGCCGCCTCTCACGGCAGCTCGTGTCGGCCGGCGACGTCGACGACCTGGTCTCCGAGGCCTTTTCGAAGGTCCTGACGGTGCTGCAGAAGGGAGGCGGCCCGGACCTCGCCTTCCGCGCCTACCTGCTCACGTCGATCCGTCGCCTGCACGTGGACAGACTGCGCAGCGGGGCGCGGCTGCAGACGACCGACGACCTGACGCCGTACGACCCCGGGGTGCCCTTCGAGGACACGGCCGTCGCGGGCTTCGAGAACGCCACCGCGGCCAAGGCGTTCGCGTCCCTCCCCGAGCGCTGGCAGCAGGTCCTCTGGCACACCGAGGTCGAGGGCCAGAAGCCCGCCGACATCGCGCCGCTGCTCGGCATGAGCGCCAACTCCGTCTCCGCGCTGGCCTATCGCGCGCGGGAGGGGCTGCGCGAGGCCTTCGTCTCGATGCACGCCCAGGAGGCGGTCGAGGACGCGTGCGCCAAGACCCGCGCCGGTCTGGGGGCCTACCTCCGCGGCGGCTCCTCCAAGCGCGACGCGGCCAAGGTCGAGTCCCACCTCAAGGACTGCCGCGAGTGCTCAGCGATCCATCTCGAGCTGGCCGAGGTCAACTCCAACCTCGGCGCCGTCCTCGCCCCGATGCTGCTCGGCTCGGCCGGCGTGGGCTACCTGGCCGCCGCGCACACAGCTGCGCTGGCCGCCGCCAAGGGCGGCGTGCTGCTCTTCCTCGACCGCGCCAAGGACTGGGTGCTGCACAACCCTGCCGGGCGCGCGACCGGTGGCGCGGCTGCCGCGGTCGTCACCTGCGTGGCCGTGGCCGCGGGCGTCCAGGCCGCCGGTCACCATGCTCCTCCTGTCGCAACTCCTCGGAAGCCGGTGAGCGTCAGCACCGCCACGCCGTCGAACGTGCCAGCACCGCCGGCGCCGGCCCCGGCGACCACGACCCCGGCCGCCCCCACCACACCTCCCGTCGCCATGGCCGCGACCGCCAGCCCAGCACCGGCGGTGGTCCCGGCTACGGTGGCCGCGCAGCCCTCGGCGTCCGAATCCGACTCCGACGAGGCCGAGCCGCCGGTGATCTCCACTCCGCTGCCCGCCGTCACGCTGGCCCCCGAAGCCGGCTCCACGGTCATCGACCTGACCAACGGTGCCACCCACCCCGACGGCGACCCGCTCACCGTGAAGTCCGCCCGGATCGTCGGGGCTGCCCATGGGGCGGTCGACCTCGGCGGTGTCGCGGCACGGCCGATGGTCGGCGTACGCCGGAGTTCGGGTCCGACCACGATCACCTACACCCCGGATCCGGCGTGGCGCGGCACCGAGACCATCGCCTACGTCCTGAGCGACGGACATCACGGCACGGTCTCCGGCACGGTCTCCGTCACCACGCCCGACCGGGCGCCGGTCGCGACCGACGACAGGCTCGAACTGCACGCCGCCTACTCCGTCACCACGCCGCATGTGATCGACGTGCTCGGCAACGACCGCGACGCCAACCACGACACCCTCACCGTCGCCTCGGTGGGCTCAGCCCGGCTCGGCAGCGTCGAGCTCGTCGACGGCGAGATCCGCTACACCCTGCCGGTCTGGAAGCGCGGCCAGGTCGCCGACCAGACCGACACCTTCAGCTACACGGTGAACGACGGCTTCGGTGGTACGTCGACCGGCACCGTGTCCGTGGTCATCGGGTTCACCCCCAACGCGGCGCCGGTGCCGACGTCGACCTCGCTCGATGTGGACTACGAGCATGCGAAGACCGTCCGGCTCGACGACCTTGCGGTCGACCCCGACGGGGACGAGCTGTCCGCCACCATCGCGACACAGGCACACCACGGCACCGCCACCCTCGCAGGTGGGATGGTGACCTACACGCCTGAGGAGCACTTCTCCGGAGAGGACTCGTTCACGCTCTCGGTCGACGACGGAGTCGCCTCGACGACCGTGGTCGTGCCAGTCACGGTCGCCCCGAACCCGGTCCACCTCGGCCTCACCGACGACCATCCGGCGGAGCCGACCGGCGACGTCGGCAACCACTTCGCGGTCAGCGGGTTGCCGACCGGCGGATCGGCGAAGCTCGAGATCAGCGTGACCGGCTTCGCCGGCTACAACGGCCATGCCAGTGGCAGCGGCCAGTGGGACGTGGCGGGAGGTGCGCACTGCACCACTCCGCCGGCTGACGGAAGCTCGAGTTTCACGGTGGTCTGCACCGTGTCGGACAACGGAGAGGTGCTGCACTGGGACTTCGACGTCGACAGCACCTGGTCACTGCAGGCGACCCTGACGGCGACCGACTTCGACGCCGACGCCGTCGAGATCACCAAGGGCAGCAACTGAGTAAGGTTGACGGGTGATCCCCGACCCCTGGCCCGCGCCGCACGCGACCCAGCCCGTCGAGACGGTCGTGTCGCTGCCTGGGTCGAAGTCGCTGACCAACCGCGCACTGATCCTTGCGGCGATCTCGGACGGGCCGTCGACCGTGCACGGCGCGCTGCGGTCCCGAGACTCGCTGCTGATGGCCGGAGCACTGGAGGCGCTGGGCGCGGAGATCGACACCCTCGGCCCGGACTGGTCCGTGACACCGATCCCCGCGGTCGGTGCCTTCGAGCGACTCGACGCCACCGTGGACGTCGGCCTCGCCGGAACGGTGATGCGCTTCGTGCCGCCCGTCGCGGCGCTGAGCCGCGGTGCGCTCGCCTTCGACGGCGACGAGCACATGCGACAGCGGCCGGTCGGTCGGATCCTCGACGCACTGCGCGATCTCGGTGTCTCCGTCGAGGGTGAGGCCCTCCCCTTCACCCTGCACGGCACCGGATCGGTGCCCGGCGGGGTCGTCACCATCGATGCGTCGGAGTCGAGCCAGTTCGTCTCGGCCCTGCTGCTGGCCGGGGCGCGTTATGAGCGGGGTGTCGACGTACGGCACAGGTCGGACGCGCCGGGAAGCACCGTTCCCTCCCTCCCCCACATCGACATGACCGTCGACATGCTGCGCGGGCACGGGGTCGAGGTGGACACCTCCGAGCCGAACCGTTGGGTGGTCGCGCCGGGCCCGGTCAAGGCCGTCGACGAGACGATCGAGCCCGACCTCTCCAACGCCGGTCCCTTCCTGGGTCTCGCGGCGCTCACGGGCGGCACCGTCACCGTCATGGGTTGGCCCGAGGAGACCACGCAGCCCGGCCGCGACTGGGTCAGCATCCTGTCGCTGATGGGCTGCACCGTCTCCCTCGGCGAGGAGGGACTCACCGTCACCGGTCCTGCCGTCGGCCACCTGCAGGGCGTCGACCTCGACCTGCACGACGTCGGCGAGCTGACCCCGGTGGTCGCAGCCCTGTGTGCACTGGCCTCCACGCCGTCGCGGCTCACCGGCATCGCCCACATCCGCGGCCACGAGACCGACCGGCTGACGGCTCTCGCGACCGAGCTCAACGCGCTCGGCGCGAGCGTCGAGGAGCTCCCCGACGGACTGGTCATCACGCCGACTCCCCTGCACGCCGGCCTCTTCCACACGTACGCCGACCACCGCATGGCCCACGCCGGCGTACTGCTCGGCGCCGCGGTCCCGGGCATCCTCGTCGAGAACGTCAACACGACGTCCAAGACCTTCACCGACTTCGCGCCCTTCTGGGCCGGGCTCTTCGACACCGCCGTCGACACCGGGAGCTGAGCCGGGCTTGGCGCGGAACAACGCCCGCTACGGGCGCGAGGACGTCGAGGCCTACGACCGCCCCCGGCGCCACACCCGACCGCGTACCAAGGACCGACCGACCTACGAGGACGCCGTCGACGGGATCGTCGTCACCGTCGACCGCGGCCGCTTCACCGTCCATATCGACGGACCCGACGGCCGCCGCGAGATCTGGGCGGTCAAGGCACGGCCGCTGGGCCGCAAGGGTGTCGTCACCGGTGATCACGTTCGTGTCGTCGGCGACACGTCGGGCATCGACGGGGCGCTGGCACGCATCGTGGAGGTGCGCGAGCGCACCACCGTGCTGCGGCGCACCGCCGACGACGACGACCCGGTCGAGCGGGTCCTCGTCGCCAACGCGGAGCAGCTCGTCGTCGTCACGGCGTTGGCCGACCCCGAGCCACGCCACGGCCTGATCGATCGGGCCCTGGTGGCGGCGTACGACGCGGGCATGCAGCCGCTGCTCTGCCTCACCAAGGCCGATCTCGCCGACCCGGAGGTGCTGCTGTCGACCTATCGCAGCCTCGGTGTGCCGTGGGTCGTGACCCGCTCGCTCGAGGGTGACCTGGGAGAGCTCAAGGAGCGGCTCGTGGGCAAGACATCCGTCCTGCTGGGGCATTCGGGCGTCGGCAAGTCCACGTTGGTCAATGCTCTGGTGCCCTCGGCGGCTCGCGAGGTGGGGCATGTCAACGCCGTCACGGGACGCGGTCGGCACACCTCCACCTCGGCCCTCATGCTCGCCCTGCCCGACGGCGAGGGCTGGGTGATCGACACCCCCGGCATCCGCTCCTTCGGACTTGCGCACGTCGAGCCCGACCACCTGATCGAGGCCTTCCCCGACCTCGACGAGATGACCGAGGACTGCCCGCGCGGCTGCACCCACGGCAGCGACGAGCCCGAGTGCGGCCTCGACGAGGCCATCGAGCGCGGGGAGGCCGATCCCGAGCGCGTGGAGTCCTTCCGCCGACTGCTTGCGGCCCGCTCCGTCACCGACTACTAGTCCGGCTACTACGCTGGGCCGGTGCCTGAGGACTACACCGACGACCTGCGACTGGCGCACCTGCTCGCCGACGACGCCGACTCGATCAGCAACGACCGCTTCAAGGCGCTCGACCTGCACGTCATGACGAAGCCCGACCTGACCCCGGTCTCCGACGCGGACAAGGCGGTCGAGGACTCGATCCGCCGCACCCTCTCGCGTGCCCGCAACCGCGACGCCATCACCGGCGAGGAATTCGGATCAACGGCCGGCTCCTCTGCGACATCTGGCCGCCGCTGGATCATCGACCCGATCGACGGCACCAAGAACTACGTCCGCGGCGTGCCCGTCTGGGCCACGCTCATCTCGCTCGCCGTCGAGGACGAGGTCGTGATGTCCGTCGTCTCCGCCCCCCAACTCGGCCGCCGCTGGTGGGCGTCGAAGGGGCAGGGGTCCTGGACGGGCAAGTCCCTGATGAAGGGCACCCAGCTGCACGTCTCCGACGTACGGCGCCTCGACGACGCCTCGTTTGCCTACTCCGACCTCTCGGAGTGGGAGGACCGTGGCAACCTCGACGGCATGATGGCGCTGATGCGCCGGGTGTGGCGCACGCGCGGCTACGGCGACTTCTGGTCCTACATGCTGCTCGCGGAGGGCGCCGTCGACATCGCGGCGGAGCCCGAGCTGGCGCTCTACGACATGGCCGCGCTCGTCCCGATCGTGGTGGAGGCGGGCGGGTCGTTCACGTCGCTCGACGGCAAGCCCGGGCCGTGGGGCGGCAATGCGCTCGCGACCAACGGTCACCTGCACGAGGCTGCGCTCTCCTTCCTCGGCTCCTCGTCGTCCACCGACGACCCCGACGAGCCGCCCACGACCGGCCCGGGCACCGTCACGCACCTGCACGGCCGCTGACCACCGACCGTCGCTCGGTGAGCCGCTCAGTAGGCCGCTCAGTAGGCTGGTCGGCATGACTGCTGAGAAGCCCGAGATCGACTTCGTCGACCCGTCCGAGACCTACACCGACCTCGTGATCACCGACCTCCGCGAGGGCGAGGGCGACGAGGCCGTGGCCGGGAAGACCGTCACCGTCCACTACGTCGGTGTCGCGCTGTCGTCGGGCGAGGAGTTCGACGCCTCCTACAACCGAGGCGCGCCCTTCCAGTTCCCGCTCGGCGGCGGCCGCGTCATCGCCGGCTGGGACCAGGGCGTCGCAGGCATGAAGGTCGGCGGTCGCCGCCAGCTCGTCATCCCGCCGCACCTCGGCTACGGCAGCCGCGACCTCGGCGTGATCAAGCCGAACGAGACCCTGATCTTCGTCGTGGACCTGCTCGGCGTCAGCTGACGTCTCGGTCATGCATGCCGCTCGATCCCGTGAGGACGCAAGCGCGGGTACTCCACGCGGGCGTGAGACTTGATCGGCGCTCTCCACGACATAGTGGCATTCCCCATGTCAGCCTCGTTCTCGCCGACTACGCCAATGGGACCGGCCCGTTGGACCACTCAATTGGACCAATGCGCTCCATCCACGCGCTTGGTTGGAGTGGCCTGGTGGTCCAACAGAGTGGTCCAACCGGGTGGTCCAACAGGCGTAGCGCGGTGCCACGCGGCGTACAGACGTTGGGACCAGCGCGTCATGCGGGGTGAATGAGGGACAAGCGGTCGCTCTTACGGCGCCATCCCGGACTCATCGTCACAGTCTCGGCTGGATGCGGCTGGAGCCGCCCGATGACCCGCCTTGGTCGTACGCGGGATGCTGGGGTCATGCGGAGGAGATCGGCGCTGTCGCTTGTCGCCGGCCTCAGTGTGTTCGCACTCGTGGCCGGATGTGGGGACACGTCCGACGACGACCCGTCCGCGTCCCCGACCGCAAGCTCCGCGACGACGAGCACACCGGCGAGGAGCACACCGGCGCCCTCGAGCTCAGCCCCTGTCTCGAGCCCGCCACCCACCGACGCCATGCCGTCGGCCAAGGTCGTGAAGACCATCGCCAGCGGCCTCGACGTGCCGTGGGGGCTGGCGCTGCTGCCCGACGGCTCTCTGCTGGTCTCCACTCGCGATGACGGGGTGATCCATCGGATCGACCTCGCCACCGGCCGGATGAGCCGGTTCGGTGAGGTGACCGGCGCGGTGAGCAACGTCGACCAGGGTGGAGAAGGTGGGCTGCTGGGGATCGCGGCGTCGCCGACGTACGCCTCCGACCACACGCTCTTCGCCTACTACTCCACCGCCGACGACAACCGGATCGCCCGCAGCACCGACGGCCGACGGTGGCAGGTGATCCTCGACGGCATCCCGCACGGCGTGCACCACAACGGTGGCCGTCTCGCCTTCGGCCCGGACGGCATGCTCTACGTCGGCACCGGGGAGTCCGGCGAACCGTCGCTCTCGCAGGACCCCGACTCGATGGGCGGCAAGATCCTCCGGATCACGACGGCCGGGAAGCCGGCGCCGGGCAACCCCGACCCGAGCTCGCCGGTCTGGACGATCGGCCACCGCAACGTGCAGGGACTGGCCTTCGACAAGGACGGACGGCTGTGGGCCAGCGAGTTCGGCGACCACACCGCCGACGAGCTCAACTGGATTCGGAAGGGCCGCAACTACGGCTGGCCCGACACGCAGGGGCGCACCGACGACCAGCGGTTCACCAGCCCGGTGGCGCAATGGGGCACCGAGGAGGACAGCCCGAGCGGCATCGCGATCGCGTCGGGCGCCGTCTGGATGGCTGCCCTCCAAGGCGAGCGGTTGTGGCGAATCCCCTTACAGGGCACGGATGCCGGCACTCCGAAGGGCTTCCTCGACGGTCGCTACGGGCGGCTGCGCAGCGTGCTCGCGATCGACGACCACACCCTCGTGGTGACGACCAGCAACCGCGACGGCCGCGCGACGCCGCGCACGGGCGACGACCGGGTTCTGCTTGTCAGCGTCAGCTGATCACCAGGGCAGGTCGTCCTCGAACTGCTCCCCGTCGACCGGGGTGGCGAACTGGCCGCCGAGCTGCACGACGTCGCCCATGCTCAGCTGCCGGCCGCGGCGGGTCTCGACCTGTCCGTTGACGAGCACCTCGCCGCCGGCGATGACCTCCTTGGCCACCGAGCCCGAGTCGACGAGGTTCGCGAGCTTGAGGAACTGGCCCAGCCGGATGATGTCCCCCGTGATCGGCACCTGCTCGGCGAGCTCGTGCGGATCGGGCGTGGACGCCTCAGGCGTCGAGGAGCGCTTGCGGCGGCCGAACATGTCTCGCAGTCTCTCACGCCGGCATCACGGACAGGTCACGTCACAAGGACGGTGACAGCGTGGATCAGTACGCCGACAAGGCCTCCGACGATCGTGCCGTTGATCCGGATGAACTGCAGGTCGCGGCCGACGTGGAGCTCGATCCGCTCCGAGGCCTCGCGACCGTCCCACCGCTCGATCGTGTGCGTGATGATCGCTGTCGCCTCGGACCCGTAGCGCGAGACGATGAAGACCGCGGCGTCGCTGGCGAGCGCGTCGATCCGGTTCCGCAGGGCCTCGTCAGCCAGGAGCGCCGCGGAGAAGTTGGTCAGCTCGTGGAGCAGGCGCTCACGGACCGCGCCCGAGGGATCCTTGAGCGACGTGGTGAGCGCCCGGCGCAGTGCGTTCCAGACCGAGATCGAGGAGGCGAGCACCTGCGGGTGCTCGAGCATCCGGTCCTTGAGCCGCTCGGCCCTCTCCTGCGTCTCCGGGTCCTCCTGCAGGCCGGTCGCGAGCTGCGCGAGCCAGGAGTCGAACGCGAAGCGCGCGCGGTGCTGGGAGTCTGCCTGGATGTCCTCGATCCACTTGATCATCTCGAGGTGGATCCTGCTCGCCACCCCGTGGTTGAGCGCCTGCGGCGTCCACCACGGCGCCCGCTCCTCGAGCACGTCGGTGACGGTGTCGGGGTTCTCCACGAGCCATTCGCGGAGCTCGAGGAGGCCGAGATCCACCAGGCCACGATGGAGATCGTCCTCCACGGCCTCGGCCAGCAGGCCGCCGAGGATCGGGGAGATGGGCTCCTGCCGCAGCCGCGGGAAGACGGCCTCCGACAGCAGTGCCGAGACGTGGTCGTCACGGACCCGGGCGAGCCCCGCGGCAGCAACCGTCGAGATCTCGTCGACCACGGTGCGGGCGTTCGCGGGGTCGGAGAGCCACGTGCCCACACGGAGCGCGGGCTTCACCGTCGCGATCCGGTCGCGGATGATCGACTCGTGGAGGAAGTTCTCGCCCACGAACTCCTCGAGGCCGCGGCCCAGCTCGTCCTTGCGTTTCGGGATCAGCGCGGTGTGCGGGATCGGCAGGCCGAGCGGGTGCCGGAACAGGGCGGTGACGGCGAACCAGTCAGCGATCGCACCGACCATCGACGCCTCGGCGCCCGTGTTGACGAAGCCCCAGAACCCACCCCGGTCGAGCGTCAGGAGGTAGACGACGGCCGCGAAGCAGAGCAGCCCCGTGGCCAGGGTCCGCATCCGGCGCAGCGCCTGCCGACGTACGGCGTCGCCCGCTGTGTCCCCCGCCATCAGACTCACGTGTGCGATTCTGCCGGGTCGGACCTGAGGTGGCAGGATGCGGGCCGTGTCGCGCACGGTCATCACCTTCGGAACCTTCGACGTCTTCCACGTCGGGCATCTGCGCATCCTCGAGCGTGCCGCCTCGTACGGCGACCGGCTGGTGGTCGGCGTCTCCGCGGACGCCCTCAACCTCAAGAAGAAGGGCCGCGCCCCGATCTACAGCGAGGCGGAGCGGCTCTCCATCGTCAACGCACTGAAGGGTGTTGATGAGGTCTTCGTCGAGGAGAGCCTCGAGCTCAAGCGGCACTACATCGAGCAGTTCGCCGCCGACGTCCTCGTGATGGGTGACGACTGGGCCGGTCGCTTCGACGAGTTCAAGGACATCTGCGAGGTCGTCTACCTGCCGCGCACGCCGGCGATCTCCACGACCGCGCTGATCGAGAAGATCAGTCAGGCCTGACCTCTTCGAGCGTCGAGGTGCCGGTGGACCTGTCACCGGTGCTCCACTGCCAACTCTCGTGCAGACGGATCCGGCCGTCCTCGAGCACCTCGGGCGTCGAGTGGCAGCTACCGGCCTGGAGTTCACCCTCGACGGTCAGCTGGTGATAGCGGAAGTCGAGGTTTCCCTCGGCGTCGACCAGTCCGATCAGGTGGCCGGCGACGATGTCGCCGCCCTGGTAGGCGGACGTGATCACGCGACGACGCTGTCGGTAGACGAACACGGTCTCCGTGGACACTGTGCCGTTCGGGGAGAGCGAGACGGGTCGGAACACCCGGCCGTCGTAGTCGATCACGGGCCGAAGGTTATCGCCGCAGCCCTAGACTGGTCGGTCGTGACCCGCCCCGAGTTCGTGCTGACCATCGACTGTCCCGACGCTCCGGGACTCGTGCACGCCGTCAGCGGCTTCCTCGTCGCACGTTCGGGCAACATCATCGAGGCGCAGCAGTTCAACGACCCGAACAGCGGGCGCTTCTTCCAGCGGGTGCACTTCGAGGTCCTCGACGACACGGTCACCCTGGCCGACCTGAGCGAGGGGTTCGCCGCGGTGGCCGATCACTTCAGCATGGCGTGGGAGCTGAGGGATGCGGTGACGCCGTACCGCACGCTGTTGATGGTGAGCAGAGAGGGCCACTGCCTCAACGACCTGCTCTTCCGATGGTCGACCGGTGCCCTGCCGATCGAGATCCCGGCGATCGTCGGCAACCACCTCGACCTCAAGCCGCTCGCCGACCACTACGGCATCGACTTCCACCACATCCCCGTCACGGCCGCCACCAAGGCGGACGCGGAGGCTCAGCTGATGGAGCTCGTCGACGGGCTCGGCATCGACCTCGTGGTGCTGGCGCGCTACATGCAGATCCTGAGCGACGACCTCTGCGGGCGGCTGGCGGGCCGCGCGATCAACATCCACCACTCCTTCCTGCCCAGCTTCAAGGGCGCCCGGCCCTACCACCAGGCGTGGGCCCGGGGCGTGAAGCTCGTCGGCGCGACCGCGCACTACGTCACCGCCGAGCTCGACGAGGGCCCGATCATCGAGCAGGACGTCCTCCGGGTCGACCACCGCACCAACGCCTCCGACATCGTCGCCGCCGGCAAGGACGTGGAGGCTCAGGTGCTCTCCCGTGCCGTGAAGTGGCATGCCCAGACCCGCATCCTGCTCAACGGCCACCGCACCGTGGTCTTCCACTGAATCCTGATCCCCTCAGGCACTGGCGTAACCGTGCTCTGGCGCGCATCGTTGGAAGACCATGGCGCACCACCCCAGCCGCAACGAAGCGCTGCTCCTGCTCTCGGCCAGCGAGGGCATGTCACCCGAGCAGCGCCGCCTCGCCATGACCCTGTGCCTCGACGCCATCGTCGCCGCGCCGTCGATGTGCAGCACCCATGTCGGCCGCATCGCTCGTGAGGGTGCGGAGCTCCTGCTCGGGCTCGAGTTCCCGGAGCTCGGCCACGAGATGACGATGGAGCTCGCGCGTACCTGCGAGCGGATCGCCGTCAGCCGGGCGTACGACGCCGCACAGGGGTCTTAGAGGCAGCCGCCCGCCAGGCCCACGGCCGCGAAGCCTGCCAGGTCGCCGGCGCCGTACTGCGTGTAGGAGCGCGCGGTCACCGTCGGCGCCATCATCTGCGACGCATCGGCCGTGTGACCCAGGCCGAGCACGTGTCCCATCTCGTGCATGACGACGTACCCGAGGGTCTTGCCCTTCCCCATCCGGGACTTGAGCTTCTCCGTTCGGTCGATCACCATGCCGCCGCTGAAGTACTCGGCCCTCCGGCTCGACCCGACCTGCGTCGAGCGGCTCCAGGAGCCGGACACGGCCAGCACGGTTCCGCGCAGCTCGCCGGCCTGCTGCGGCTTGGCCCACGCGATGGTGAAGCCGTAGTTCGGCATCCCGCTCCGCGATGAGTTGCCGCCGGCGAAAGGCACGCCGTTGGAGTATCCGGAGAAGCGGAAGGTGAGGCCGGAGGCCTCGTGGACCTTCTGCATCGCGGCCATGATCGTGGGCAAGGCGTTCTTCGGCATCCCGGCGCGGTTCACGTAGAAGGGGATCGGGGCACACGGGTTCCATCGGACATCACCCGAGGACAGTCGTGCATAGGAGCGGGCGGATCCCCTTGCCGCGTACGGAACCCGGACGCCCACGGTGAAGGGCGACGTCGCCTGCTCGGTGCTGGTCCCAGTCGCCGCCGAGAGCACGCGCCAGGTGTGGGTGCCGTAGAAGCCGGTCGGCACGGCCACGGCGTAGGTGCCGGAGGCGGTGGTGGGCACCGTCGCAATGGACGACCAGCCCGTCGGCGTCTTGAGCTGCAGGCTCACCCGGGCGGCGCTGACCGGTGTGGGAGCGGGTAGCTCGGTGACAGACGACGCGCCCGCGAGCAGGCTGCTGACCGTGGTGGTGGCCCCGCTGAGCATGCGGTCCAACGCACTCAGTACGCCGCCGGCCGGGGCCTTCACCTGGCCGCCGATGACGAGCCGACTGTTGAGTCCGACCATTCGGCCGCCACGCAGGCTGACCGAGACGGAGGTCGGCGGCAGCGTGACCCCGCTGCTCGCGCTGGTCGAACCGGCCGCCGGTGCCGCACCAGCAGCGTCGGCCGCGGCGGCCGACTGCGCGGTGGCGGGCACGACGGTCGCGACGAGGGCTGCTGCCGCAAGAGCGCCACTGGCAAGACGAGGGAATCGGTTCATGCCTCGCCCATCGGCATTCCCCGACCACTACCCCAGTGATCATCGCTGGGACCTTAGTCCGAATTCACTAGTCGACGTAGCCATGTAGTCCGAACGACCACTGGGGTAACCCGGATGCGCCGTTCCCGTAGGACCTTCGTCCCCTTTCGACCCCAGGGCCTGTCGCAACCGGGCGGGGATCTGGTGCGATGGCTCGGTCCACACTCGGGAGGGGCAATGGCGAAGCCGAAGAAGAGCCGTCTGCGGAGCATCCGTCCGCGGCTGATCGGCGTCCTACTGATCCCGACGGTCGCGGCACTCGCCCTGGGGTCCTTCCAGACGGCCCAGCTCGTGCAGCGCTCCCACGAGCTCTCCCGCAGCGAATCGTTGGTGCGCACGCTGCCGAGCGCCTTCCAACTGGCGCTCCAGCTCCAGGTCGAGCGCGACGCGGAGACCGCGTTCGGCGCCGACAAGGCGTCCCTGGGCAGGCTCCGGATCACCACCGATGCGCTCGTCGACCACTGGCGCGCCGAGGTCCCGACGATCGACACCGCCGGCAGTCCGGCGCTCTCCCAGGACCTGGCACTGATCACCCGCGACCTCGGCAGACTGGACACGACCCGCGCCCGCCTGGGCGAGGAGTCCACCCGCGCGGCGGCCCGTACGGACTACACCGACACGCTCAACGTCCTCCTCGGCCTGGCGCAGCGACTCCCCTTCGTCGATGACCCCACGCTCTTCGATGAGACGGCCGCACTCGCAGAGGTCCGCCCCGCCGTCGAGGCGCTCGGCGACCAGGGCGACGCCGTGGCGGCCGCCCTGTCCGGCGGGCGGCTCGACGTCCGCGACCTGACGACCCTCGCGGACGCGACCTCCCGGTGGAACGTCGCGACCCTCGCCTTTGCCCGCCAGACGACCCCCGGCATCCGCCTGAAGTTCGAGCAGGCCAGCGGCATCGACGCCACCAGTGGCGTGGTCCTCGCAGGGAACCCCATGCAGAACGCGATCACGGAGCTGCTCTCCACCGGCGACCCGGCCTCGATGGGCATGACACCGGACGAGTTCCTCGAGGTGCAGGGGAAGTTCGTCACCGCGATGACCGGCATCATCGTGGGCGCAGCCGACGAGCTCGAGGCCCACCTCCACGACCGGATGACGCACGCCCGCACCGAAGCGATCGTGGCGAGCTCGCTGCTCCTGCTCACGCTCCTGGTCGCCCTGGTCGAGGCGCGCCGCAACCGTGAGAAGCTCCTGGTGCCCGCCGGCGGGGACGCCGCGCCGGTCGAGACCGCCGTCGGGGTCGCCGCGCCCGCCGAGCCTCCGACGCCCTCGGAGCCCACCGTCGTCGCCCCCACGACGAGTACCGCCCTCCCCGCCCACGAGCGACCGCGCGTCACGGCGCCGGACCAACCGCTGCCGGTGCTGCCCGCCGTGGCGGTCGTACCCAGGCCCGACTCCGGACCGTCGACCTGGTTCACGCCCATCCAGAGTGCCCAGCCCGAGGACCTGCTCACCCACTTCTTGGCCTACGGCCGCGGCGAGACGCCCACGCCTGTGGTCGCCGTCCCGGCGCCCCGCCGCGAGCCGGATCTCGTGGAGGACACCAGCGGGGCCGTCGTACCGTTCCCGGCCGGATTGCGCTCCGACGCAGACGAGTGGGATGACGAGGCGACGATCTTCGCCGTCCTGCAGTCGGAGTGGTTCACCCGCCTGACGGACACGCGACACCCCGAGACGTGGGAGTCGCCGGACGACCAGGGCTGGCAGCGGGCGGCCCAGCTCGCGGCACCGGACGTGGATGCGGCCCTCCCAGAGACGGCCATCGGAGCCCTTCCCCAGCGGGTGACGGGCCAGCACCTGGCTGGCTGATCGACAGATCCCGGAGATGTCAGTGCTGCAGGCGGGCCAGGAAGTCCCGCGTGGCCGGCTGTTGGGGTGCGTCGAAGATCTGCTCCGGCGTGCTGCTGTCCGCCCGAGAGCCGGTCCGGGTAGGAGCCGGCGTGCTCGGCGAGACCGATCCGCTCCAGCAGCTCGCGGCCCCGCGTGTCGGCCTGGGCCTTCGGCACACCCTTGACGCGCCGCAGGGCGAGCGTGACGTTGGCGAGCACCGTGAGGTGGGGGAAGAGGTTGTAGTGCTGGAAGACGACGCCGATCCGTGCCCGGACGGCGTCCACGTCCACCCGCGGATCGCTGATGTCCTTCTCGGCGAGGAAGAGCTGGCCGTCGTCGATCGGCTCGAGCAGGTTGATCGTCCGCAGCAGCGTCGACTTGCCCGAGCCCGAGGCGCCGATGAGCACCACGACCTCGTGCTTGGCGACCTCGAGGCTGACGCCGTCGAGGACGACGCGGTCGCCGAACCGCTTCTGCACCTGGTGGATCCGCAGGGTGGTCATACGACTCCCCCGATCTGCTCCCGGGTCCGGGCGCGGGCGGTCAGCCAGTCGGTCAGCCGGATGAAGGGCCAGGAGAGCAGCACGAAGAGGAGTCCCGCGACGACGTACGGCGTGAAGTTGTACGTCGTCGACACCTCGATCTGCGCGGCCCGGACCGCATCGACCGCACCCAGCACCGAGATCAGGCCGACGTCCTTCTGCATGGAGACGAGATCGTTCATCAGCGCCGGCGTCACCTTGCGCACGGCCTGGGGCAGCACGATGAGGAGCAGCGTCTGGCCATAGCTCAGGCCCAGGGACCGTGCGGCGAGGCTCTGCGAGGGATGCACCGCCTCGATGCCGGCACGGAGGACCTCGGCGACGTACGCGCCGTAGGTGACGACGAGCGCGATCGTGCCCCAGACGTAGGACGGCACGCGGCCGGTGAGTCCCAGACCCGGAATCCCGAAACCGACGAGGTAGAGCACGATCAGGAGCGGGATGCCGCGGAAGAGGTCGGTGTATGCGGGATCAGCTCAGATGGCGCTGCCGACGCCCCCGCCGGCACCGCGACCGGTCAGCCGGCGTACTCGCCGTGGGTCGACGACGACAAGCCCGAGTCGGGCAAGGGCTTCGAGGCGGCCGTCGCGTACGTTCAAAGTCGAGTCAAACGCATGACTTCATGGTGGCAGATGGGCGCCGCGCTCGGGTTAGGTACGCGAAACATTCGGGACTTACGATCCGTCAGTGCTGAAGGCCCCCACCATCGATGTCATCGCCTACTTCGCTGACGACCCCACCCGGGTCTACCAGCTGTTGCAGTGGCTGCCGGTGCTCGAGGGGCTCGATCCGAGTCATCCGGTCGGAATCGTGACGCGTGACCACGACACCGCGATGGTCGTGCGCAGCAGCACCACCCTGCCGGTCTTCTGCGCGCCGGAGTTCCACGAGATGCACGAGCTCTACCCTGCGCTCGACGCCAAGGTCGCGGTCTACTGCAACAACTCGATGCGCAACTTCCAGTCGCTGCTGGACAACCGACTGCTGCACGTCCACATCAACCACGGCGAGTCGGACAAGCAGTCGATGGTCTCCAACAACGCCAAGGCCTACGACCGCGTCTTCGTCGCCGGTGAGGCCGCCGCGCAGCGCATCGTCAGCGGGCTCCTGGAGTTCGACGACTCCAAGCTCGTGCGGATCGGCCGCCCGCAGCTCGACCTCCAACCGGAGCCGATCATCACGGAGTCGCCGCGCCGCACCGTCCTCTATGCGCCCACCTGGGAGGGCGACGCCGAGTACAACGACTACACGTCGGTCGACGTCTTCGGCGCGCAGATCATGGCAGCGATCCTCGCGGTGCCCGATGCCCGTGTCGTCTACAAGCCACACCCCAAGGTGACGACGTCCGAGGTCCCCGCCGTCATCGAGGGGCACCGCGCGATCATGTCGCTGCTGGAGTCCGCCGCAGCCGCCGAGCCGGAGGCCGGTCACGAGGCGGTCCTCGTCGGCGACATCCTCGCCGTCATGCCGCACTGCGACGCGATGATCACCGACGTCTCGTCGGTCGGCCTGGACTGGCTCTACCTCCGCACCGAGAAGCCGATCCTCATCACCGACAAGCATGGCGACGCCGAGAAGCTCCGTCAGGAGGTGCCCGTCTCGCGTGCCGCCGACGTGCTGCAGGCCGAGGACGTCAACGACATCCCCGGCCTCACCGCCCTCGTGACTGCCCGGCTCGAGCACGACGAGCACCGGATCGCCCGTGCCGCGATGCGCCATCACTACTTCGACGACGTACGGGTCGGCGAGTCCACCCAGCGGTTCGAGGCCGAGATCGCGGCGCTCTGCGAGCTCCGCGACCGCCTCATCGGCGTGGCACCCTCCAGCGACGAGGCTGTCACCGCGTGAGCATCCTCAACACCGGCGCGAGCACCACGGTCCAGCTCGGACTCTGCGTCGGCGGGCTGCTGCGCACCTGGGCCGCCGACGGCACCACGCAGCTCTGGCAGGTCGAGAACGACGCGATCCTCACCGCGGTGCAGAACACCGGCATGCTCGCCCGAGCCCCCCGCGAGGACGGGCGCTTCCGTGAGGCCGCCGAGCTCACCGAGGGTACGTCGGGGCCGGAGCTCCGGCTGCCCAACGGCACCGCCCTGCGTCTGACGGCGGCGACAGGCGCGGTCTCCCCACGTGCCGAGGCTCCGCAGGAGTTCGTCCGGGCCGTCAACCAGGCGGTGCGCCACGCGGCTGAGTCCTTTGAGTTCCTCGTGGTCGAGATCGGCGGCTGGGACGCGCCTCTCGTGCCCTACGCCTTCTTCGCGCTGCACGTCGCCGAGGACGGCACCCAGCTATCCACCGTCGAGGTCTCTCCCCCGCCGTCGGGCAGCGAGCTGTGGTCGACGCACCTCACCCCCGGCGAGGAGGTCGTCTCCCTCTCCGCCCCCGTGAGCGCCGAGGCCATCGACATGGCGCCCTACTACCTCGCCGACGCGGTCCCGGGCTGGGGAATCCTGCCCTGGGACATCGCCCTGACGTTCGGCGTGCGCGAGCAGGCCTGAACCCCACGCGATGGAGGACCTCGCCACCCAGGCCGAGCTCGAGTGGGCGTACACCTACGACGGCTACGAGCGCCTGGCCTCGTCCCCCGAGGCACTGTGGTCGGTCGTGGCACCGGTGCACGAGGCGCTGCTCACGACGGGCCGCGTGCCCGAGTGGGCCGGAGTCGACCTGCTCCGTGGGCTCGCGTTCTACCTCGTCCGCGCCGACCGCCATCAGGGTGGCGGCTCACTGGGCCGGGCATGGCTCGAGCTCCTGGACTCCATCCGCGCCCACCCGGCGGCAGGTCTTGCCGACCTGCCGCCGGCCCGCACCGACTGACCGCCCGCGGCCGGGCTTGCGGTGGTCCGGGACGAGGTCGCCCACGCAATCGGGCGCCGCCGGGCCGTCTCGTCCCGGACATGCGTCCGTCCGGGACGAGGAGACCCGGGCGAGCGGCCCGAGCCGGGCGAGGTCGTCCCGGACGTCCGTCTCAGTCCGCCCGCGGCCTCAGGCGATCAGCGACTCGAGCCGCTGGTAGGACGTCTCCATGCCCGTGGTCATGCCGGTGGCAAGGATCATGTCGCGGACCTCGGCGGACGGATACGTGATCAGCAGCGAGAGCAGCGTGCCGCCGTCGACCGGAGTCAGGGTCATCTCGTTGGTGGTCGAAGGCCCGTCCATGCCGATCATCGCCTCGGTGGTGACCACACGCACCGGCGGCATCGACTCCAGGAGCTCGCCGGTAAAGCCGAACCGCTCACCCTCCGTGCCCGCCTCAGGTGCCCACTCGTAGCGATAGGTCTGTCCGACGGTCGAGGCGATCTCGCAGACCGGCATCGTCCAGCCGTCAGGTCCCAACAGCCACTGCCGCATCAGCTCAGCGTCGTCGTGGGCGCGCCAGACGTCGGCGACCGAGCCGCGAATGACCCGCGAGACCCGCACGAGGGTGTCGGAGAGGATCTGGGTCTCGACGCCGTTGCCGGCGGCGAACGACGCCAGGTCCGTCAAGACCGAGTCCATCTGGCCCATCGCGGCACGCATGCCGTCCTCCATGCCCATCTCGACGAGCTGCTCCATCTCCTCGACGGCGTTGAAGTACGTCGTGGTGGTCACCCGTGACCCCGAGCCGACGGCCTCGAAGGCGAAGACCATCCGCATCGACGGCATCTCCCGGTTGGGCGTGCCGTCCTCCAGGGCGAACCCGTCGAGGACCTCGAAGCCCTTGAGCTCGTCGACGGAGAGCCACTCCCAGTAGCCGCGGGAAACCGAGCCGTCCGGCCCGCGCATCAGATAGGAGCTCACCCCGCCGACCGCGGCATCGTGCCGCGTGAAGGTCGCGGGCCACTCCGGAGGACCCCAGAACCGCTCGAGCTGGCGGGGGTCGACGTACGCATCCCACAGCCGCCGCAGCGGTGCGGGGAAGTCGGCGACGACCGTCATGGTCAGCGCCTCAGGATCCTTCGTCACATGGGTGATGGGCATGTCACTTCTCCTTCGAAGTGGTGGGTTCGGGCTCGTCGAGGAGGGCGTCGAGGCGGTCGATCCGCCCACGCCAGATCTGTTCATAGGAGTCCAGCAGCGCACTCGCGCGCCGGATCATGTCGAGGTTTCCGCGCACCAGGCGCTCCCGTCCGCGGGCCTCCTTCGTGACGAGACTCGCCTCCTCGAGTACGGCGACGTGCTTCTGCACCGCCGCGAAGCTCATGTCATAGGCAGAGGCCAGGGACGAGACCGAGGCCTCGTCGACCAGCGTGCGCCGGACGATGTCCCGGCGCGTGGAATCAGCGAGGGCCCGGAAGATCCGGTCCACCTCGGCGTCGCTCACATCCATACGTACAACCATTTGGTTGTAGATAAGCACGGCTGCCCGGAGCTGACAAGAGGCGAATCTGAACATCGAGAAATCATGGGCGGTTCCCGTATGAGCCGGGGCCCTCCGGAGACTCTGGTCGTATGTCCACTACAGCCCTCCTCTACATCATCGGCCTCGCCGTGGTCGTGGGTGGAGCTTTTCTCGCGTTCTGGCTGCTCGACGCCCGCCGGGCGAGGGGCGTCGAGAACGACCCGTCACGTGTGGAGCAGGGCTTCGACGAGAAGCAGCTCCACCGCGACGAGGAGGAGTTCCACGAGCTCTCGACCGACCCCCGCAATCGAATGAGGTGAATGACATGTCCAAGACCCTCTATGCGTTCGGCGCCGGGTTCGCCACCGGCTACTGGTTCGCCACCCGTCCCCGCGAGCAGGCCTTCGCCGAGGTGAAGCACGCCGCGGAGACCACCAAGCACGTTGCCGAGGGAGCCGCCGGCTTCGCGAAGGAGAAGATCTCCGACGTGAAGGAAGCTCGCGCCCACAGCGACTCCGGCGGCTGGCAGGACGCCCCGCCGGACCCGCTCCTGGCGTCGTCCGAGTACGGCCAGCCCGCCAGTTCGTTCTCCCACAACTGACGATCTCTCCCGAGGTGCCCGGTCTGCGTTGTGCAGGTCGGGCCTTCGGTGTCCCACGAGTCCCCAACGATGAGGAGCATCACCATGACCGAGTCCGGACAGCTGCAGCCGGAGGAGACCCTGGACGACCGCGGGGTCGACGACGTACTCGACGAGGGGATCTCCCCGCCTGAGCGGCCTCGTGGCCTCAACGACAAGGCCACGACGGAGCTCGGCCAGCTCGAGGGTGAGACCCTTGACGAGCGGATCGCCCAGGAGGAGCCCGACATTCCGGTTCCCGACGCCGAGCGGCTCGAGCCCGGTTTCGAGGCCGACGAGGAGTACGACGACCGGGAGACCGACGACCCGGAGGACCTCTACGCCGGGGACGCCAGGTCCGGCCGCCTCGTCGCACCCGACGAGGGCGCCCACGAGGACGAGGAGAAGGACTCCGTGGCCTCCGACGTCGGCATCGACGGTGCCGGCGCGAGCGCCGAGGAGGCTGCGATGCACGTCGTCAGTGAGGACGACATCTGACAGGTGCGACGAGCGGCATCAGCTGCGGGGCGGGATCGCGAGCGCGTCAACGACGGCTCCGAACCCGCCCTTCGCATGTGCGTCGCGCTGCACCCGGGCACCGGTGCCACGCTCCCGAATCCGGGCCAGGCCGTCGATGACGAGCTGTGTGTCGTCGGTGCGGTCCAGGGCCGGCCGCACCGCCTCGACGAGGAGGTCCACCATCTCCCACGCGGGAACGAGGGTGGCGGTGAGCGCGTCGACGAGCTCCCCCTCCATCCCCCAGCGGGAGGCACGCCACATCGCGGCCCGCAGCATCTCGGTCCGGATCCGCGGAGCCGGGAGGCCGGAGGCGGCGTCGGCCGCAGCCGTGGAGACCAGCCCCCGCGCGAGCGCGGCGATCACGGGGGCGTCGGCGACGTCGGCGCAGACGTCGGCGACCCGGATCTCGAGCGTGGGATAGCGCGCCGAGAGACGGGTGTTGAAGTAGATCATTCCCTCGTCCAGCGCCGCCCCGGTGGCGACGAGGTCCGCACGCGCCTTCTCGTACGCCTCGAAGCTGCCGAACGGCTCGGTGAAGCCGGCCGAGGGCCACTGGCCCCAGAGCACCGTGCGGTAGCTCGCGTACTCCGTGTCGAGGCCCTCGAAGAACGGTGAGTTCGCGCTCAGCGCGGTGAGCACCGGCAGCCAGCCGTGGATCCGGTCGAGCACGGCCACGCCCTCCTCCGGCGACTCGACGGAGACGTGGATGTGCATGCCGCAGGTCAGCTGGCGTCGGCCGACCCGGCCGAACTGCGCCATCATCCGCTCGTAACGGGCGTCGTTGGTGGCGGTCACGTGCTGGTCGAGCGGGCTCGTCGCCGCGGGCAGCAGCCGTACGTCGCGCTCGGCGGCCGCGGTCGCCAGCTGGGTGCGACGGACCTCCAGGTCCTTGGCGAGCACGGCGATCTCACTGTGCGGCGCGGAGCCGAGCTCGGCCTGCTGGCGCTGGAGCTCGTGCTCGAACTGCCCGCGCGCATCGTGCGCCTCCGCGGCCGCGACGACCTCCTCACCCTCGGGAGCCAACCGGGCAGAATCGGTGTGGACCAGGAGGAACTCCTCCTCGACGCCGACAGTGCGCTTCTTGAGTTCAGTCACGAGCTCTATATGCCCGCAAGCGCCGCCATGTAACCGGCCGCAAGCGCAAGCGCCACGTCCCGGACGGTCTCATCGGAGGGGTGAAACGAGGGGTGGTGGAGCATGTGCGGGTCGTCGAGGCCGACGAACATCATGAGGCTGGTCACCTGGTCGCCGTACCAGCTGAAGTCGTCGGCACCGCACGACCGCAGTTCGGGCGCGAGGGTGAAGCCGAGCTGCTCGAGATGGCCCTGGGTGCGCAGCGCCAGCCCGGTGTCGTTGACCAGGGCGGGCTCGCCCTCGTGGATCGTCACCCCGCCCCGGCAGCCGTAGCCGGCCGCCACCTGGGCCACGATGTCGGTCATCTCCTTGCGGGCGGTGTCGCGGTCGCTCTCGTCGAGCACGCGCAGCGTGCCGCGCGCGACGGCGCAATCCGGGATGACGTTGGGGGCCGCGCCGGCATGGACCGCGCCGATGCTCAGCACCGCGGCGTGGAGCGGGTCGAGCCTGCGGCTGACCACCTGCTGCAGCGCCACGATGACCTGTGCCATGGCGAGCACCGGGTCACGCGCGAGGTGTGGATATCCGCCGTGCCCACCGTGCCCGGTCACCGTGATGGTGAACTGGTCGGTCGCGGCATTGACCGCTCCCGGCGTTGCGGCGATCTCGCCCTTCGCCAGCAGCGGCTGCACGTGCGCGCCGACGATCGCGCCCACCCCGTACTTCTCGAGGACGCCGTCGGCGACGATGTCGCGTGCCCCCGAGGGCGGCTGCTCCTCCCGTGGTTGCAGCACCGCCAGCATCGGCAGGTCCAGCGTGTGGGCCGCCCGTGCGAGCGCCGCGACGGCGGCCATGTGGACGTCGTGTCCACAGGCGTGCATGAAGCCGTTGCTCGCTGCATCCGCCTGCCCGTCGCGCTCGTGCACCGGCAGCCCGTCCAGCTCCGCCCGTACGGCGACGACCCGGCGTGACGGCGGCCCGACCCTGACCACGCGACCGGTGTCGGCGACCGCCTCGCTCTCGCCGGCGCCGATGGCATTGGCGATCCGGGTCGCTGTCCGCCACTCGCCGCCTGAGGGTTCCGGGGCGGCGTGGAGGGTGTGCCGTAGCGCGATCGCGGCGGGCAGCTCCGCCTCGAGGGCATGGGTCAGCTTGTCCAAGGACATGCCCACGGATTACCCGATCATGCGCGGGGTAATCGACCCGCATGGATACCGATGTCGTCGACCTGATCATGAAGGACCACCGCGAGTTGGAGCAGCTCTTCGACGAGCTGCTCAACTTCCCCGATAAGCGCGCCAACCTGCTTCCCGTGATGACCACGCTCCTCACCGCCCACTCGCGCGCTGAGGAGGCCGAGGTCTACCCCAAGGCCGCCGAGGCCGGCGGGGCCGACGACGTCGAGCACAGCCAGGAGGAGCACCTGCTCGCCGACGAGCTGGCGCTGAAGCTCACCCAGATGCCGCCGGACTCCCCCGACTTCCCGGCCGCACTCAAGGCGCTCGTGGACGCGGTGACCCACCACGTCCAGGAGGAGGAGGAGAAGGTCCTCCCGGGGATGAGGGAGAACATGGACAGCGCCGTCCTCTCCCAGCTCGGTGAGGCGTTCCTGAGCAGCCGCGCCGAGCACCTCGGTGAGCAGCCCGAGGACAAGACCAAGGAGCAGATGCTCATCCAGGCCGACAACGCCGACATCTCCGGCGTCTCAGGCCAGAGCAAGTCCGAGTTGGAGAAGACGCTCAGCGAGCACGCTGACAAATGATCTCCGCCGAGCGCCCGGCCGGCCATTGGCCGCGCTCGATCAGGACATCACGCAACAGGTCGGGGCGATCGGTGATCAGGCCGTCCACCCCCTCGTCGAGGAGCCGGTGCATCGTCGCCGGCTCCTCGACACCCCAGACCATGACCCGCAGGTCGAGGTCATGGGCGATCTCGACCACCCGCGGCACGTAAGAGCGCACCCGGCCGAGGCGGTAGGGCACGTGCACGAAGGTCGCCTCGGAGCGGAAGCGTGAGGCCTTGAGCCGCGTCCGACCGCACGTGAGCAACGTGGTCATCCGCCCCCAGCCCATGTTGGAGTGGACGTCGGGGAACCGGTCGCGGGCGAGCTTGAGCGTCCGGTCCCAGCCGCCGGTCAGGCAGACCCGGGACGATGCGTCGTAGTGCTCGATCAGGTCGAGCGTCGCCGCCATCGCGGCCGGGTCCTTGAGGTCCACCATCAGGTTGGCCTGCGGGAACGCATGCAGGACGTCGGCGAGCGTCGGCACCCACACCCGTGGAGCCAGCTCGACCATGCTGAGCTCCTCCAGGGTCAGGTCGGCGATCGCCTCCGGGCGTCCCGCGATCCGCTGGAGGGTCGGGTCGTGGAAGAGCACCGGCACGCCGTCGTACGTCATGCGGACGTCGAACTCGAGATAACGGATCCCGAGTGCGAGGGAGCCCCGGAAGGCCTCCATGGTGTTCTCAAGCCCGATGCCGGCCCCACCTCGGTGGGCCACGGCGATCGGGAGCGTCCCCGATCCATATCCGGTCACACCACCAGTCTCAGTGATCTCTCAGGCGGATCCGGCACCGGCGAGCCCGAAATCGGCAGTGTTCATCGGCCCTTCACCGGGCGTACCGCCCCCTACTGGTCGCGGGCGGCCTTGCGCTCGGCGCGGAGCCGGCGCTCCTCGGCGTAGGCCGCAGCGGCCTCCTCGAGGGTGGGCGCGGTGCCGCCGTACGCCTTCGGCAGCCACCACGATCCAGGCGGCTGCTCCTCGGCCGGGTGGTTGCGGATCAGCTCGTCGAGCATCGCCTCCATCCGGGACTTGAGCTCGGCCGTTTCGGCGACAGGGTCCTCACCGGTCACGTGCATCGGCTCACCCACGGTGATGCCGATCGTCTTGTGCCGCTTGAAGTCCGCTGATCGTCCCTTGGTCAGGAACCGCTGGGTCCCCCACAGCACCACCGGGATCAGGGGTACGCCGGCATCGGCCGCGATGCGCACGGCGCCGGTCTTGATCTCCTTGATCATGAAGCTCTGCGAGATCGTGCCCTCGGGGAAGATGCCGACCAGCTCGCCGTCACGGAGTTGGTCCGCGGCGATCCGCATGCCCTCGGCGCCGTCGGCGCGGTCGATGGCGATGTGGTGGAAGGAGCGCATCACCGGTCCGCCGACCTTGTGCTCGAAGACCTCCTTCTTGGCGATGAAGCGGGTCAGTCGGCCGCGGTCGGCCCCGGGGACGCCCGCGATGACGTAGTCGACGAAGGAGAGGTGGTTGATCGCGAGCAACGCTCCCCCGGTCTCGGGGATGTGCTCCTCCCCCGAGGCCCGGATGCGGACGTCGCCGAGCTTGAACCACGCACGGGCCGCCTTGATCACGGCCGGGTAGACGATGTCCATGCGGCGATCCTGCCAGCCCTCCCGCAATCGTGGCCACGGCCCTAGGGTGACGTCATGACCACCACTCCCGAGATCGGGTTCGCCACCACCGCGGAGCTCGACCAGGCCGTCACCGAGCTCACCGCCGGAGCGGCGGGCTGGGCACGGATGGACCTGCGCGCGCGGATCGACCTGCTCCAGCGCACCCATGCGGCCGTGGCGCAGGTGGCCGAGGCCTGGGCACGCGACGCCATCGCCGCCAAGGGCATCACGTCCGAGCAGCTCGAGGGCGAGGAGTGGCTGACCGGCCCCTACGGCACGATGATGTGGCTGCTGGCCGCCGTGGAGTCGCTGCAGAAGATCGCGCAGGGCAAGTCGCCGCTCGACGGCGTCAAAGCCTCACGCACCGCGAACCGCACCACCTTCCGGGTGCTTCCGACGAACCTCTACGAGTTCAACATCTACAACGGCTTCACCGGAGAGCTTTGGATGCGGCCGGGCGTCACCGCCGAGCAGGCCCGCGCGAACGCCGGGCTGGGCGCGGTGCGTCCGGGCGAGAACGGCGGCGTGGGCCTCGTGCTCGGCGCCGGCAACGTCTCCTCGATCGGTCCGCTGGACGTGCTCTACGAGCTCGTCGCGTACAACCGCGCCAGCGTGCTGAAGCTCAACCCGACGTTCGGCAGCCTCAAGTCGACGTACGAGGCGGCCTTCGCACCGCTCGTGAGGGCGGGGCTGGTGCGGATCGTCAACGGTGGCGCCGAGGAGGGCGCCTACCTGACCCGGCACGAGGGCATCGGGCACGTGCACATCACCGGCTCGGGCGTCACGCACGACATGATCGTGTGGGGCTCGCTCACCGACCGCAGCGAGCGCAGGCTCGACAAGGAGATCACCAGCGAGCTCGGCGGCGTCTCGCCCATCATCGTGATCCCGGGCGACTGGTCGGCCGAGGACCTCCGCTTCCAGGCGGAGAACGTCGTGACCCAGCGCCTGAACAATGCCGGCCACAACTGCATCGCCGGGCAGGCGCTGATCCTCAGCTCGGACTGGGCACAGAAGGACGCCTTCCTCGCCGAGCTCCGCGACGTGCTGTCGACCACGGAGGCCCGTGCCGCCTGGTATCCCGGCTCCGACCGCAAGCTGGCTCTGGCCCAGGACTCCTACCCCGAGGCCGAGAGCCTCAACGGGCGACTGCTGATCAGGATCGACGAGACCACGTCGCAGGACCTGCTGACCACCGAGTACTTCGCCCCGGTGCTCGGCCACACCGAGGTGCCCGGCCTCGGCGGTGACTTCTTCGCCAACGCCGTCGCCTTCGCCAACGACCGACTCGACGGCACGCTCGGCGCCAGCATCATCGTCGCCCCCGCCGACCGGAAGGCGATCTCGAACTTCGACGCCATCCTCGCCGACCTGCGCTACGGCACGATCGGCATCAACGTCTGGAGCGCGATCGGCTTCCTGCTCCCGGCCGCCGCCTGGGGCGCCTTCCCGGGCAACACGATCGAGAAGGTGGGGTCCGGCATCGGGATCGTGCACAACTCCTTCCTCGCCGCCGACGTCGAGCGGAC
The DNA here is from genome assembly GCF_020715565.1 of Nocardioides sp. Kera G14. Taxonomy (NCBI): domain Bacteria; kingdom Bacillati; phylum Actinomycetota; class Actinomycetes; order Propionibacteriales; family Nocardioidaceae; genus Nocardioides; species Nocardioides sp. Kera G14. The sequence goes on along the minus strand of NZ_CP085839.1, from coordinate 986,019 downwards.
CGTCATCCGCGGGCCCTTCCGTCCGTTCCCGCGGTCGGTGCTGCACGGCGAGGTGAGCCTCTTCCCGACGCCGCCGTGGTACGTCACCGGGCGCACCGGGACGGGCACGGCCAAGGCCCTCACGGACTTCGCCGCCAAGCCGAGCTGGGCGCGGCTGCCCAAGGTGCTGCTCCGGGCCTTCGGCCGCTGACCCTGGCCTGGCCCTGGTCAGGTCCTGGTCAGGTCCTGGTCAGTCGAGGCAGAACTCGTTGCCCTCGGGGTCGAGCATCACGATGAAGCCCTCCTCCATCGCGTCCGGCTCGACCCGGCGCTGACGCGTCGCACCCAGGGCGACCAGGCGGTCGCACTCGCGCTCCAGCGCCGCCATCCGCTCCTCGCCCTTCAGGCCCGGGGCGGCACGGAGGTCGAGGTGGAGCCGGTTCTTCGTGACCTTCTCCTCCGGCACGCGCTGGAAGTAGATCCGCGGGCCCGTGCCTTCGGGGTCCTCCAGGGCCGAGGCCTGGTTGCGCTCCTCCTCCGGCACGTTGTGGGCCTCGAGGAACCCCTCCCACGCCGCCAGCGGGTCCTCGTCGGGCGTCGCCCCGACGCCGGGCGGGAACGGATGGACGTACCCCAGGGCGTCCCGCCAGAAGGTCGAGAGGCCCTTCGGGTCGTGACAGTCGAACGTGACCTGCACCGTCGTGCTCATAGGCCTCACTCTGCCGGGTATCCCTCCCGCATGGCCACCGATGTCAGCCGCAGCGCCCCCGAGTCGAGCAAGCCGGACTCTCCCGACGACCTGAAGAAGCGGTCGTGGATCTACGTCGCCAGGACGACGATCCGCGAGTTCTCCGCCGACCAGTGCACCGACCTCGCGGCAGCGCTCACGTACTACGCCGTCCTCGCGCTCTTCCCGGCGTCGATCGCCCTCCTCTCTCTGCTCGGATTCGTCTCCGACCCGACGAAGACGGTCGACTCGCTGATGGGCATCCTCAACGACGTCGGCGCGGGTTCGGCGACCAAGACGGTCCGGCCGATCCTCGAGGAGCTGGCGAACGCGGGCGGTGCCGGCTTCGCGCTGATCATCGGTCTCGCGGCGGCCCTGTGGTCGGCGTCGGGCTACGTCAGCGCCTTCGGTCGTGCGATGAACCGGATCTACGAGATCGAGGAGGGTCGGCCGATCTGGAAGCTGCGCCCCCTCATGCTGCTGCTCACCTTCATCACGGTCGTCCTCGCCGCGCTGGTGGGACTCGCGCTGGTCCTGACCGGCCCCGCCGCGCAGGCCGTCGGTGATGCCGTCGGCCTCGGCTCCACCGCCGTCCTGGTCTGGAACATCGCCAAGTGGCCGGTGATGCTCGTCGTCGTCATGCTCATCGTCGCGCTGCTCTACTACGCCACGCCGAACGTGCAGCAACCGAAGTTCCGTTGGATCAGCATCGGCGCCGCTGTCGCGATCGTGATCTGGATCGTCGCGTCCGCCGCCTTCGGCGTGTACGTCGGCAACTTCTCCTCCTACAACAAGACCTACGGCTCGCTGGCCGGCGTGGTCGTCTTCCTGCTGTGGCTGTGGATCACCAACCTGGCGCTGCTCTTCGGTGCCGAGCTCGACTCCGAGCTCGAGCGCGGTCGTGAGCTGCAGGCCGGCATCCCCGCCGAGGAGGAGCTGCAGCTCCCGCCGCGTGACACGCGCCTGATCGAGAAGAACGCGAAGAAGCGCGACGAGGTCATCGCCCGCGGCCGGCGCCTGCGCCGCAGCCGCGGCGAGCACGAGTGACACCCGCCCGAGCTGGGTCCCCTACGGGACGAGGTTTGGGAGCGCCTTCGTGAGCGTGCGGGTGAGCACCTTCCCGACCACCGGCGCGAGGCCGGGCACGGCGCTGTCGAAGGCGATCGCGTAGTCGAGGTCGGTGCCGCCGTCCGGGCGCGGCATGAGTCGCTGGACGCCGTGGTGGTCCTTGATCGGCGCGAGGCCGCCGGTGATGCGGTACTCGATCAGGTGCGGCGGCTCGGAGACCGTCGTCGTCTCCACGAAGCCCGGCAGCAGCGGCACGATCCGCAGCGTCCGAGCCGAGCCGACGCCGTTGCGCGACGTCTCCCCGTCGCGGAGCCGGGTGATGTTCGCACCGAAGAGCGGGCCGAGGTTCTCGTGCTCCGACAGCGCGTCGAAGACCTCCTGCGGTGAGGAGGTGAACGAGTGGGTGACGTGGACGCGCACGGTACTCATGGCTGCACCCTCCCATGAGTTACCCATGAGTTGGCGGCGAACTTCTCGAACCTCCCACGCTTCGGCCGATTCTCGGGTTACGGTCCCGCCACCGGCCTGCGGAGGGATCGGGCAGGCTAGGGATTTCGGGAGGGTGCATGAGGCGCAGACGCGCGCTCGTGTGGGTCGTCGCTGCGCTCGCGGCGGCGACCATCATGACGACGGTGCCGGCGGCAGAGGCGAAGAAGGGGCCGCGACCACTCGTCTATCGACACTCGGTCGCCGACCCGAGTGTCGCGAAGGTCGGGCCGAAGAAGTACGTGGCGGTCTCCACCGGGAAGCGCGTCGTCCGACAGGTCTCCTCGAACGGCCGCACCTGGCGCCTGACCCGCACTCCCCTCGTCCGTCGCCCCCGCTGGGCGAAGCGGACCGGCGGCATCTGGGCCAGCGAGATCGTCCACATCGGCAGGCGCTGGGTCCTCTACTTCGCCGCCCCTGCCAGGAACCGGCGCGGACGCTGCATCGGCGCCGCCGTCTCCACCTCGGCGACCGGACGCTTCAGGGCTGTCCCCGGCCGGCCCCTGGTGTGCTCGTCGAACCGCGCGGGCGTCATCGACCCGTCGTCGTACGTCAGCGGGCGCAGGACCTACCTGCTCTACAAGATCGATGCCAAGCCGTCCGCGATCAAGCTGCTGCGCCTCAATCGCGCCGGCACCCGCCGGGCCGCCCGGCACAGCCGCGTCCTGGTGCGCAGCCGTGGTGTCGTCGAGAACCCGGTCATCCTCCGACGCGGCGGCTACTACTACCTCTTCACCTCGATCCGCAGCTATGCGACGTGCAACTACGCCACGACGGTCCGGCGCTCGCGATCGCTGGTCCACTGGCGAGGACATCCCGCTCGGATGGTCCTCTCGCAGCACATGACCGGTCTCTGCGGGCCGGGTGGCGCCGACATCGTGGCCACCAAGCGCGGCGTGACGATGTACTTCCACGGCTGGGTCTGCGGCGGCAGCACCCGACCGTGCACCGTTCGGCCGCACCGGGCGCGCCGGGCCGTCCGTGCGTTGTACGCCGTCAAGCTCAACTTCCGCCACGGCTGGCCGGTTCGCGCGGGGTACGTGAAGGGCTGACCCTTCCCCGAGTAGCCTCGACGAGCCAGCGTTCCCCACCGAGGAGTTGCTCCAATGCCGCAGACCGTCAAGGGCGTCATCGCCCGCGCCAAGGGCGCACCCGTCGAGGTCGTGTCCATCGTCGTCCCCGATCCGGGACCCGGAGAGGCCGTCGTACAGGTGCAGGCCTGCGGTGTGTGCCACACCGACCTGCACTACCGCGAGGGCGGCATCAACGACGACTTCCCCTTCCTGCTGGGCCACGAGGCCGCCGGCGTCGTGGAGGCGGTCGGGCCGGACGTCACGGAGGTCGCTCCCGGTGACTTCGTGATCCTCAACTGGCGCGCCGTCTGCGGCCAGTGTCGGGCCTGCAAGCGCGGCGAGCCGCAGTACTGCTTCGCCACCCACAACGCGACGCAGCGGATGACGCTGGAGGACGGGACCGAGCTCAGCCCGGCTCTCGGCATCGGCGCCTTCGCGGAGAAGACCCTCGTCGCCGCCGGCCAGTGCACGAAGGTCGACCCCGAGGCGCGGCCCGCGGCCGCCGGCCTGCTCGGCTGCGGCGTCATGGCGGGCATCGGCGCCGCGATCAACACCGGCGCCGTCACGCGCGGCAAGTCGGTCGCCGTGATCGGCTGCGGCGGCGTCGGCGTCGCCGCCATCGTCGGCTCCGCGCTGGCCGGCGCCAACCCGATCATCGCCGTCGACATCGACGCCAAGAAGCTCGACAAGGCACGCGAGCTCGGCGCCACGCACACCGTCGACTCCTCGACGACCGACCCGGTCGAGGCGATCAAGGAGATCTCCGCGCAGTTCTACGACGGGGCCGACGGCGCCGACGTCGTCATCGAGGCCGTGGGCCGCCCTGAGACATGGAAGCAGGCCTTCTACGCCCGCGACCTCGCGGGCACCGTCGTGCTGGTCGGCGTTCCGACGCCCGACATGAAGGTGCCCGACCTGCCGCTCATCGACGTCTTCGGCCGCGGCGGCGCGCTGAAGTCGAGCTGGTACGGCGACTGCCTGCCGTCGCGCGACTTCCCGATGCTCATCGACCTCTATCGCCAGGGCCGCCTCGACCTCGACGCGTTCGTCACCGAGGAGATCAAGCTCGACGAGATCGAGGCGGCCTTCGAGCGGATGCACCACGGCGACGTACTCCGCTCGGTGGTACTGCTCTGATGGCCGCCCGCGTCGACCACGCCGTCACCTCGGGGACCTTCTCGCTCGACGGCGAGACCTTCGACGTCGACAACAACGTCTGGGTGGTGGGCGATGACGAGGAGTGCCTCGTCATCGACGCGCCGCACTCGGCCGACGCGATCCTCGAGCTCGTCGGCGACCGGCGGCTCACCGCCATCGTGTGCACCCACGCCCACGACGATCACGTCCGGGTCGCCCCGGAACTGCGCGAGCGCACCGGCGCACCGATCCTGCTCCACCCGGCCGAGCGGCCCCTCTGGCAGCTCACGCATGACGACCTGGTCTGGGACGCCGACCTCGCGAACGGCCAGATCCTGACGGTTGCAGGGATCGGGCTGCAGGTGCTCCACACGCCCGGCCATGCTCCCGGCGCGGTCTGCCTCTACTCCCCCGACCTCGGCTGCGTCTTCACCGGCGACACCCTCTTCCAGGGCGGCCCGGGCGCCACGGGCCGCTCGTTCTCCGATCGGCCCACCCTCGAGGAGTCGATCCGCTCCAAGCTCTTCGCCCTGCCGCCCGACACGGTCGTCCACACCGGCCATGGAGACGACACGACGCTCGCGGAGGAGCAGGCGCGCACCTGGAGTTGAGGCCCTGTCCACGGCGCCTCCGCGGGCGTACCGTGGAAGGTCCTAAGAAGGAGGTGGTCACGATGACGAACCTCTGGGTTGCCAACCTCGGCGTCATCGTCCTGGCGGTGGCAACCGCCGGTCTCTTCATCGGCCTCTGGATGCTCGACGCGTCCCGGGCCCAGCACATCGAGCACGACGGCAGTCGTCGCGACACCGCCCCGCACCCTGATGACTGGCACCCGCTGCCTGTCCGACACCTCGGCCCCCGTGGGCTCGATGACACCTTCGAAGGCGGACTCGGCGTCTGGGGCCACCACGTCTGGCGGAGTGAGGAACGCCGCCAGCGTCAGCGCTCCTGAGTCCGCTCCGCGGCACCGGCCCGTCGGCGTACGGCCGCCAGGGCCGCGGGGTCGGCACGGAACTCGAGGCGACGTACGCGCCCGTCCTCGACCGTGAAGTCGAAGGCGACCTTCACCTCGCCGCGGTGGATCCACGCGGCCCCGGGCCGCGTCTCGACGAAGACGGGGAAGGCGGTGGAGGCGCCGCCGTTGAAGAACGCGGCGACCTCGTCGGCGCCCTGCATCCGGGCAGGTGTGCCCATCGTGACCGCGGCCGCGTCGGCGCTCACGAGGACATCGGGAGCGAGCAACTCCAGCAGCCGCGCGAAGTCACCGTCGCGGGCCGCCGCCATGAAGGCGTCGACGACCTGCCAGTCGGCGAGCGCATCCTCCGGAGCGGCGAGGCTGACCTTCGCCCGGGCCCGGGAGGCGAGTTTGCGTGCGGCGGCGTGCGACGTCTCCAACATGGCGGCGATCACCGGGAAGTCCACGCCGAAGGTGTCGTGCAGGACGAAGGCGACCCGCTCCGCCGGCGTGAGCCGGTCGAGCACGACCTGCAGAGCGATCCCGACGGTGTCGGCGAGCACCGCCTCGTCGGCCGGATCCGCGGCGTCGACGTCGGGCTCGTCCAGGTGGCTGGCCTCGAGGGGCTCCGGCGCCCGCGCCCGGAGGCGGTCGAGGCATAGGCGCGAGGTGACCGTCGTCAGCCACCCACCGAGGTTGTCGACCGGCTCGGTCGTGCCGTGCAGCCGGAGCCACGCCTGCTGGACCACGTCCTGGGCGGCATCAGGATCCCCGAGGATGCGCGCAGCGATGCGTACGAGACGCGGTCGTTCGGCCTCGAACTCCTCGGTCAGCTGGTCATCTGTCGCCATCCGGTCACACTCTCCTCGTCGAAATCGTCAGCACTGTATGAAGACGATGACCTGCCAGGACCTCGGCGGCCCCTGCACCCTCGCCCATCATGGCGACTCGGCCGACGACGTGATCAAGGCCCAGGACAAGCACCTCAAGGATGCGGTCAAGGCCGGCGACACCCTTCACGGCCCTGCCCGCGCGGAGATGAAGGGCCGCTGGCTGCACCCGAAGAAGTCGATGGGTTGGTACAACGACGTCAAGCAGCGCTTCGCCGAACTCCCCGAAGGCTGAGTCTCAGGCGAAACACTGCACGACGGCCCACGCCCCCGATCGGCTCTGATGCGAGATGACCTTGCCGTCGAGGGTGACCGTGCAGGTGAGGGTGCCGCGGATCACCTGTCCGATGACTCCGACGAGTGGCTCGACGCCCTGCACCTGCTCGGCCTTCGACCACGATCCCGTGGACTGCAAGGAGCCCGAGTCGTAGCCGTCGCCGGTGTTGAAGGCGTACCTCACGGACATGGGTCCGTTGTCGGAGGCTGTCAGTCGGATGACCGCCCGCCGGGCACCCAGCGTTGCGGAGCTGCCCTGGAAGGCACTCGTGAGCCATGACGGCGCCTTGCCCTGTGCACTGGCCTTCTCGGTCCCGTCCGTGCCCGTCGCGGTCTCGATCGGCTGCGGCTCGGCGTCCGATCCCGGGAAGAGAGGCGTCGCAGCGGACGGGGCGTCCGCAGCGCTGGCCGGACCCTCCACGTCCTCACCGCCCCGCGGCCGGATCGCCCACCCCACCGCGATCAGCAGCAGGCACACCACGACCGCCACGCCGAGGGGGATCGCTCGCGAGGACCTGCGGCGGTTGCGGTAGGGCATGTAGGGACAACGACCGGGTGCAACCCCTGCTACGCGACGATCACGCTTCAGTCGGCGTGGAAACGTGGGCTGGAGTTCGCCTGGACCACCTCGCCGGTGAGACCGTCGATCAGCTGGGCGCCGTCGCCGGCCGAACGCAGGGCACGGAGCGCGATCGCCCGCCGGTCGAACGACTGGGTCTCGGCGTCGCGCTCCGGCTCGGCGAGGATCCAGCGCCGCGGCGCCCGCACTCCCCTGCCCGGCCGTTCGGGTTCGGCCTCACGGTCGACCGGGGCGACGTACTCGCCGGCCAGCGCCACGGCGATTCGACCCGCGAGCACCCGGCCGATACCGGGATGGCCCAGCAGCCCCTGGGGCGCGGCCGCGGCGACCGCCGCAACGCTGCCGTAGGCGGCGAGCACGCTGCGAGCCATGGTCGTGCTGATGCCCGGCACGATGGAGAGCATGACCTCGGCCTGTCCTGACGGATGACGCGGAGCCCGGCGAGGGCCGTCGATCCGCGTGGTCGGCGCCGCTCGCCGAGCCCGCTTGGCGAGTCGGACGATCCACGCCGCGCTATCCTCGGCGTCCAGGCTGTGCAGGACGGTGAAGCCGTCCTCCACCAACCGACACACGGCGCCGCGCCACGCGTCCTCGGGGATCCCCGACGGTTCGCCCTCGATCATCAGCACCGCTTGCGGGAACGCCGACTGCAGACGCACCGCCTGGTCGAAGATGCGACCGTCACGGATCGACGCACCGAGATCGGCAGGGCCCTTCCGCTCGACCGCCAGACCGTGCCCGAGCACGTAGTCGCCCACCGGAAGATCCGTCAGCTGTACGTCGAGACCAGCGGCGACGAGAGCCTCCGGGATCGCGCTGCTCCGCTCGCGGTGGTCGACCAGCACCGGACCCATCTCGACCACTCCTCCACGCTACCTGTCCGGCTGTCGCGGCCTCCGGCTCGCATGATCGGCCACGGGTTGGGGAAGGCTGCAGGCATGCCGCCGCCATCGACGACCCCTGCCGGTCCTCCCGGAACTGATGTGGTGCCGATGCTGGCCACCGCCGGCACGCTCGAGGGTCTGGGGGCTCAGGAGCACTGGGCCTTCGAGATGAAGTGGGACGGCGTACGCGCCCTCGTCCACCTCGACGACGGTGCGGTGCGGCTGGTCTCGCGCAACGGCAACGACATGAGCACCGCGTATCCGGAGCTCACCGACCTCGCGGACGCGGTGGTAGGCCGTACGCCGGGCCCGACCGTCCTGGACGGGGAGATCGTCAGCTTCGACGCCGACGGTCGGCCAAGCTTCGCGCGCCTGCAGAAGCGGATGCACGTGGGCAACGCCGGGGCCGCGGCGAGGCTGGCGGCGAGCGAGCCGGTGGTGTTGCTGCTCTTCGACGTCCTCGTCCTCGGCGGGGAGTCGCTGCTGGCTGAGCCCTACACCGAGCGCCGGCTGCGGCTCGAGGGACTCGACCTCGCGGGACCGGCATGGCAGACCCCGGCCGCCTTCGTCGGCAGCGGCGACGAAGCCCTCGCGACCAGCCAGCAGCACCGGCTCGAAGGCGTGGTCGCCAAGCGCCTGTCCTCCAACTACCAGCCCGGACGCCGCTCGGCCGACTGGATCAAGATCAAGAACATCCGTACGCAGGAGGTCATCGTCGGTGGCTGGACCCTCGGCCAGGGAGCCCGCGGCGGCAAGATCGGCGCCCTGCTCCTTGGCCTCCCCGACGGTCCGCGCCTGAGGTACGTCGGCAAGGTGGGCACGGGGTTCACCGCCTCGATGCTGCAGCACCTGGCCAGTGACCTCGCGCCGCTGGAAGCCGTGGACTCACCGTTCGTGGAGGTGCCTCGGGCCGATGCCCGGGGCGCGCACTGGGTCACACCGACGCTGGTCGGAGAGGTGACCTTCACCGAGTGGACCCGCGACGGTCGACTGCGCCATCCGTCCTGGCGAGGACTGCGGCCCGACAAGCGACCCGACCAGGTGGCGCCAGAATCCTGAGCCGAGGAGGGCAGCGATGAGCGTGCTCGAGATTGCGGGCGAGCTGTACGGGCTGGTGCCTGCGGAGTTCATCCGCGCTCGCGACGCCGAGGCGAAGCGGCTCAAGGGCACCCCGGAGGCAACGGTGGTCAAAGGCCTGCCCAAGGCCTCGACCGCCGCCTGGGCGGTCAACCTCCTGGTCCGGCACGCGACCGAGGAGGTCGAGCAGATGCTCGCCGTCGGCGCCGCGCTGCGCGCGGCCCAGGCAGACCTCGACGCTGCTCAGTTGCGGACTCTCACCACCCAGCGGCGACAGCTCACGGCCGCGATGACTACGCGGGCCCGTGCGCTGGCCCTCGAGCACGGGGTCCGGCTGACCGAGTCGGTGGCCGAGCAGGTCGAACAGACCCTCACCGCGGCCATGATCGACGAGAACGCAGCGGCAGCGGTCCGCAGTGGGCTCCTGCTCACCGCCTTGACCTCGACCGGCATCGAGCCCGTCGACGTGACCCGCGCCGTCGCCCTTTCCGAGGCGGTCGGCCATCACGCCGCTCCCGCTCCAGCGGGACTGCGGGCGGTGAAGAAGCCGTCCGGGCGTCGTCGGGCCGATGACGCCGAGCGGGCCGCTGCCGAGCGCAAACGGGCGGAACAGGCCGAACGGGCCGAACGACGGGAGGCTGCTCGACAGGCGGTCGAGCAGGCACGACGGGAGGCGGAGGCCGCCCGGGCCAGCCAGCAGGAGGCCAACCGCCTCGTGCACGAGCGGCAGGCCGGCGTACTCCAGGCGCACGCCGAGCTCGAGGAGCTCCGCCGCCGGGTGATCGAGGCCGAACAGGCCGCCAAGGAGGCCGAGGACCACCTGGCCGATGCCGAGGAGGCTCAGGCTTCAGCCGACGCGGCGGCGACCGAGGCCGAGCACACGCTCGACGAGGCGCTCAGACTGTCGAAGGACCTCAACTCGTGACGGCGCCGTGCGCGGCCGACTGGACGAGCTTGGCGTACTTGCCGAGGACCCCGGTGGTGAAGTGCGGCGGCACCGGCGTCCAGCCCTCGCGACGTCGCTCGAGCTCGTCGGGCTCCACCTCGACCTCGAGCGACCCGTTGAGTACGTCGAGCGTGATCGGATCGCCGTCACGGACGAACGCGATGGGCCCACCGTCGGCCGCCTCGGGCGCGATGTGACCGACACAGAGGCCCGTCGTGCCGCCTGAGAACCGGCCGTCCGTGATCAGCAGGACGTCCTTGCCGAGGCCGGCCCCCTTGATCGCACCCGTGATGGCGAGCATCTCCCGCATGCCGGGGCCACCCTTGGGACCCTCGTAGCGGATCACGACGACGTCTCCGGGCTGGATCCGGCCCTCGGTCAGGGCGTCGAGCGCGGCGCGCTCGCGGTCGAAGACCCGGGCCGTGCCACGGAAGACGGTCTCGTCGAAGCCGGCGCTCTTGACCACTGCCCCCTCGGGCGCCAGCGAGCCGTGCAGGATCGTGATGCCGCCGGTGCGGTGGATCGGGCGCTCCATGGAGCGGATGACGTCGTCGTCGAGCGGGGCCGGGGCCAGGTCGGCAAGGTTCTCCGCCATGGTCTTGCCAGTGACGGTGAGGCACTCGCCGTGCAGCAGGCCGGCGTCGAGAAGCGCCTTCATGACCACCGGGATACCGCCGATCTTGTCGACGTCGTACATCACGTAGCGGCCGAAGGGCTTGAGGTCGGCCAGGTGTGGGACCTTGGCGCCGATCCGGCTGAAGTCCTCGAGCGTGAGGTCGACGTCGGCCTCCCGTGCGATGGCGAGCAGGTGGAGGACAGCGTTGGTGGAGCCGCCCAGCGCCATCACGACGGTGATGGCGTTCTCGAACGCCTCCTTGGTCATGATCTGGCGGGCGGTGATCCCCCGGCGCAGGAGCTCGACCACGGCCTCCCCCGAACGGTGAGCAAAACCGTCGCGGCGCCGGTCGACCGCCGGCGGGGCCGCTGAACCGGGCAGGGACATGCCGAGTGCCTCGGCGACGGAGGCCATCGTGTTGGCGGTGTACATGCCACCGCAGGCGCCCTCGCCCGGACAGATGTTGCGCTCGATCTTGTCGAGCTGCTCACGCGAGATCTTCCCCGCCAGGCAGGCGCCCACGCCCTCGAAGGCATCGATGAGCGTGACGTCCTTGCCGTCGACCTGTCCGGGCATGATCGTGCCGGCGTACAGGAAGACACCGGCGAGATCGAGGCGCGCGGCGGCCATCAGCATGCCGGGCAGCGACTTGTCGCAGCCGGCCAGCAGCACGGATCCGTCGAGTCGCTCGGCCATCATCACGGCCTCGACGGAGTCGGCGATGATCTCGCGCGAGACGAGCGAGAAGTGCATGCCCTCGTGGCCCATCGAGATGCCGTCGGAGACGGAGATCGTCCCGAACTCCAGCGGATAGCCGCCGCCGGCGTGGACGCCGTTCTTCACCGCCTTGGCGAGCCGGTCGAGCGAGAGGTTGCACGGCGTGATCTCGTTCCAGCTGCTGGCCACACCGATCTGGGGCTTGGCGAAGTCCTCGTCGCCGAGGCCGACGGCACGCAGCATGCCGCGCGACGCGGTCGCCTCGATGCCGTCCGTGACCTGCCGGGACCGCGGCTTGATGTCGATCTCGTCGTGCTCGCTCGTCATGTTTGCAGGTTAGCCCGGTCGCTTCTGCCCGCAGAGGAAAGCAAGCGACTCGACCTCGTTGGCGCAGGCGGGCCCCTTCGTTCTGCCCGGGCTCCGGGACCGGTTCCGAGCAATACCTTCGCGCCATTCCCCCGCTTAAGCGCGTGACTCTGGAACCGCGACCAGCCGTGGTTAGGCTCGGCGCAAGTCCACGAGACGCGCTGCCAGAGCATCCGAGACCCGAGCCTTGCCGCCTGTGGAGTAGTCGAAGGTAACGATCAGCGATTCGCCATCTGCAGCGACCGCGCCATGGTGGTGGCTCACAGCCCGGTACCGCATGACGAACCGGTCGTGGCCCACCTCCCCGATCTGCGCGCCTACGGTCACTGTGTCGGGATGAGTCAGCGGGATCCGGAACCGGCAGCTTGCCGAGTGCAGAATCGGTCCGACGCCGTCCGACTGCTCGATCGAGCCCAGGCCCAGCTCTGCTAAGCACTTGATCCGAGCCGTCTCGAAGTAGCGGAAGTAGACGGCGTTATTCACGTGTCCCATGGCGTCCATGTCGCCCCACGCAACGGGGATCTGCACCGTCACCGGAAAGTCTGCGAGCAGTTCGCCGATCGGATCTTCGTCAGTCACCGACACAGGTTATCGATGCGTGATGTCCTCTCAGCGTCGGTCTGGCGGCTGCGGAGACCCATCCCAGACCGCGCCCCTTCGGGCGACCCCGGTGGCAAGGAGCCGGTGCGCCAGGTAGGGCTTTGGCCACGACTGGCGTGGCGCCATCGCACCCGGCTCTTTCGACGACCGGACGTCGTTCAGGTACCGCAGTAGGTGGTGTAGCGGCCGAAGTCTTCGGGAGCCGGCGCGGCGTACAGCTCGAGGCCGGGCCGCTCGGTCCAGGGGTGCCGCACCACCTCGACCAGCTGTCGCACCAGGGCGAGGTCGCCAGCGGTGGCAGCGTCCAAAGCGTCCTCCACGAGGTGGTTGCGCGGAATGTAGAGCGGGTTCGAGCGGTCCAGGAGGCTGTCGTCAGGAGCCAGCGCCAGCCAGCGGGCGAGCCAGTCATCGATGCCGGCCAGGTCGAGGAAGAGCCCCCGCAGCGGCTCGGCGGAGCCCCGAGCGGCCGAGCCAAGGGCCCGGAATCCGCTGGTCCAGTCGACGCGGTCGGCGCGTAGGAACTGGACGAACTGCTCCGCCAGCTCGTCGACCTCGTCCACTGCGCCGGCGGCTCTGGACAGCCCGAGCTTGGCCCGGAGCCCGGTCGACCAGGCCGCGGAGTAGGTCGGCGCGAAGCGGCCCAGCGACTCCACGGCCAGCGCAACGGCGGCGTCCTGGTCGTCGGCCAGCAGCGGGAGGAGGCTCTCGGCGAAGCGCGCGAGGTTCCACTCAGCAGCGACGGGTTGGTTGCCGTAGGAGTAGCGCCCACCGGTGTCGATGGAGCTGAAAACCGTGGCGGGGTCGAATGCTTCCATGAAGGCGCACGGCCCGTAGTCGATGGTCTCGCCGGAGATCGTCATGTTGTCGGTGTTCATGACGCCGTGGACGAACCCGAGGAGCATCCAGCGGGCGACGAGCTCAGCCTGGGCGACAACGACGCTCTCGAAGAGGGCACGGTAGGGGTGCTCGGCCAAGGCTGCTGTGGGGTGGTGACGCTCGATGGCAAAGTCGGCCAGCCTGCGCAGCAGGCCCAGGTCGCCGGTGGCGGCGGCGTACTGGAAGGTGCCGACACGCAGGTGGCTGCTCGCCACCCGTGCGAGCACTGCACCGGGGAGGACGGTCTCGCGTCGTACGGGCCGGCCGGTGGCGACCACCGCGAGCGCACGGGTGGTCGGTACGCCGAGGGCGTGCATGGCCTCACCCATGACGTACTCGCGCAGCATCGGGCCGACCGCGGCCAGACCGTCGCCGCCGCGGGAGAACGGCGTGCGTCCGGAGCCCTTGAGGTGCAGGTCGCGGAGCCGACCCTCGCGGTCTGTGAGCTCGCCGATCAGGAGCGCTCGGCCGTCGCCGAGCCGGGGCGAGTAGCCACCGAACTGGTGGCCGGCGTACGCCTGCGCCACCGGTGTCGCCCCGGGAGGCATCCGAGTGCCCGTGAGCAGACGCAGACCATCGGGAGTGTTCAGCTCCTCCGGGTCGAGCCCGAGCTCGACGGCCAGCTCGTCGTTGAGCAGCAACAGACGGGGGTTCGGGGCCTCGGCAGCCTGCCAAGGCACCGCCAGTTCGCCCAGCTCGTCGGCGAACCGGTGCTGAAAGACGGTCGTAACGGAGCCCGTGGTCACCTCGCCAAGCGTACGGACCGGCCGAACGACCTCGAATCGTGTCGGGGTCGACGATGAGCGACGCGAGAACTGCCAAATCGCCGACGGCGACCAGATCCAGGCGTCGGGTACAAAGACATGTGTGGTTGCGCGACCTTTCACGAGGCTTGGCATTCTCACGATTGCTGGGCACCTCGGCTACGAGTTGGCCGCCGGCGTCGCCGTACCGGGGTCGCCGCACCTGGGGGTGGGCAGAGCGTCTGTGATGCTCGGCGCCCCGTTAGCAGCGGCGTATGCCCCAGCGGCGAGGCTGACCAGCCCTCGCGGTGACCGCCGCTTTGCCATGCTCAACGGGTTCTTCGCAGCAGCCGTTATCGGGCACTACAGCAGCTGGCCGCGGGTCTGGCGTGCAGGTTTACCGTGGCTGACCGAGTGCGAAGGGTTGGACGGTCGAATCATCGGTCCCTACAACGTGCTGCTGCAGGTCTCGGCGCTGGCAGCAGCCGGAGGGCTCATCGAGAATCGGAGCCAGTGGCGCTGGGGCTTCGGCACTGTGCTCCTCGTGGCCCCCGTACTGCGGTGGATCACGCCACGGGAGTACGACCGCCTCTTGGAACAGGCCAAACAGCGTCCGTCGTGGTGGAACCGTCGGCTGGCACGAGGTCCCTCGAGACCGGCCACTCAAGCGAGCCGTCGCGCGGGCTACTGAGCCGTGAGCGATGGGTTTCCGATGATCGAGTCAGCTCGAATGCTTTCAGGCTCGGTCCCCAGCGGGAACCGAGCCTGAGTCTTGTAGCGGGGACACCGGCCGCTCTCGCGGCCTAACGCCCCGATGAAGTCCTTGCAAGCGTGAGAATCAGTCGTGCGGTGGCAAGTGCCCGCCATGTTGCGTCACGGCGCGTAGTGCGCGACGTCGCCCGGCCGTGCCGAGCAGCGGACAACTCTTCGCCAAGGTTCAGGCGGTGTGGAAGGTCGGCGCCGCTCGCGGCCGTTGAAGTCGCTCAGCTCAAGCCAGCTCGATGCCGCTGACGGTGAGCTTGCTCCGCATGACGCCATCGCCCCTCAGTCGCCGGCCACGGGATTGTGTGCGCTCTTCGGCAGCTGGGCGTACTCCTCGTCGATGACCGGCTCGAGCCATTCGTTGCTCACGCCCTCGCCGGGGGTGATGAAGGCGAGGTGGGAGAACCACGAGTCCGCCTTGGCGCCGTGCCAGTGCTTGGTGCCGGCCGGGACCCGGACCACGGTGCCTGGCTCCATGCTGACCGGATCCTCGCCTTCGGCCTGGTACCAGCCGGAGCCGGCGGTGCACATCAGGATCTGGTCCCCGCCACCGGCGGTGCCGTGATGGATGTGCCAGTTGTTGCGGCAGGAGGGCTCGAAGGTGATGTTGGCGACCGGAACGCTCCCGGGCGCGAGCAGGGCGTTGTAGCTCTGGCCGGTGAAGTACTGCGCGTAGGCGTCGTTCTTCTTCCCGAGCGGGAAGATCTGGTCGAAGTCGTCGTGGCTCATGCTGACTCCTCGTTCTCGATGATGTTCTTCAGGACGGTGGTAGCGCCCATGCCGTTGGGCCAGCCGGCGTAGAAGGCGAGCTGCAGAAGCGCCTCCTTCAGTTCGTCGTCGGTGACGCCGTTGCGGCGGGCGAAGGCGAGGTGGAACTGCAGCTGGTCCATCTTCCCGAGCGCTGTGAGCGCGGAGATGGTGATGAGGCTGCGGTCGCGCTTGGAGAGCCCGTCGCGCTCCCACACCTCATCGAAGAGGACCTTGTCGGTGTAGTGCACCATCCCAGGTGCGAAGTCTCCGAAGGCGTTCTGTCCGCCGGTCCAACCGGCCTTCTCGTTGTTGTCGTCGTTGTTGTCGCTCATGCCAATTCACTGACCTTGACCAAGGCCTTGATCGCGCGCCGCTCGTCCATGGCGGCGTAGGCCTCGGCGATGTGGTCGAGGTCGGTGGTCAGGTCGAAGACCTTGCCGGGGTTGATATCGCCGGCCAGGACGGCCTTGAGCAACTGCGGCTGGTAGTGGCGGGCCGGTGCGGGGCCGCCGCGCATGCCGACGTTGCGGTAGAAGGTGCCCTCGGCGTCGACCGCGGCGTCGTGCGGTACGCCGACGCGGCCCACGATGGCGCCGGCCTTGGCGATGGCGAACGCGGTCTGGGTCGACTCCTTGGTGCCGACGCATTCCAGGACTGCGTCCGCGCCGTAGCCGTCGGTGAGGTCCTGCAACGCCTTGACGGCGGCCTCACCGCGCTCGTTGATGATCTCGGTGGCGCCCCACTCGCGGGCCAGGGTGTGCCTGGACTCGGTCTTGCTGCCGAGCACAATGATCCGCTCGGCGCCGAGCATCTTGGCCGACAGCACGCCGGAGAGCCCGACCGCGCCGTCGCCGACGACGGCGACAGTGTCGCCTTCCGTGACGCCGGCGCTGACGGCGGCGTGGTAGCCGGTGGCCATCACGTCGGAGAGCGCAAGCATCGAGGCCATGGTCTCCTCGGAGAAGTCCGCACCCTCAACCTTGACCAGGGTCCCGTCGGCGTGGGGGACGCGGACGAACTCGGCCTGGCCGCCGTCGCCCTCACCGCCCTGGCCGAAGAAGCCGCCGTGGACGCACGCGGTGTGGAACCCGTCCTCGCAGTTCTTGCAGGTGCCGTCGCTCCAAGAGAACGGGGAGATGACGAAGTCGCCGAGCGCGAGGCCGGCGACGGCCTCACCGATCTCGTCGACCACGCCAATGAACTCGTGGCCGACCGAGCCGCGGGGCAGGTCGGAGATGCCGCGGTAGAACCACAGGTCCGATCCGCAGACGCAGGCCAGCACCACGCGCACGACGGCGTCGGTGGGCTCGTTGATGGCGGGCTTGGATCGCTCCTCGACCGTGATGTTGCCCGGGCCGTTGAAGATCGCTGTCTTCATTTCTCGCTCCTTGGTTGGCGGTGGTCTCCTGGTGCTCGGCGTTCACGTGGCGAAACATCGGCACACCGGCTGGTCATGGGCCCCCCCGGTGTGATTCGCGTCAGTACCGGAAGCAGTCCTGCGGACTGGGATAGCGTCAATATCCGGAGACGTCCCATCCGCTTGCGTGCACTGTAACACCGAAGCGGATACTATTCATCCGCTTCGCTGGTAGGGTGAGTCACATGAGCGAAGGCAACGAGCAGCGGCCCCTGCGCAAGGACGCGGTCATCAACCGCGAACGCCTCCTCGCAGCCGCTCGAGAGCTCTTCGCCGTCCGCGGCCTGGACGTCACCCTCAACGACATCGCCCACCACGCCGGAGTCGGCGTTGGCACCGCCTACCGGCGCTTCGCCAACAAGGAAGAGGTCATCGACGCGCTCTTCGAAGAAGCGCTACAAGACATCGCTGCCGTGGCGAACGAGGCGCTCACCGAACCGGACGCATGGGCCGGCTTGGTCATGTTCCTCGAGCGGTCACTGCACATGCAGTTCGGAGACCGCGGCCTGAACCAGATCATGAACAACGCCGCGCTCGGCCGCGACCGCGTCAGCGACGCACGCGACCACATCGCGCCGCTCATTCACCAGCTGGTCGAGCGCGCCCAGGAGCAAGGTGTGGTCCGGCCCGACCTCGACCAGTCGGACTTGATCTTCGTCCAGCTCGGGCTCTCGGCGATCATGGAGAGCAGCCGAGCCATCGCACCAGGGCTCTACACCCGCTACCTGACGCTGTTCCTCGACGGCATCCGCACCGACCGGAGCGATTTCTTACCGCTACCGGTCCGGGCTCTCAGTGCTGAGGAAACACACCGCGCCATGACACGGGAGCGCGACGTCAGCTAGCCCACCGCTCGAAGGCCGCCGGACGCCATCCTGATCACGGCCGCGCCCGGGCGCCCCGTCGAGAGCACCTCAGGTCGGATACACGCGCCCGCCCAGGACACCGCGAGGCTGCAGGCGCCGGGAACGGTTGCGGAAAGCAGAGAGCCCCTCACAGTCTGTGAGGGGCTCTCTGTCTGAAGTAGCGGGGACAGGATTTGAACCTGTGACCTCTGGGTTATGAGCCCAGCGAGCTACCGAGCTGCTCCACCCCGCGTCGGTGAATAGAACGTTACAGGTGCGGCCGGGAGAACCCAAATCGCGCGGCCTCCGATCGTTCAGGGCCGGGTCAGGAACGTGATCAGGGCTCGGTTGAACTCGGCGGCGTGCGAGACATTGAGCCCGTGCGGCCCGCCCGCGATGAGGACGAGCTCGCTGTGCGGCACCGCCCCGTGCGTACGCCGACCAGAACCCTCGAACGGCACGACTCCGTCCGCGTCACCATGGACGACCAGCGTCGGCACGGTGATCCGGCCGAGGTCCTCCCGGAAGTCCGTGATGCCGAAGGACTGCAGCGCCTCGAGAGCCGGCAGTTTGCCGGCCTGGTGGCACAGCCGGAGCGCCTCCTGTCGCTGGTCCTCGCTGATGAGCAGGTTCCCGTCGGCGTTCGGCGAGAAGAACTTGCGCGTGAAGTCGTCGTAGAACGCATCCTGGTCCGCGGTCAGCTGGGCCGTCATCTTCGTGGCCTCGGACATCTCGAGCGGGCCGTCGGGGTTGCCCGGGGTCTTCATCATCATCGGCGGCACGGCCGCAGCGAAGACGACACTGTGCAGCCGGTCCTCGCCGTGCTTGGCGACGTACCGGGCGACTTCGCCGCCACCCATCGAGAAGCCGACCAGCGACGCGTCGTGCAGGCCGAGCGCCTCGATCAGCCCGGCGAGGTCGTCCGCGAGGGTGTCGTAGCTGTAGCCGGTGGCGGGCTTGTCGCTGCGACCGAATCCCCTGCGGTCGTAGGTGATCACGCGGAGCCCGGCCCCCTGAAGGGCGCCGAGCTGACCCACCCACGAGTCACCCGAGAGCGGCCATCCGTGGATGAGGACCACGGGTCGACCGGAACCGCCGTGGTCCTCGACGTGCAGTTTCACGTCCTTGAGCCCGAGCAGGCGAGTGTTGACAGTGAGATCAGTCATCTTCACGCCGTACCCCCGACCCCCGGTCGCATCCCGGGCATAGCCGGCCCCGCGACGGGTACCGCTCCACGTCGACATCAACGAGCAGGGAGGGACTGCCGATGAAGCGGTGGGGCGACTACGACACAGGCGAGGCCTACGACGAGGTCTTCGCAGCACCGGGCGAGGTCCGGGAGGTCTATGCGGAGACGATGGCGCGACTCGAGCGCACCGACCTCGACAAGCTCTCGAGGACGGTCAACGAGCAGCTCGCTGCCGACGGAGTCGTCTTCGGCGGCGAGGAGGCCCACGCCTACCAGGTCGACCCCATCCCCCGCCTCCTCACCGAGGACGAGTGGAACCTGCTCGCCCGCGGCGTCAGCCAGCGCGCCGAGGTGCTCAACGCACTCGTCGCCGATGCCTATGGGGAGCGCCGCGCGGTCAACGAGGGCGTGCTGCCGGCTCGGGTGCTGGACGAGACGCCGTACTTCGAGAAGGACCTGGCCGGGTGGCCCGAGCCGCCGGACGGCTGGGTCACCGTGATCGGCTTCGACCTCGTCCGCGATCGCGACGGCCGCTTCCGCGTCCTCGAGGACAACCTCCGTACGCCGGCCGGCCTCGCCTACGCCGACGCGGCCAACAGCGTGGTCGCCGACGTCACCGACCTCGGACCCCAGACAGACTCCCCCTCCTTCCTGCAGGCGGGCGCCGACGCGCTCCGGCGCGCACTGGAGAGCTCGGCCCCTGACGTCGACGGCGAGCTGCTGCTCATCACCGACGGAGAGCTGAACTCCGCGTGGTACGAGCACCAGCGCATCGCCGAGGCGGCCGGGCTGCGCATCGCGCTGGTCAATGACCTGCGCCGCCGCGGGGACCGGGTCGAGCTCTCCGACGGGACGCCCGTGCGGGCCTTCTACCGACGCAGCGACGACGACAGCATCCGTGACGAGAACGGCGTGATGACACCTCTCGCCGAGATCGTGCTCGACCCGCTCCGCGCCGGCCGGGTCGGCATGGTCAACCGCTTCGGTGGCGGGGTTGGCGACGACAAGATGCTCTACGCGTACGTCGACGACCTGACCCGCTTCTACCTCGGCGAGGATCCACTCCTGCCGTCGGTCCGGACCTATGACCTGCTCAACGAGGCGAAGCTCGCCGACGCTTCCGAGCGCCTGCATGAGCTCGTCGTCAAGCCGCGTGACGGCTACGGCGGTCACGGTGTCGTCGTCGGGCCCGCGGCCTCCGAAGAGGAGATCGAGGAGGCGCGGAAGGCCATCCACGACGACCCGCACGCGTGGATCGCCCAGGACGTCATCGAGCTCTCGACGCTGCCGGTCATCGTCGACGGTCGGCTCGAGCCCCGCCACGTCGACCTGCGAGTCGTCGCGGTCCGCGACGCGGACGGCGTCACTGCGCTGCGAGGCGGTCTGACCCGGGTCGCGCTCGAGGCGGGCTCGATGGTGGTCAACTCCTCCCGCGACGGCGGTGCGAAGCCGACCTGGGTCGTTCCGGGTCGGGGCTGAGCGACGACTCAGTCGTCGGACTTGCGATGCCGATCCCGGATCCGCCGCTTCGGCTTGCCTCCGAGGTAGGAGGCGGACGAGTCGACGAGGAAGCCCTTGCTGAGCAGCTCGCGTCCGACCAGCATCCGGTAACCCATCGAGTCGCGTCGGGTCAGCGTGACCTCGGCGGGAACCACCTCGTCCAGGAGCCGGACGTCCAGCGTGACGACGTACCGGACCTGCGCCACGCCGTTGGAGGAGCGCACCTTGCGTCGGTCGGTCACCGGCAGCTCTACCTGGACGTTGTCGGCGGCCGAGCGCTGCAGCGGATGGATCTCGAAGCGAACCCACGGCGCACCGTCCCGCTCGAACTCCTCGACACCGAAGGCGTGCAGTGAGGACGTCTGGGCGCCTGTGTCTATCTTGGCCTTGAGCCATTCGACACCGACGCCCGGCAGGCCGACCCACTCGCGCCATCCGACCAGTCTCTCCACGCCGTCTATCCAAGCAGGAAGTCCTACGTGAAGATCGCGATCCTCTCGCGCGCGCCTCGTGCCTACAGCACCCAACGGCTCCGTGCCGCTGCCGTCGACCGCGGTCACGAGGTCAAGGTGCTCAACACACTGCGCTTCGCGATCGACCTCTCCGGAGACGAGCCCGACCTGCAGTTCCGCGGCCGACGACTGAGCGACTACGACGCGATCCTGCCGCGCATCGGCAACTCGATCACCTACTACGGCACCGCCGTCGTCCGGCAGTTCGAGCAGATGGACGTCTACACGCCCAACACCGCAGCTGGCATCGCCAACAGCCGCGACAAGCTGCGCGCCAACCAGATCCTGTCGCGCCACGATGTCGCGATGCCGCCGACCGCCTTCGTGCAGGGCCGCGCCGACGTGATCCCCGCGATCGAGCGCGTCGGTGGCGCGCCGGTCGTGATCAAGCTGCTCGAGGGCACGCAGGGCATCGGCGTCATCCTCGCGCCGGACAAGAAGGTCGCCGAGGCGATCATCGAGACCCTCCAGTCCACCCGCCAGAACGTCCTGATCCAGAAGTTCATCAAGGAGTCCAAGGGTCGCGACATCCGCGCCCTCGTCGTCGGTGACCGCGTCGTCGCCGCGATGCGGCGCAGCGCGCAGGGCGACGAGTTCCGCTCCAACGTCCACCGCGGCGGCTCGGTCGAGCGGATCGAGATCACCGAGGAGTACGAGCAGACCGCCGTGCGCGCGGCCCAGATCATGGGCCTGAAGGTGGCCGGCGTCGACATGCTCGAGAGCGACGAGGGACCGCTCGTCATGGAGGTCAACTCCTCCCCCGGCCTGCAGGGCATCGAGGAGGCCACCAAGCTCGACGTCGCCGGAGCGATCATCGACTACATCGCCAATCAGGTGAACTTCCCCCAGATCGACGTCCGTGAGCGGCTCGCCGTCTCCACGGGGTACGGCGTCGCCGAACTCGTCGTGCACGGTGACGCCGACATCGTGGGCAAGTCGCTGGGCGAGTCGGGTCTGCGTGACCGCGACATCAGCGTGCTCACGCTCCACCGCGGGAGTCTCGTGATCCCGAACCCCAACGCCCGCCACATCCTCCAGGCCGAGGACCGGCTGCTCTGCTGGGGCAAGCTGGAGGAGATGCGCTCGATGATTCCCGAGCGCCCCAAGCGTCGGCCGCGGGTGAAGAAGCTGCCCAAGCAGCCGATTCCGGAGCCATTGGACTGATTTCGCATAAGACCGCAGCGTTAGGGCACACCCCTTGCATGCGATCACTTGTTGTCATCCTGCTCGGCGGCGCCGCCGCCTATGTTGTCGCCCGCAAGCTGGGTCTGACTTCGCGCAAGGAGGCCGTCGCCTTCGCCGGCTCGGCCGCCACCGCGACGCAGGCCGCCAGCCACAAGGCCTCCGAGAAGGCGGCCGATGTCGCCTCCAAGGCTGCCGAGGCCGCCGCTCCCGTCGCCGACAAGGTGGCGGAGAAGGTCGAGGAGTTCGCGCACAAGGCCGCGGACACCATCCGCCCCTGAGCCTCGCTGACCCTGTCAGTCCTGATGGCCGCGCACCCATGGTGCGCGGCCATCAGGGGTTGAAGTCCAGAACGGTCTTCACGTAGCTCCTGACCGCTTCCTCGCGCCCGACGTCCTCACCGCGCGCCTCACTGAGGAACCAGCGGTGCTGGCTGATCTCGAAGAAGAGCTCGGCGTCGGGGAGCGCCCCGTTGCGGAACTCGTCGGGCACGAGCCGCAGCGTCCCGTAGTACTTGTCGTCGAGCCACTCGCGCGCCGCCTCGTCCTCGGCGACCGGATGACCGACACCGGCCTCCCAGCGGGCCTTGAACCGCGCGAGCTCCGCCAGCAGCGTGCGCGCCTGGTTCTCCTGCACGTCGAGCCCGGTGAGCTGGAAGAGCCGCCGCACATGGTGCCCCGGCTCGAAGACCTGCGGCTGGTAGCGCAGTAATGACCCGCCCTCCATGGGCGTGATCTCCATCTGCTCGATGTCGAAGCCGAGCTGGTTGAGGCGACGTACGCGCTGGTCGATCCGGAAGCTCTCGTCGCGCGGGATCACCTCCGGGCTGGTGATCTCCCACCACAGGCTCTCGTACGCCGGCCGCAACTGCTCCGCGATCGCGACCGGGTCCAGGCTGCCGGTCGACACGCCGCTCGCCTGCACGTCGAAGAGCTCACCCAGGATGTTGCCGGTCGCGACCTCGATGTCCCAGTCCCGCTGGCCTTCCGTGAGCGCCGCATGCGTCTCGCCGGTCTCCGCATCGACCAGGTAGGCCGACAGCGCCCCGGCGTCGCGCCGGAAGAGGGTGTTGGACAGCGAGCAGTCACCCCAGAAGAAGCCGGCCAGGTGCAGCCGGACGAAGAGCACCGCGAGCGCGTCGATCAGACGCGCGCGCACCTCGACGCCGCGCGGCTCGAGGAAGAGCGTGCGGTAGGGCACCGAATAGGCGAGGTGCCGGGTGATCAGGAGACCACCCAACTCCTCGCCGGCCTCGTCACGACGACCGGTGACGGTGCCGAACGCCTCGACGGCCGGAACGCCCTTCTCCTCCAGCAGGTGGAGGAGCCGGAACTCCGAGGTCACGAAGCGGTCGGTCGCCTCCTTGAGCGCGAAGACCTCGCGGCCGGCGCGCACGAAGCGCACCACATGCCGCGAGATGCCTCGCGGGAGGTCGACCAGCGCCGGCACGTCCCACTCCTCCAGCGGTGTGCTGAAGGGCAGGTCGAGCAGCGCGGTCGACACTCCCGAGAAGGTGAGGCGGTACTCACCCATGAGTCGTGACGCCGTCAGTCGCCGAGGCGGAGCCCCGTCTCGGCGTCGAAGAGGTGGATCTGCGTCGGGTCCGCCGCCACGTTGAGGATCTGGCCCTTCTGGATCCGGTCGCGGGCGCCGACGCGGACGACGACGTTGCGCTGCTCCCCACCGACGTCGGCCGAGCCGTAGACGTAGCCGTCCGAACCCAGCTCCTCGACCACCAGTACGTCGACCTTGAGTCCGACCTCGGAGTCGGGGACGACCTTCCATGCCTCCGGCCGGATCCCCACGGTGACGTCACCCTCGACGCCGGGCTTGGCGATCGAGTACCCACCGAGGTTGACCACGCCGTTGGCGCCCTTGCCCGGGAGCAGGTTCATCTGCGGGGATCCGATGAAACCGGCCACGAAGACGTTGGCGGGCTTGTCGTAGAGGTTCAGCGGGGTGTCGACCTGCTGGAGGCGACCGGCGTTCATGACCGCGACGCGGTCGCCCATCGTCATGGCCTCGACCTGGTCATGGGTGACGTAGACCGTGGTGACGCCGAGGTCGCGCTGGAGCTTCGCGATGTCGGTGCGGGTCTGGACGCGCATCTTCGCGTCGAGGTTCGAGAGCGGCTCGTCCATCAGGAAGACCTGCGGCTTGCGCACGATGGCGCGCCCCATGGCGACGCGCTGTCGCTGACCGCCGGAGAGCGCCTTCGGCTTGCGGTCGAGGTAGTCGGTGAGGCCGAGGATCCCGGCCGCCTCCTTGACGCGGCGGTCCTGCTCGTCCTTGGGCAGCTTCGCCATCTTGAGGGCGAAGGCCATGTTCTCCGCGACCGTCATGTGCGGGTACAGCGCGTAGTTCTGGAAGACCATCGCGATGTCGCGGTCCTTCGGCGGCACGTGGGAGACCTCGCGGTCACCGATGTGGATCGTCCCCGAGGTCACCTCCTCGAGGCCGGCGAGCATGCGCAGGGTGGTGGACTTGCCGCAGCCCGACGGTCCGACGAGGACCATGAACTCGCCGTCCTTGATCTCCAGGTCGAGGTCAGAGACGGAGGGGCCGTCAGCACCGGGATACCAGCACTCGACGTCGTTGAAACGGATGGTGGCCATGGGACGAACTCCTTCACCGGCAGGTACGTGCCGGACGATCCGTAGTGAAGTGATGTGAGGTGACGCCTGTCCCCGCGTGTCGACGGTGGACGATCCGCACCTTACGGCCCTACTGTGACCCGTGTCACGAAACGTTCACGTCGTGATCACAACGAATCCCACAACGAGGAGGGATCACCCAGATGACCAACCCACAGGCACTTCGACGCGGGCTTGCGCTCGGCGCTGCAGTGGTGAGTTCAGCACTTGTACTCAGCGCGTGTGGCAGCGACGGCGGCGACTCCGCCGGTGGAACCTCGCCCGGTAAGGGCAAGTCCGAGTGCACGCCGCTCGGACTCGACTCCTACGGCGACCTCTCCGGCAAGACGGTCCACGTCTACACCGGCATCGTGGCTCCCGAGGACCAGTCCCAGAAGGACTCCTACAAGCTCTTCACCACCTGCACCGGCGCCAAGGTCGAGTACGAGGGCTCCAAGGACTTCGAGGCCCAGGTCGTCGTGCGGGCGCGCGGCGGCAACGCCCCCGACATCGCCTACGTCCCCCAGCCGGGTCTGCTCAACACCCTCGTCCAGACCGGCGCGGTGGAGGAGGCGCCCTCGAGCGTCGCCGACAACGTCGACAAGTTCTGGGGCGAGGACTGGAAGAACTACGGCTCGGTCAACGGCAAGTTCTACGCCGCCCCGCTCGGCGCCAACGTGAAGTCGTTCGTCTGGTACAGCCCGAAGATGTTCAAGGAGAAGGGCTGGACCGTCCCCACCACGTGGGACGACATGATGAAGCTCACCGACCAGATCGCGGCCAGCGGCATCAAGCCGTGGTGCGCGGGCTTCGAGTCCGGCGAGGCGACGGGCTGGCCCGGCACGGACTGGCTCGAGGAATCCGTCCTCCGCACCGCGGGTGCCGACGTCTATGACGACTGGATCAGCCACAAGATCCCGTTCAACGACCCCCAGATCGTCACCGCGCTCGACAAGGTCGGCGCGATCCTCAAGAACCCGAAGTACGTCAACGGTGGCATCGGTGACGTGAAGTCGATCGCCTCGACCGCGTTCCAGGACGGCGGCATCCCGATCACCACGGGCAAGTGCGCGCTCCACCAGATGGCCTCGTTCTACGCCGCCAACTGGCCGAAGGGCACCGACGTGTCCGAGAACGGCGACGTCTTCGCCTTCTACGAGCCGTCCGCCGACGCCAGCACCAAGCCCGTCGAGGGCGGTGGCGAGTTCGTCGCCGCGTTCAACGACAAGCCGGAGACCCAGGCGTTCCAGACCTACCTGTCGACCGACACGTGGGCCAACGAGAAGGCCAAGGCCACTCCCGACGGCGGCTGGGTCAGTGCCAACAAGGGCCTCGACCCCAACAACCTGACAAGCCCGATCGACAAGCTCTCGGCCCAGATCCTGCAGGACCCGAACGCGGTCTTCCGCTTCGACGCCTCGGACCTGATGCCCGGCGACGTCGGCTCCGGTTCGTTCTGGAAGCAGATGGTCAACTGGATCACCGGTCAGGACACCCAGAAGACGCTCGACGAGATCGAGAAGTCGTGGCCCACGTCCTGATCCGGGCCGTGTGATCTGATCCAGAGTTCGACGAATTCGAGTCGGGAGGTCCCGTGTCCACAGCAGACAAGCTGCTCCAGGCGCTGATCATCATCGCCATCTTCTTCGCGGTGATGGCAGTGATCCTCGCGGCGACCTCCCGACTCCATTCGCGGGTCGGGGAGATCATCCAGTCGTTGGCCTTCGTGCTGCCGGCGTCCCTCCTCATCGGTGTCGGGCTGCTCTATCCGGCGCTGAACTCGATCTACCTCTCCTTCAAGGACCGTTACAGCCAGAACTTCGTCGGGATCGACAACTACAAGACGATCTTCACCGACGCGGACCTGCTGCGCGTCCTGCTCAACACCGCCATCTGGGTGGTGGTGACACCGATCGTCGCCACGCTCATCGGGCTGGTCTACGCCGTGCTCGTCGACCACGCGCGCTTCGAGAAGACGGCCAAGGCCGTGATCTTCCTGCCGATGGCGATCTCGCTCGTCGGCGCCTCGCTGATCTGGAAGTTCGTCTACGACGACAAGATCGGCATCCTCAACGCGACCACCGACGCCCTCGGCCTCGGCCGCCACCACTGGCTGATCAACGATCCGTGGAACACCTTCTTCATGATCGTGATCCTGATCTGGGTCCAGGCGGGCTTCGCCATGACCGTCCTCGCGGCCAGCATCAAGGCGATCCCGTCCGACATCGTCGAGGCCGCCCGCCTCGACGGCGTGGGCGGCTTCAAGATGTTCCGCTACATCACCGTGCCGAGCATCCGGCCGACCATCGTCGTCGTGCTCACCACGATCACCATCACCACGCTCAAGGCCTTCGACGTCGTCCGCCAGACCACCGGCGGCAACTACAAGACCAGCGTGCTCTCCTACGAGTACTACCGGCAGAGCTTCCAGTCCGCCAACTGGGGCCTGGGCTCCGCGCTCGCCGTCCTGATCTTCGTCCTGGTCCTCCCGGTCGTGATCTACAACATTCGCCAGATGCGTCAGGTGGAGACCCGATGACCAGCACCCCACTCACCCAGGCCGTCGTCGCGCCCGAGCCGACCCCCAAGGCCGGCGCAGCCGCCCGCAAGGCGCTCTCCAACCCGTGGGCCTCCCTTGCGGCGTTCGTCATCGCGGTCTTCTGGACCATCCCCACCGCGGGCCTGCTGATCTCCAGCTTCCGCCCCGAGAACGAGGTGAAGAGCACCGGGTGGTGGCACTTCTTCAGCTCGCCGCACCTGACCCTCGACAACTACAAGTCCGTCCTCAGCGGCTCCGGTGACGCCTCGCTCGGTCCGTTCGTGATCAACTCGATCGCGATCACGCTCCCGGCCGTCATCATCCCGATCTTCCTTGCCACCATGGCCGCCTACGCCTTCGCGTGGATGGACTTCAAGGGCAAGAACATCCTCTTCGTCGCGATCTTCGCCCTCCAGATCGTCCCGCTGCAGGTCACCCTCGTGCCGCTGCTCAAGCTCTACGGCAACCTCGGCCTCCAGGGCCAGGACGCACCCGCCGGCGGCTTCTACTCGCTGTGGCTCTCCCACACGATGTTCGCCCTGCCCCTGGCGATCTTCCTGCTGCACAACTTCATGCGCGAGATCCCCGGCGAGCTGATCGAGTCCGCCCGGATCGACGGCGCCACCCACCCGCAGATCTTCCTGCGCCTGATCCTGCCGCTGATGACGCCGGCCATCGCCGCCTTCGGCATCCTGCAGTTCCTCTGGGTGTGGAACGACCTGCTCGTCTCGCTGGTCTTCGGCGGCTACCAGATCTACCCGATCAACGCCCAGCTCGCCGCCCTCGCGGGCACCCGCGGCTCCGCGTGGCACCTTCTCTCCGCTGGCGCGTTCGTCTCGCTGATCATCCCGCTGGTCGTCTTCCTCGCCCTGCAGCGGTTCTTCGTCCGCGGCCTGCTGGCGGGCTCCGTCAAGGGCTGATCAGCCCTTCAACTGGCTGAGTCCTTCAACTGCGATTGCAGCCAGTAGTACGACGCCTTGGGGATCCGGTCCTTGGTGAGCGGGTCGATCCCGACGATGCCGAAGTACTTCGTGTAACCCTCCGCCCATTCGAAGTTGTCCAGCAGCGTCCAGCAGATATAGGCCCGTACGTCGGCCCCGGCCTCCCGCGCGCGACGGGTCGCCTCGATGTGCGCGTCCAGGTAGGCGATCCGGTCCTGGTCGTCGACGATGCTGACCCCGTCGCGCTCGATGCGGTCGTGGTCGTCGTACGCGGCGCCGTTCTCGGTGACCATGAGGGGCAGGCCAGTCCGCTTGTGCGTCTCGATGAGGAGCTCCTCGAGACCGCGGGGCTCGACCTCCCACCCGATGTCGGTGCGCGGGTCGCGGACGACGAAGGTCACCGGCTCGGCGCCGGGGTACCCCTCGGTCTCGGGATGGACCGCCTGGCCCGGCGCCGGCGGCGCCGTCGGGCCGGGACGGACCGGCGTGTAGTAGTTGATGCCGAGCCAGTCGGCGGAGCCCTTGATCAGCTCGAGGTCGCCCTCCTGGACGAGCTCGGGATCGGCCAGCTCGGGGGCGACACGGAGTAGGCCGTCGTCGTACGCACCGTCGATGAGCGGGTCGAGCCAGACCCGGTTGCGGATCGCGTCGATGCCGTCGGCCGCCTCCGGCGAGCAGTCCTCCTCGGGCCAGATCGGGGCGAGGTTGTGCACGATGCCGACGTCCTCGCAGCCGGCCGCGTGCAGGCGCTGCGCCGCGACGCCGTGGCCGAGGTTGAGGTGATGGGCGACGCGGTGCGCCTCTCCCCCGAGCTTCAGGCCCGGCGCGTGCACGCCGGCGGCGTAGCCGAGGTACGTGGCACACCACGGCTCGTTGTGGGTCGCCCACACCTTGACCCGGTCCCCGAGGCGGTCGTGGACGACCATGGCGTAGTCGGCGAATGCGTAGGCGGTGTCCCGGTTGAGCCAGCCGCCCTTGTCCTCCAGCGCCTGGGGCAGGTCCCAGTGGTAGAAGGTGCCGGTCGGCGTCACGCCGCGCTCCAGCAGTGCGTCGACGACGCGGTCGTAGTAGTCGAGCCCGCGGGGCTCGACGTCGCCGGTGCCGGCGGGGATGATCCGCGGCCACGCCACGGAGAACCGGTAATACTCGGCGCCGAGGTCGCGGAGCAGGTCGGCGTCCTCGGTGTAGCGGAAGTAGGAGTCGGGCGCGTCCTTGCCGTCCTTGCCGTCCTTCACGGCACCCGGCTTCGCCGCGAAGGTGTCCCAGATCGAGGGCCCGCGACCGCGGATCGTGGTCGCGCCCTCGATCTGGTACGACGCCGTGGCGGCTCCGAAGTGCAGACGGTCACCGTCAGGCAGGAAGCGAGTCATGACCGGCAGTTTAACGATCCAATGTGACCGCTGTCATAGGGCGCGCTCACGCAATGGGACCCGTACCGAGCGTCACCGTCGCGCTGTGGCTCGCGCCATCGGCGTCGGTCCACGCGACCTTCACGCGATCGCCGGGAGCCGTGGCCGCGACGAGGTCGTGCAGCGCGCTGGCCGACGTCACGGCGTGGCCGTCGAAGGAGGTGATCGTGTCGCCCACCTCGAGGCCCGCACGGTCAGCAGCCTCGCCGTCGGCGACCTCGGCGACGACGGCCGTCGACGAGGTCTCGTCCAGGCCGACACCGAGGTAGCCGGGGTAGCCGTAGGTGATGCCCGCCGCGGTGGAGCCGTCGAGGATCTCGTCGACGAGGGTCTCCACGGTCGCGATGGGGATGGCGTAGCCCTCGACGGTGGTGCCGCCGCTGGAGGCGGCGACGTTCATCCCGACGACATCGCCGTCGGAGTCGAGGACCGCACCGCCGGAGTCACCGGGGACGATGTAGGCGTTGAGCTCGATCAGGTCGGAGAGGTTGCTCGACCCGCCGTCGTCGTCCTGCACGGTGATGTCCTGGTCGAGCGCAGCCACGGTGCCCGGGGAGGCGGTGAGCGACCCGCCGTCACCGTTCGCGTCACCGACCGACGTGATCGTGTCACCGGTCTGGGCAGCCTGGTCGGAGAGGTCGACCGGCGTCAGGCCGCTGGCGTCCTTGAGTTTCAGGACCGCCACGTCGGTGGTGGCGTTGCCACCGACGTACGTCGCCGTGTAGGTCTTCCCGGTCGAGACGACCGTGACCTTGACCGACGTCGCGCCCTCCACCACGTGGTGGTTGGTGACCACGACGCCGCTGGAAGTGAGTATCATCCCGGTGCCGGCGGCTGTGCCGTTCGACAGCGTGGAGGTGATCTCGACCAGGCCGGTCGACTGGGCCGAGGTCGCGTCGCTGGTGGTGTCGGCCGTGGCCCCGGTGCCGGGGTCCGTGCTCTGACCGCTCTGGCCACTCCCCGAGGCGCCGAAGCCGCCGTAGCTCCCATAGGTGCCCGACGAGCCGTAGCCGCCGTATGTGCCGGAGCCGTACCCGTAGCCGGGCTGGCCGTAGCCGGACCAGCCGGTGCTCTGCGTGGAGGAGTCAGTCGTCGGCGCGGTCGCGCTCGACGCGACCGACGTGCTCGACGGGGTCTGGGCGTGCTCGACCAGCGCGGTGGTGGTGCCCGCGACCCCGCAGCCGACGGCGAAGGCGGCGGTCGCCGCCATGGCGATCCGCCACCGGAGCCGGCGCGATCGGCCGGTGCGGGCAGACGGCGGCGGACCACTGGGCCCGGCGGGGAGGGATGGTCCGATCGGCTCGTCGTACTGGAGGTCGCTCATGGCAACGATGCCGCCGAGCGACTCTGAGGGAACGCTGGCGTCGTGCCAAGCGACGCCCGCGAATCAGCAGAGGAAATGCTGAGAGCCTCAGCCGCCCATCTGCTCCACTGCGGCGGCGACCTTGGCCTCCGCCTGCTTCAGCAGCGTCTCCCGCTTGGTGTAGTCACCTGCCCGGCCGGCCTGGTCGGCCTCGGTGAAGAGCTCCTGCGCTTGGGCGAGGAGCTGCTTCGGCGTCGCGGTGCCTGTCGCCGGAGAAGTCGGTGATCCGCTCGGGGACGCACTCGGTCCTGTCGTGGGCTTCGCCGTCGGCGTACCTGAGGGAGTGGGGGTGGACGGACTGCCGCCCTCGAGCGCCGAGGCGAGGGCCGCCTGGAGGGTGGTGCCGTAGCCGACGTTGCCGTTGTAGGAGGCCAACACGTAGGCGAGGACCGGATACGGCGACGTCGACGCCTGCTTGGCGTAGACCGGCATCAGGTAGACGAGGCCGTGCGACGAGGTCGGGATCGTGAGCAGCGAGCCGTAGCTCAACAGGTTGTTCCGTGTGTAGGGCAGCAGCGCCTCGGCGACGTCTGCGTCGTTCCTCATGTTCGCCGCGACCTGACGGGGGCCCTGCGTCTGCTGGTCGGGCCGCTCGAGCACGTCGATCTTCCCGTAGTCGTCCGAGGTCGCATCGGAGTTGACCGTCATCACCGCCGACAGGTTGTTGCGGTCGTGCGGGGTGAAGGTGGTCGAGAGGGACCAGACCTCGGCGTTGGTGGACGCGGCTTCGGGATCGTCGAGGAACAGGCGGTACGGCGGCTGCAGCGTCGTCGAGGTGACGCCCGCGACCGGGTTCGGGTCGGTGGGCACGTCCCACCAGTCCGAGCCGTTGAGGAACGCTCCCGCGTCGGTGACGTGGTACTTGGCGAGCTGGTAGCGCTGCACCTTGAAGAGGTCCTCGGGGTAGCGCAGGTGCGGCGTGAGCCAGTCCGGTATCGCCGACTTCGGCAGGACGGTGCCCGGGAAGACTTTGGCCCACGTCTTCAGGATGGGGTCGGACTCGTCCCAGGCGTAGAGCGTCACGGTGCCGTCGTACGCGTCGACCGTGGCCTTCACGGAGTTCCGCATGTAGTTGATGTCGTCGGTCGGCACCGGCCGCAGCCCGTTCGTCTCCTGCTGGAGGGAGTCGTTCGTCATGGTCTTGAACGACTCCTTCTCCGAGCCCGGGTAGCGGTCCGTCGTCGTGTAACCGTCGAGGACCCACGTGATCCGGCCGTTGGCCACGACGGGATACGCGTCGTCGTCGAGGGTCAGCCAGGGCGCGACCTTCTCGACGCGCTCGCGCGGGGTGCGGTTGTAGAGCACCTGCGAGTTGTCGTTGACCCGCTCGGACAGCAGGAAGTTCGCCGAGTTGAACTTGACCGCATAGAGCAGCCGACGCCAGGTGGACCCGATCGGGACGCCCCCCTTGCCGTCGTACGTCGTCCGCGTGTCGTCCTCGTCCGAGGCACCGGACGTCGAATCGGTCGAGGAGCTCGTCGACGAGCTCGTCGGCAGGTCGAGCTCGACGGCCTTCGCCCCGGCAGGCCGGCCGACGACCGAGTAGGAGTTCGACTCCTCGCCGAAGTAGATCCGCTGCTCGAACTTGCCGGGCCCTGCCGAGACGAGGTCGTTCTCGTCGGCCTGGTTGCCCTGGGCCCACTGGATGTCGACGGACTCCTTGTCATCGCTGAGCGGGCGCTGGTTGGCGTAGGCCGCGATCACGCCGGAGCCGTGGGTGTAGACCGTGTGGAGGTTGGTCCAGTTCTTGTCCGAGGCGGAGATGTTGTCCTGGTCGAGCTCACGGGCCGCCAGCACCAGGGCGCGGTCCTTGCCGTCGATCGTGTAGCGGTCGACGTCGAGGACGGGCGCGACCTCGTAGTAGGCACGGCCCTGCTGCTGCTCCTCGAAGAGGTCCTTGACGAGCAGCGGGTCGACGATCGGCGCGGAGCTGGTCTCGGTGTCGAGCTGCTTGGCCTGCGCCGCTCCCCCGGCCGTCGCGTCGGCCGTGTAGTCGGAGACCTTCACGTGTGCATCGTCGATGGCGTAGGCCTCACGGGTCTGCGCGATGTTCGTGGCCTGGTAGGAGTTCTCCTTGTCCAGGCGGCTCGGGTTGACCTGGACGGTCTGCACGATGGCGGGCCAGATCAGGCCGAGCAGGACGGCACTGATCGCCATCAGGGCCACGCCCACACCGGGCAGCAACCACGTGCGCCGCCAGATGTTGACCAGGAAGAGGACCGCACAGATCAGGGCGATGCCGGCCAGCGTCGACTTCGCCGGGAGGACGGCGTGGTCGTCGGTGAACCCGATGCCGGTGAAGAGCGTCGACTGGGAGTTGGTCAGGTCGTAGCGGTCGAGCCAGTAGTCGGCGGCCTTGGCGAGCACGAAGACGGCGAGCAGGACCGAGATCTGGATCTGGGCCGGGCTGGAGAGACGGTCACCGGGCGACTGCAGGCGGATGCCGCCGTACAGGTAATGGACGAGGACGTTGCCGAGCAGCGCCACGATCGAGGCGGCCAGGACGAAGGAGACGACCATGTGCAGCCAGGGCAGGTCGAAGACGTAGAAGCCGATGTCCTTGTGGAAGTACGGGTCCTTCTGGCCGAACGGGGTGCCGTGCGCCCAGAGCTCGAAGGTGCGCCACCGGGTGGCGGCCGAGATGCCCGCGAAGGCCCCCGCGACGAGGGCGACGCCGACGAGGAGCCAGGTGCGGATGGGGTTCACGGCGTCGCGGTAGCGCTCCAGGCCGGACTCGAGCTGGGCGGGATGGAGGAACGGACGCGTGCGGAAGGCGACGCCCATGGCCACCCCGAGCGCGAGCGCCATGACCACGCCGAAGCCGAAGAAGAGACCGACGCGGACCCAGAAGACCTTCGTGAAGACGCTGCCGTAGCCGAGCGTGGAGTACCACAGGTGGTCGGTCCACACGCCGGCGAAGGTCGAGAGCGCGAAGAGGATGACGAGGAGCGCGATGATCGCCCAGA
Source organism: Nocardioides sp. Kera G14 (assembly GCF_020715565.1). Classification (NCBI taxonomy): domain Bacteria; kingdom Bacillati; phylum Actinomycetota; class Actinomycetes; order Propionibacteriales; family Nocardioidaceae; genus Nocardioides; species Nocardioides sp. Kera G14. The sequence continues at coordinate 952,015 of NZ_CP085839.1, read as the reverse complement.
TCACGATCCGCGTGCGCCGCGAGACCCCCTGGACGGGTCGACTGTCGGCGGGATCGTCGAACAGGTCACTCACGGTGTGTCCTCGGCGTCGGCTTCAAGCACTGCATGAAGGAGTTCAACGAGCTGAGGGACCAGATCCTCCCCGACCGCGACCGCCTCGGGCCGATCGTGGTCGCGTGAACGGACCGCACAGTAGGCCGCTCCCCCACGCGTGACACCGGCGACCACCCGGACGTGTTCGTTGTCGTCCTCCTCCGTGCTGGCGTCGGTGGCCTCGGCGGGTCGCTCGACGACGACGGCGATCCCGGCGACGGAGTCGGGGAACGCCAGGGTGGGCAGGACCTCCTCGACCGGCCGGGCGAACTGGTCCTGCTCGATCGGGGTGAGGCTGCCGTCGGCCGAGGCGTCGTCGGCGAGCCCGAGCATGCTCGCCAGGGTCGGCTCGCTGGCGATGAACGCTGCCGTGTCGACGAGGGCGTAGAGCGTGGCCGGGCGGTCCCAGCCGCCCTCCGAGGCGTGCGCCTCGAGCTCCATCACGACGGCGGCGAGGGCGGGATCGGTCTCGAACATGTCAGGAAGCTGCCTTGCAGGTCGGGAGGGTGGCGTCGTGGTTCTTCACCCAGGTCTCGATGGAGGTGCGGGCGTCGTGCATGGTCGTGACCTTCACGAGCCGGATGTGGTGCTCCTTGGCGTCGACCGCGCCGACGGCCTCGTCGCAGTTCTCGGAGGGCACGAGGAAGAGCTTGGCGCCGTCGCGGGTGGCGCCGGCGATCTTCTGCTGGATGCCACCGATCGCACCGACCGAGCCGTCGGGCTCGATCTCGCCTGTGCCGGCGATGCGGTTGCCGCCGGTGAGCGAGCCGGGGGTCATCGTGTCGTAGATGGCCAGGCTGAAGATCAGGCCCGCGCTGGGACCGCCGATGGCCGGGTCGATGTTGACCTTGACGTCCACCGGGAGGTCATAGCCGACCCCGACGCTGGCACCGATCCGCGGCACACCGTCATGGTCGGTCGGGGTGACGGTCACGGTCTGCTTCTTGCCCGCCCGCTTGATCACCATCGACAGTGACTTCCCGGCCGGAGTGGCGCGGATCAGCTTCACCATCGCGTCGGCATCGGACGCGTCATGGCCGTCGATCGAGAGCACGATGTCGCCGGCCTTGAGGATGCCGTACGCCGGCTCCCCCTTGTCGACTCCCGCGATGGTGGTGACCTGCGGGACCTTGACGCCCGTCTCCTGGAGGGCGATCGCAGTGGCGATGTCCTGGCTCGAGGCCATCTCGGCGGCGCCCTCGGAGCGACTGTCCGTGTCGGACTCGCCCTTCGAGTAGACCGAGCTCCACGGATAGACGGCCGCCTTCTTGTCCAGCCAGGCGGCGAGGAGTTCGCCGAGGTGCATCTTGGTGCCGGGGCTCGTGACGGAGACGGTGACCATCCGGAGCTGGCCGGTGTCGGGATACTCCTTGCCCGCCAGCTCGATGATCGGCTTGTTGCCGTTCTCGCCGAGCACGTCGACGGTGAGGCCGGGCCGGTAGACGACGTACGGGATCGGCTTGAGGAGTACGAAGCCGAGGAGTGCGATGACCAACGGCACGGCGATCAACCCGGCCAAGGTCCGCTGCGACATGGGGACAGACTCTCAGACGCGTGGTCGGCGTCGCGCCAGAGCCTCGCCCATCCGCCGGGCGGCCTCCTCGCGGGTCATCTCCGGCCGCTGGCGACCGACCCAGCCCACCCAGAGCGCGACCAGCACGGTCACCACGACCGGGGGCACGAGCCAGAGCAGGATCAGCATGCCCCTACGGTAGGCCGACCCACTCGTCGGAGCCGTCGGCGAAACGCTGGTGCTTCCAGATCGGCACGCGTGCCTTGAGCGTGTCGATGAGGGCCCGGGTGGCGTCGAAGGTGTCGGCCCGGTGCGCCGAGGCGGTGCCGACGATCACGGCGATGTCGCCCACGTCGAGGGCTCCCGTCCGGTGTACGGCGGCCAGGGCCGTGACCTGGAAGGAGTCGGCGATCTCCTCGGCGACCTTGGTGAGCTCCTCGAGGGCGCTGGGGTGCGCCTCATAGACGAGGCCGCTGACTCCCTGACCATGGTCGTGGTCGCGCACCCGCCCGATGAAGAGGTCGACGCCCCCCGACGTACCGTCCTCGAGAGCGGCGAGGACCTCGGTCACGTCGAGCGGGGTGTCGCGCAGCGCGACGAGTCTCACGGGGTTCACCGGCACGAGATTAGTCTGGTGACATGTCCCAGAACCCCTTCGGCGGTGGCGATCTCCCGTTCGACCTCTCTGCCCTCTTCGCGCAGGTGCAGTCGATGTTCCAGGACTTCGAGGGTCCGATCAACTGGCCCGCGGCCACCGATCTTGCGCGCAAGACCGCGGCGCAGACGCCCGACCCGACGCCGACCGCCGGGCAGTCCTCGGCCGTCTCGGACGCACTGCGCCTCGCCGACCTCTGGATCGACGGGACGACGTCCTTCCCCTCCGGCGTGCAGACCGCCCAGGCCTGGTCGAAGGCCGACTGGCTGGTCAACACCTTCGACGTGTGGCACGGCCTGATCACCCCGGTCGCCGCCTCCTCGGTGAACACCGTCTCGACCCAGATGCCCGAGGAGCTGCGCCAGGCCGCCGGCCCGATGGTCGGCTTCCTGGGCAAGGCGATCGGCGCGATGCTCGCCCAGCAGGCGGGACAGGGGCTGGGCACCCTGGCCGGCGAGGTGCTCGCCGGCTCCGACATCGGCATCCCGCTGTGCGCCCCGGGCCGGGCGGGCATCCTCACCGGCAGCGTGAAGGCGTTCGCCGAGGGCCTCGAAGGAGTCACCGAGGCCGACGTACTGCTCTATGTCGCCCTGCGTGAGGCGGCCCACCAGCGGCTCTTCGCCGGCGTGCCGTGGCTGCGCTCGCACGTGATCGACACCGTGACGGCCTACGCCCAGGGTGTGGAGGTCGACCTCAGCGCGATCCAGCGCAATGTCGAGGAGAAGCTCTCCGGGCTCAACCCGATGGACCCCGCCGCGATGCAGTCGCTCATCGGCGATGCGAGCCTCTTCGCAATGGAGCCGTCGGCGGCGCAGAAGGCCGCCCAGGAGCGGCTCGAGATCGTGCTCGCGCTGGTCGAGGGCTGGGTCGACGAGATCGTCACCGAGGCCACCGCCGGCCGGATGCCCGCGGCTGCCCAGATGCAGGAGGCGTTCCGTCGTCGTCGTGCCGAGGGCGGCCCGGCCGAGCAGACCTTCGCGACACTCATCGGCCTGGAGCTGCGTCCTCGCCGACTCCGCGACGCCTCCACGCTGTGGGGCTCGCTCCGCGCCCGCCAGGGCGCCGAGGCGCGCGACGGTGTGTGGATGTCGCCCGCGCTCCTGCCGACCTCCGCCGACCTCGACGACCCGCTCGGCTTCCGCGAGGGTGCCGACTCCGTGGCGCTGAGTGACGAGGAGTTCGACGCCGGCCTGCAGGCGCTGCTCGAGGGAGATTCCGGCAACACCACCGACGAGGAGTAGTGCTCAGCGCCGCCAGGCGTACTCGTGCTCCGGGCGACCGGTGCTGCCGTAACGCAGCCTGAGGTCGACCCGGCCCGCCCGAGCGAGGTCAGAGAGGTAGCGCTGCGCCGTCGCGCGGGAGACGCCGGTGGACTCAGCCACCGCGATCGCGGTCAACGGCTCGCCTGCCGCACGCAGGGCGTCGACGACGGCCTCGGCAGTGACCGCAGAGCGACCCTTCGGCAGTGGCGCGACCGCGGCATCGCCCTCGTGCAGGACCGCGAAGGCGCGGTCGACGTCCGCCTGCGACAGGCCGCCCGCCCCGGCGAGCTGGGTCCAGCACCGGGCGAAGGCGTTGAGCTTCGCGATCAGGAGGCCCGGAGGGAACGGCTTGACGACGACGTTGAGCGCCCCCGCCGCCATCGCCCGGCGCACCGTCGGGGCGTCGTTGGCGGCCGTCACCAGGATCACGGCCGTGGCACCGAGCCGGCCGGCCAGATCCGTCCCCCGGCCGTCCGGGAGGTACTCGTCGAGCACAACCAGGTCAGGACTGAGCTCGGCGGCCGCGCTCAGCGCGTCGACAGCGGAGTGACTCATGCCGACCACCTCGAAGCCGGGGACCTGTCCGACCAGGGCGGCGTGGACGTTCGCGACGCGGAAGTCGTCATCGACGATGAGGGCGCGGATCATCGGGTCGCTCCCGAGAGTTCGTCCTGCGGAGCAGGCGCCAGCACGTCACGCAGCCTCGCGGTGAAGCTCGCCCCGGCGAGCGGGCCGCCGGGATCCGCGAGCGTGACGTCCCCGCCATGAGCGCGTGCCGTCAGCCGTGCCACCGACAGGCCGATGCCGTGGTCGATCGTGCCGCTCTCCCGGGTCGTGAAGCCCTGACGGAAGATCCGCCCCACATCCTCGGGCGGTACGCCGTCACCACTGTCGGCCACGTGCAGCACGAGGTCCCGGCCATCCGACACGGCGGTCACGTGTACCTCTGCCGGTCGGCGCGGACCGGCCCCGGCCGCCCTCACGGCGTTGTCGATCAGGTTGCCCAGCACCGTGACGACGTCGAGCGGGGCGGTGAGCACGCCGTCGACGTACGAACCGGAGACGTCGATCCGCACACCCGCCTCGGAGGCCAGGGCCGCCTTGGCGGCGAGCAGTCCCGCCAAGTAGGGCTCGCCGACGCCCGAGGCGCCCGACAGGTCGCAGGTCAGCTCCTCGAGGTAGTGGCCCGCTTGGTCGACGTGGCCGAGGTGGAGCAGCCCGCCGAGTGCGTGCAGGCGGTTGCGGTGCTCGTGGTGCTGGGCGCGGAGGGCGTCGGTCAGGGCACGCGTCGCCTCCAGCTCGCGTGCGGCGTCGTCGAGGTCCGTGCGGTCGCGGAGGGTCAGGACGTGGCCCAGGTCGTGGCCGTCACGGCGCACCGCGATCCGGTGGGCGACGACCACACGGTCCCCCAACACGCACGTGGTCCCGGCCGGTGCGGGCTCGACGAGCAACAGCGCCTCGATCACCTCGGGGAGGCCGGCCTGCTTGAGCTTCACGCCACGCTCGGGGGCCACACCGAGGAGCCGCCGTGCCTCGCCGTTGACGACGGTCACCCGCCCGTGTGCGTCGACGGCGATGATGCCGTCGCGGATGCCGCCGAGCACGGCGGCGTGCTCGCGCACGAGGTCGGCCATCTCCTCGGGCTCGAGCCCGAGCGTCGTACGCCGCAGCCGACGGCCCTGCGAGACCGCTCCCAGGACACCGACCGCGAGGGCGCCCAGGGCGACCAGCCCCAGCACGAGGAGCAGTTGTCGGGTGCGGGCGTTGACGGCGCCCATCGAGATCCCGACGCTGACCTCTCCCACGATGCGGCCGTCGTCGGTGCGCAAGGGCACCTTGCCGCGGGCGGACATCCCGAGGGTCCCGCGCTCGACGAGAGCGACGTCCCTCCCCGCCAGCGCCGCATCCGGACTGGTGCTCACCAGCTCGCCGACGTTGTCCTCGTTCGGGTGGCTGTACCGGACGCCGCGACGGTCGGTGACGACGACGTACAGCGCACCCGTGCCGCGTCGGACCCGCTCGGCGGCGCGCTGCACCGGCCCGTCGACCGTCGGCCCGCCGCCGCGGACCTCATCCGCCAGTCCCGGCTCCTGCGCGACGCTCCTCGCGATCGCCAGCGCGCGCTCCTCGTACTCCTGCGAGAGGTCGTGGCGGAGCACGAGCGTCCCGCCGGCAAGCAGGAGGAGGACCACGGCGAGGAGGAGCCCGACGAGGAAGGCGACGTTCCTGGCGCTGAAGGTCCAGCGCCGATGTGACGGGCGTAACACGAACGGCAGTCTAGGTTCACGCCACCGCGTGAGCACTATGCGCACAACGGGGCTTGTGGGTTCAACGTCCGCATCGATCACAAGACTGTGACTGCCGTCACAGCGGCCCTAGCGTCCGGCGCATGAGTGAAC